>NZ_CP083746.1:0-300000 GCF_020151015.1 Pseudomonas sp. p1(2021b)
GTGGAGCTTCTGCGCGATGAACTGCCTGCCCAGCAATTCAACACCTGGATCCGTCCGCTACAGGTCGAAGCCGAAGGCGACGAGTTGCGCGTGTATGCGCCCAACCGTTTCGTTCTCGATTGGGTCAATGAAAAATACCTGGGCCGCCTGCTCGAACTGTTGGGCGAGCATGGCAGCGGCATCGCGCCTGCCCTTTCCTTATTAATAGGTAGCCGCCGCAGCTCCGCGCCGCGTGCCGCGCCCAATGCGCCGGTCAGTGCTGCCGTGGCGGCGTCCATGGCCCAGCAGACCCAGGTGCAACAGCCAGCCCAGGTCGTCGCAGCCAGTGAACCGGTCGTCGAGCCTGCGCTGGAGCTTGCCCCTGTCCTCGAGATCGAAGAGCCGTCTTCGCGTGACAATTTCGACGCCATGGGCGATTCCGCCTCGGCGCCGGCTAGCACCGGTCGTACCGAGCAGCGCACCGTTCAGGTCGAAGGCGCCCTCAAGCACACCAGCTACCTGAACCGCACCTTCACCTTCGAGACCTTTGTCGAAGGTAAATCGAACCAACTGGCCCGTGCCGCTGCATGGCAGGTCGCCGACAACCCCAAGCATGGCTATAACCCGCTCTTCCTTTATGGTGGCGTGGGCCTGGGTAAAACCCACCTCATGCATGCTGTGGGTAACCATCTGCTCAAGAAGAACCCCAATGCCAAGGTTGTCTACCTGCATTCCGAGCGGTTCGTGGCAGACATGGTCAAGGCGCTGCAGCTCAATGCGATCAACGAGTTCAAGCGTTTCTATCGCTCCGTCGATGCGTTGCTGATCGACGATATCCAGTTCTTTGCCCGCAAGGAGCGCTCCCAGGAAGAGTTTTTCCACACCTTCAACGCCCTGCTCGAAGGTGGTCAGCAGGTGATCCTCACCAGTGACCGCTATCCGAAGGAAATCGAAGGGCTGGAAGAGCGCCTGAAGTCACGTTTCGGCTGGGGCCTGACGGTTGCCGTCGAGCCTCCCGAGCTGGAAACCCGCGTGGCGATCCTGATGAAGAAGGCCGACCAGGCCAAGGTCGAGCTGCCCCACGACGCGGCGTTCTTCATCGCCCAGCGTATTCGCTCCAACGTACGTGAGCTGGAAGGCGCACTGAAACGGGTGATCGCCCATTCGCACTTCATGGGCCGGGATATCACCATCGAGCTGATTCGTGAATCGCTCAAGGACCTGCTGGCGCTTCAGGACAAGCTGGTCAGTGTGGATAACATTCAGCGTACCGTGGCCGAGTACTACAAGATCAAGATCGCCGACTTGTTGTCCAAACGGCGTTCGCGGTCCGTCGCTCGCCCACGTCAGGTTGCCATGGCCTTGTCCAAGGAGCTGACCAACCACAGCTTGCCGGAAATCGGCGACATGTTCGGCGGTAGGGACCACACCACGGTGTTGCACGCCTGCCGCAAGATCAACGAATTGAAGGAATCCGACGCGGACATCCGCGAGGACTACAAGAACCTGCTGCGTACGCTGACGACCTGATGGGCGTCGGAGCAGCTAATTGAAGGCAAGGGACTAGACCATGCATTTCACCATTCAACGCGAAGCCCTGTTGAAACCCCTGCAACTGGTCGCAGGCGTCGTCGAGCGCCGCCAGACCTTGCCGGTCCTGTCCAACGTGCTGCTGGTCGTACAAGGCCAGCAACTGTCGTTGACCGGTACCGACCTGGAAGTCGAACTGGTTGGCCGCGTGCAACTGGAAGAGCCGGCGGAGCCTGGCGAGATCACTGTCCCGGCGCGCAAGCTGATGGACATCTGCAAGAGCCTGCCCAACGATGTCCTGATCGATATCAAGGTCGACGAGCAGAAGCTGTTGGTAAAAGCAGGCCGCAGTCGTTTTACCCTGTCGACCCTGCCGGCCAATGACTTCCCGACTGTCGAGGAAGGCCCAGGCTCGCTGACCTGCAACCTGGAGCAAAGCAAGCTGCGCCGTCTGATCGAGCGCACCAGCTTCGCCATGGCCCAACAGGACGTGCGCTATTACCTCAATGGTATGCTGCTGGAGGTGTCGACCGACACCCTGCGCGCCGTTGCCACCGATGGTCACCGCTTGGCGCTGTGCTCCATGCAGGCAGCGATCGGCCAGGCCGAACGTCACCAGGTCATCGTTCCACGCAAAGGTATCCTGGAGCTGGCGCGCCTGCTGACCGACCCGGAAGGCATGGTCAGCATCGTTTTGGGCCAGCATCACATTCGGGCGACTACCGGTGAGTTCACCTTCACGTCGAAGCTGGTCGATGGCAAGTTCCCGGACTACGAGCGTGTCCTGCCTAAAGGTGGCGACAAGCTGGTGATCGGTGATCGCCAGGCGTTGCGCGAAGCGTTCAGCCGCACCGCGATCCTGTCCAACGAAAAGTACCGCGGCATTCGCCTGCAGCTGGCTTCCGGCCAATTGAAGATCCAGGCCAACAACCCTGAGCAGGAAGAAGCGGAAGAAGAAATCAGCGTCGACTACAACGGCAGTTCGCTGGAGATCGGGTTCAACGTCAGCTACCTGCTGGACGTGCTGGGGGTCATGACCACGGAGCAGGTGCGCCTGATCCTGTCCGACTCCAACAGCAGCGCCCTGCTCCAGGAAGCCGGCAACGATGATTCTTCCTACGTCGTCATGCCGATGCGCCTGTAACCTGTAGCAGGCCAAATGTCCCTTCGACGTATCATGGTCACCGCGGTGCGCAATCTGCACCCGGTGACTCTCTCTCCCTCGCCCCGCATCAACATCCTCTACGGCGCCAACGGCAGCGGCAAGACCAGTGTGCTTGAGGCTGTGCACTTATTGGGATTGGCTCGGTCTTTCCGCAGCACACGCTTGAACCCTGTCATTCAATACGAGCAACCAACCTGCACGGTATTTGGCGAAGTTCAGCTTGTCGAAGGTGGCACCAGCAGCCTGGGCATTGCCAGGGATCGCCAGGGAGAATTCACTATCCGTATTGATGGGCAGAATGCGCGCAGTACGGCCCAGTTGGCCGAGTTGCTGCCGCTGCAGCTGATCAACCCGGATAGTTTTCGTCTGCTTGAAGGCGCCCCCAAGATTCGACGGCAGTTCCTGGATTGGGGAGTGTTCCACGTGGAACCTCGGTTCATGGCTGCCTGGCAGCGTCTGCAGAAGGCACTGCGGCAGCGGAACTCATGGTTGCGTCATGGTACACTTGACGCTGCTTCGCAAGCTGCCTGGGACCGGGAATTGTGCCTGGCCAGCGCGGAGATAGATGAATACCGTCGCAACTACATCAAGGCCTTGAAGCCTGTCTTCGAGCGAACCCTGAGCGAACTGGTGGAGCTGGACGGGTTGACCCTGAGCTACTACCGAGGCTGGGACAAGGACCGGGAACTCAACGAAGTACTCGCCTCTTCTCTTCTTCGGGATCAGCAGATGGGCCATACCCAGGCCGGCCCACAGCGTGCAGATTTGCGCCTTCGACTGGGTGCGAACAACGCCGCCGACATCCTCTCACGGGGCCAGCAGAAGCTTGTGGTGTGTGCCTTGCGGATTGCCCAAGGCCACCTCGTCAGCCAGGCTCGCCGCGGTCATTGTATTTATCTCGTGGATGACTTGCCGTCCGAGTTGGATGAGCAGCATCGCCGTGCGCTATGCCGCTTGCTGGAAGAATTACACTGCCAGGTTTTTATCACCTGTGTAGATCACGAATTACTGAGGGAAGGCTGGCAGACGGAAACGCCAGTTGCTTTGTTCCACGTGGAACAAGGCCGTATCACCCAGACCCACGACCATCGGGAGTGAAGGCATGAGCGAAAATCAAACGTACGACTCCTCCAGCATCAAGGTGCTGAAAGGGCTGGATGCCGTGCGCAAGCGTCCCGGCATGTACATTGGCGACACCGATGATGGCAGCGGCCTGCACCACATGGTCTTCGAAGTGGTCGATAACTCGATCGACGAAGCGCTCGCCGGTCACTGCGACGACATCACTGTCATCATTCACCCAGACGAATCCATCAGTGTTCGCGACAACGGTCGCGGCATTCCTGTCGATGTTCACAAGGAAGAAGGTGTATCGGCTGCGGAGGTCATCATGACCGTTCTGCACGCAGGCGGTAAATTCGATGACAACTCCTACAAGGTTTCCGGTGGCCTGCACGGTGTGGGTGTATCCGTGGTGAACGCGCTGTCCGAGAAGCTGGTACTGACCGTACGCCGCAGCGGCAAGATCTGGGAGCAGACCTACGTCCATGGTGTTCCACAGGCACCTATGGCCGTTGTCGGTGATAGCGAAACCACCGGCACCCATATCCACTTCAAGCCTTCGGCTGAAACCTTCAAGAACATCCACTTCAGCTGGGACATCCTGGCCAAGCGGATTCGCGAACTGTCATTCCTGAACTCGGGCGTCGGCATCCTGCTCAAGGACGAACGCACCGGCAAGGAAGAGTTCTTCAAATACGAAGGTGGCCTGCGTGCGTTCGTTGAATACCTGAATACCAACAAGACCCCGGTCAACTCCCAGGTGTTCCACTTCAATGTTCAGCGTGACGATGGCGTTGGTGTCGAAGTTGCCCTGCAGTGGAATGACAGCTTCAACGAAAACCTGCTGTGCTTCACCAACAACATTCCGCAGCGTGACGGTGGTACGCATCTGGTCGGCTTCCGTTCTTCGCTTACCCGTAGCTTGAACAACTACATCGAGCAGGAAGGCCTGGCCAAGAAGAACAAGGTCGCGACCACCGGTGACGATGCCCGCGAAGGCCTGACCGCGATCATTTCGGTCAAGGTGCCGGACCCGAAATTCAGCTCCCAGACCAAGGACAAGCTGGTTTCCTCGGAGGTGAAGACCGCCGTGGAACAGGAGATGAACAAGTACTTCGCCGACTTCCTGTTGGAGAACCCCAACGAGGCCAAGGCCGTAGTCGGCAAGATGATCGATGCTGCCCGTGCCCGTGAAGCCGCGCGCAAGGCGCGTGAGATGACCCGCCGTAAAGGCGCGCTGGACATCGCCGGCCTGCCAGGCAAGCTCGCCGACTGCCAGGAAAAGGACCCTGCCCTTTCCGAACTGTACCTGGTGGAGGGTGACTCCGCGGGTGGCTCGGCCAAGCAAGGCCGTAACCGTCGCACCCAGGCGATCCTGCCGCTCAAGGGTAAGATCCTCAACGTCGAGAAAGCACGTTTCGACAAGATGATCTCCTCCCAGGAAGTGGGCACGCTGATCACCGCGCTGGGCTGTGGCATCGGTCGCGAAGAGTACAACATCGACAAGCTGCGCTATCACAACATCATCATCATGACCGATGCTGACGTTGACGGTTCGCACATCCGTACCCTGCTGCTGACCTTCTTCTTCCGTCAGCTGCCGGAGCTGGTCGAGCGTGGCTACATCTATATCGCTCAGCCGCCGCTGTACAAGGTGAAGAAAGGCAAGCAGGAGCAGTACATCAAGGACGACGAGGCCATGGAAGAGTACATGACCCAGTCTGCCCTGGAGGATGCCAGCCTGCACCTGGACGAGTCGGCGCCAGCCGTTTCCGGCGTGCAACTCGAAGCGCTGGTCAACGAGTTCCGTGGTGTGATGAAAACGCTCAAGCGTCTGTCGCGCCTGTATCCGGAAGAGCTGACCGAACACTTCATCTACCTGCCGGAAGTGACCCTCGATCATCTGGCCGATCATGCAGGCATGCAGGCATGGCTGGGCAAGTTCCAGGAGCGCCTGAACAACAGCCAGAAGTCCGGTCTGACCTACCAGGCCAGCCTGCGCGAAGACAAGGAGCGCAACATCTGGCTGCCGGAAGTGGAAATCACCTCCCACGGCCTGGCCAGCTACGTCACCTTCAACCGCGACTTCTTCGGAAGCAACGACTACCGCTCGGTCGTCGCGGTGGGCGCCAAGCTGGCGACCCTGCTGGGTGAGGGTGCCTATGTTCAGCGTGGCGAGCGTCGCAAGGCGGTCACTGAGTTCAAGGAAGCCCTCGACTGGCTGATGAACGAAACCACCAAGCGTCACACCATCCAGCGATACAAAGGTCTGGGCGAGATGAACCCTGACCAGCTGTGGGAAACCACGATGGACCCAACCGTGCGCCGTATGCTCAAGGTGACCATCGAAGATGCCATCGCTGCCGACCAGCTGTTCAACACCTTGATGGGCGATGCAGTCGAGCCGCGTCGCGACTTCATTGAAAGCAATGCGCTGTCGGTGTCCAACCTGGACTTCTGATCAGCGAGCGACAGTTAAAAGCCAATCCTTATGGATTGGCTTTTTTTTCGTCTGGAGGAAAGTGTTTCACGTGGAACGTTCTATAAACCCAACGCTTTCAGGCGCCTGTACAAGGTCCGTTCACTCATCCCCAAATGCTCGGCCAGTTCGCTTCGAGACCCTTTGAAGGTCTCCAATGCGTGTATCAGGTCGGCCATCTCTTTATGTCCACGTCCGCGTGAAACGGTTGCTTCGACCGCTGGATAGATATCCTCTGGAAGGTGTTCCGGGCGGATCAGGCCGTCATCGGCAAATAACCTGGCCCGCTCAAGAATGTTGCGCAGTTCGCGGATATTCCCCGGAAAGGTATGCAGGCTAAGCCGATCCAGGGCTTCGACGGTCATCTGGGGCGACTGTTTGCCCGCCATCCGTTGCAACAGGCTTTCACATAACAGGGGCAGATCTTCTACCCGTTCACGCAAAGCAGGCAGGCGGATCGGGAAACCGCTGATGCGGTAATACAGGTCTTCACGGAAGGAGCCTTCCGCAGCCATCTGTTTCAAAGGCTTGTGGGTCGCCGAGACCAGGCGGAAATCCGAATGGACCGTTCGCGTGCTACCCACTGGGCGGAAACTGCCCGACTCGATCAGGCGTAGAAGTTTTACCTGCATGGCCAAGGGCACTTCACCGATTTCATCAAGAAACAGCGTGCCCCCATGGGCCGCTTCGGCCAGGCCGATCTTGCGCTGGGTCGCACCGGTAAATGCGCCTTTCTCGTAGCCGAACAGCTCGCTCTCGAACAACGACTCGGTAAGACCGGTGCAGTCCACTACCACCAGTGGGCCATTAGCCCGAGGGCTGCCCAAGTGCAAGGCACGTGCGAACAACTCCTTGCCAGTACCTGACTCACCCTGCAGCAGCACGGGGATCTGTGCCGGTGCGGCCCGCTGCAGGCTGGCGACAGCCGATTTGAACGCAGGAGCCCGACCGACCAGCCCTTGCTCTTGTGGCTGGGCGGAGGCCAGGGTAACGCTGGTCAGACGCTCGACGAACGCCACCACCCTGCCCTCGTCATCGAGGATCGGGCGCAGTTCTACATCCACATGCTCAGGGCCTCGAGGTGTGTGATGAATATGCAGCACGCGCTCCGGCATCTTGCTGTCCAGAGACTTGCGCAACGGGCAATGCTCGCCAGCCTGATCACAAGGCACAGCATAGTGATGCGAGACCCGGTGGCATTTCTGGCCGATGGGCGCGTGGTCCTGGCTGGCGAACTGACGACGATATGCGGCATTGGCGGCCAGGATGTTGTAGTCGGTGTCCAGCACGATGCTGGGTAGCACATCGTGTTCGAGATAGGACACCAGCGCGAGGATCGCGGGATGGGAAGCGGCTTGCATGACGGCACCAGATAAAGGACCAAGCGAGCGTAGCAAGGACTGCCAAACACTGCCATTGGCTGTCAGTCGACTGCCAGATGCTGTCACTTCTGACAGGCACATAGGGCCTATTGCCCGGGCTCAATTACAGGAAAAGCCCGCATTTATGGAGGGAGGAGGAGACGAAAACTGTGGCATGCATCTTGATAAAGCGCTTTGCACTGCCTAAGCCTTCAAGAAGGCCTGGTGGATAATGGGAGAGTGAAATGATCATCGGCAACAACCTTCATGTGGAAGCCTTGTTCGACAAGGCAACCTCGACCATCAGCTACCTGGTCATGGATGGCGAGACGCGCCAGTGCGCACTGATCGACAGCGTGCTGGACTACGACCCCAAATCCGGACGCACCAGCACCGAGTCGGCCGACCGCCTGATCGCTCTGGTCGAATCGTACGAGGCCAAGTTGCAGTGGATTCTCGAGACGCACGTTCACGCCGATCACCTGTCCGCCGCCGCCTATCTGAAGGGCCGGCTCGGTGGCACTATCGCCATCGGCGCGCAGATTACCCAGGTGCAAAAGACCTTCGGCACGCTGTTCAATGCCGAGCCCGGGTTCGCTCGTGACGGCAGCCAGTTCGATGTGTTGTTCGAGGATGAAGAAGGCTTCCGCATCGGCAACCTGAACGCCCGAGCGCTGCACACGCCTGGGCATACCCCGGCCTGCCTGAGCTACATGGTCGAGGATGCGGGCGAGATTGCCGTGTTCGTCGGCGATACCTTGTTCACGCCCGATTACGGCACCGCCCGTTGCGATTTCCCCGGCGCCAGCGCCCGTACCCTGTATCGGTCGATCCGTCGCTTGTTGGCCTTCCCTGACCACACCCGCCTGTTCATGTGCCACGACTACCTGCCGGGCGGTCGCGAGCTGTGCTACGTGACCACTGTCGCCGAGCAGCGTGCCGGCAATATTCATATCCATGAAGGTGTCAGCGAGGACAGTTTCGTCTCCATGCGAGAAGCCCGCGACGCCACCCTCGACATGCCTGTGCTGATCCTGCCTTCGGTACAGATCAACATGCGCAGTGGGCAATTCCCCGAGCCCGAAGCCAATGGCGTGAGCTATCTGAAAATCCCGCTGAACACGCTGTAAGCCCGCTGCATCCATAACGAGATTCAAGGAACACTGCCATGCCTGCCCTGCTGTCCCCTGCCGATACGTCCCGTGCCGACCATCACAAAGTGGTGATCGTCGGTGCCGGTGCTGCCGGTATCGCCACCGCCTCGAGCCTGATCGCCCGTGACCCTTCCCTGGACATCGCCCTGGTCGACCCAGCCGATGTGCACTATTACCAGCCTGGCTGGACCATGGTCGGCGCTGGTGTGTTCACGGCGCCGAGCACGGCTCGCACCATGGCCTCGATCATTCCCCGTGGGGTGTGCTGGATCAAGGCGCGGGTCGAAGGCTTCGACCCCCACGCGCAGTTGGTCACCTTGGAAGATGGTCGTGCCATCAGCTATGAGCAATTGGTGGTTTGCCCAGGCCTCAAGCTGGATTGGAGCGCCATCGAAGGGCTGAACGAAACCCTGGGCCGCAACGGCGTGACGTCCAATTACCGCTACGACCTGGCGCCTTATACCTGGCAATTGGTGCAAACGCTCAAACAAGGCCGCGCGCTGTTCACCCAGCCGCCGATGCCAATCAAGTGCGCGGGTGCGCCACAGAAGGCGCTGTACATGTCGTGTGACCACTGGTTGCGCCAAGGCTACCTGGGCACGATCAAGCCCAGCTTCTTCAACGCTGGCGCGGTGTTGTTCGGTGTTGCCGACTATGTGCCCGCGCTCATGGCCTATATCGACAAGTACGGCGTCGACCTCAACTATTCCCATCGCCTGGTAGCGGTGGATGGGCCGAACAAGCGCGCTACCTTCGTGCGCACGCTGCCAGACGGTAGCAGCGAAACCCGGGTCGAAGCCTTCGACATGCTCCATGTGGTGCCGCCACAGGTCGCGCCGGACTTCATTCGGCAAAGCCCGCTGGCCGACGCCGCCGGTTGGGTGGAGGTCGACCCGGCGACCCTGCGCCATCGCCGATTCGCCAATATCCACGCCCTGGGGGATGTCACCAACACCAGCAACGCCAAGACTGCCGCGGCTGCGCGCAAGCAGGCACCGGTGGTCGCCAACAACGTGCTGGTGGCCCTGGGGCGCTTGGCTACGCTGGCTCAATACGATGGCTACGGCTCCTGCCCATTGACGGTCGAGCGGGGCAAGATCGTGCTTGCGGAATTTACCTACGGCGGCAAGGTGGCGCCGAGTTTCCCCCGCTGGTTGCTTGACGGGCGCCAGCCCACGCGCCTGGCCTGGTTGCTCAAGGCACGGATACTGCCGCCGTTGTACTGGAAGGGAATGCTCAAGGGCCGCGAGTTGTTGGCGCGGCCACAACCCTTGGTAGTCGAGGCCGAGCAGTGATCGAACAGCAACTTGTTGGTGCTGTGTTGGGGGCTGCTATTGGCGCTGTGCTGGCCTTGACGGGGGCCGGTGGCGGCATCCTCGCCGTGCCCTTGCTGGTGTTCGGCCTGGGGCTGTCGATGGTCGAAGCGGCGCCCATCGGCTTGCTCGCCGTGGGTTTGGCGGCGGCGGTCGGGGCGGTGCTGGGGTTGCGCCAGGGCCTGGTGCGCTACCGCGCAGCAATGTTCATCGCGGCTATTGGCGTAGTCGCAGCGCCATTCGGCTTGATGTTGGCCCATCGCTTGCCGAACACCCCGCTCGCGCTCGTGTTCGCCGGGGTGCTGCTCTATGCCTGCCTGCGTATCTGGCGAAAGGCGAACCGTGAGCTGCGCGGCGAACCAGCCTGCGGTGAGCGGCAGATCATGCCCTGCGTGCTCAACCCTCTGCAGGGGCGGTTGCGCTGGACCCTCCCCTGCGCCCGCGCGCTGGCGTTCACTGGCGTGCTGGCGGGGCTGCTGTCCGGCTTGCTGGGTGTTGGCGGTGGCTTTGTCATCATCCCGGCCTTGAACCGCTACACCAACTTGGACATGAAGAGCATCGTCGCCACGTCGCTGGCCGTGATCGCCCTGGTGTCCGTGGGCAGCGTAGCCAGCGCCAGCCTGGCTGGTGTCATGCATTGGGCAGTAGGCGCGCCGTTCGCCGTGGGTGCCGTGCTCGGTCTGCTGTTGGCGCGCCCCTTGGCGAGCAGGCTGGCCGGGCCGCGCCTGCAGCAATTGTTCGCCGTGACCGGCATCGGCGCGGCGCTGTTGCTGGCGGGCAAGGCGCTAGTCGGCTAGCAGCTCGGCCTGCTGCGCGTTGCACAGCGCCAGCAGGTAGTCCCAGACCACCCGCAGGCGTACCGATTTGTGCAGTTCCCGGCGCGTACAGATCCAGTAGCTGCGCTGGATGGTCTCGCTGGGCAATACGCGAACCAGCGCAGGATCATGCCGCGCCATGTAGTTGGGCAGCACGGCAATGCCCAGCCCGGCACGGGCGGCTTGTTGCTGGGCGATCACGCTGGTGCTGCGGAACACCACGTTGGGCGCACGGCAGAAGCTGTTGAGAAACAGCAGTTCCTGGCTGAACAGCAGATCATCGACGTAACCGATCCAGCTGTGCCGGGCCAAGTCTTCACGGTTACGCAGGGGCGGTGCCCTGTCCAGGTACGCTTGGCTGGCATATAGGGCCAGGCGGTAATCGGTGAGCTTGCGCGTGATCAACAAGTCGGCGCTGGGCCGTTCCAGGTGGATGCTGATTTCCGCCTCCCGGTTGAGAATGCTGACGAAGCGCGGCACCGCCACCAACTCAACCTCGAGCCCCGGGTAGCGTTCGAACAGCGCATTCATGCGCGGGGTGAAGAACATGATGCCGATGCCTTCGGTGACGCCGAGGCGGATCTTGCCCAGCGGCGTGATGGCCTGGGTGATTTCCTCCTGAGCGAGCAAGGCCACGTTTTCCATGGCTTCGGCATGCTTGAGCAGGGCCTGGCCGGAGGGTGTGAGTTCGTAGCCCTGAGCGTGCTGGACGAACAGCGCGGTGCCCAGGCTCTGCTCGATGTTCTCGATATGCCGGGCGACGGTGCTGTGGGTGGTGTTGAGGCGCTTGGCGGCGGTCAGCAGCCGGCCGCTGCGCTGCAACTCGAGGAAAAACCGCAGATCATTCCAGTCGAACATGCCATTCCCTATGACGGCGCCCTTCCTGCAGGAGCGGCTTTGTGCCGCGATGGGGCACGAAGCGGCCCTGTTTCCGGATGACACGTTTTTCCTGATACACCGTGTGCACTGGTTTCAGGGCCGCTTCGCGCCCCATCGCGGCACAAGGCCGCTCCTACAACAGGAGCGTGTGACGGTGGGCGCTGTGTTAAAACGCACAGCGGCTGCGCGAAATCTCGTGTTTCGTCAGCGAAATTAATCAATAAGATGGTCCTCGACAAGAATAAAAATCAGGCGCGAGGTTTCACATGCCATCAGCCGATTCTGTCTTCGACTATGTGGTCGTCGGTGCCGGCCCCGCCGGTTGCCTGCTGGCCAATCGTTTGTCCGCCGACCCTTCCTGCCGCGTCCTGCTGCTCGAAGCGGGGGGCCGTGACAACTATCCCTGGATTCACATTCCTGTCGGTTACCTGCGCTGCATCGGCAACCCACGCACCGACTGGTGCTTCAACACCGAGGCGCAGCCAGGCCTGGGCGGGCGCAGCCTGGGTTATCCGCGGGGCAAGGTGCTGGGCGGCTGCTCGTCGATCAACGGCATGATCTATATGCGCGGCCAGGCCGCCGACTACGACCGTTGGGCCGAGCAAGGCAACGATGGCTGGGCGTGGAAGGACGTGCTGCCATTGTTCAAGGCCAGCGAGCGCCATTTTGCCGGCGCCAGCGACAGCCATGGTGGCGAGGGGGAATGGCGGGTCGAGCAGCAACGCTACAGCTGGCCGATCCTGGATGCCTTCCGCGACGCCGCCGAGCAGAGCGGCATTGCCAAGGTGGCGGACTTCAACACCGGCGACAATGCCGGCTGTGGATATTTCCAGGTCAACCAGCGCAGCGGCGTGCGTTGGAATGCTTCCAAGGCCTTCCTGCGGCCAGTGCAGGCGCGCTCCAACCTGACCGTGCTCACCGGCGTGCAGGTCGACCAGGTGATCCTGGACAACACCCGCGCCAAGGCCGTGAAGGCACACTGGCAAGGTGCCTGGCATGCGTTCAAGGCGCAGCGGGAGATCATTCTCTGCGCAGGCTCCGTGGGT
Source organism: Pseudomonas sp. p1(2021b) (assembly GCF_020151015.1). Lineage (NCBI taxonomy): Bacteria > Pseudomonadati > Pseudomonadota > Gammaproteobacteria > Pseudomonadales > Pseudomonadaceae > Pseudomonas > Pseudomonas sp. p1(2021b). The sequence continues at coordinate 12,784 of NZ_CP083746.1, forward strand.
TCGCCTGGCATCCTCCAGCGGTCCGGCATCGGCCCGCGCAAACTGCTCGAAGGCCTCGGAATCGGTGTGCGTCATGAGCTGCCCGGCGTGGGTGGCAACCTGCAGGACCACCTGCAACTGCGGCTGATCTACCAGGTGCGCAACACCCGTACGCTTAACCAGATGGCCAATAGCCTGTGGGGCAAGATGGAAATGGGCCTGCGCTATCTCTATGACCGCAGTGGGCCACTGGCCATGGCACCGAGCCAGCTGGGCGCGTTCGTTCGCTCCGGCCCCGAACAGGCCACCGCCAACTTGCAGTACCACGTCCAGCCGTTGTCGCTGGAGCGTTTCGGTGAGCCGCTGCATCGCTTCCCTGCGTTCACTGCGTCGGTGTGCAACCTGCGCCCTGCCAGCCGTGGGCGTATCGATATCCGCTCGGCCGACATGCGCGCCGCGCCCCTGATCGACCCCAACTACCTGAGCGACCCCGAGGACCTGCGTGTGGCCGCCGATGCCATCCGTCTCACGCGGCGCATCGTACAGGCCCCTGCCCTGGCGGCGTTCGACCCTCGTGAATACCTGCCAGGCCCTGCCCTGCAGACCGAGGCGCAATTGCACGAGGCCGCCGGCAGGATCGGCACCACCATCTTCCACCCGGTCGGCACCTGCCGCATGGGCTCAGGCCCGCTGGACGTTGTGGATAACCAGCTGCGTGTCCATGGAATACCGGGCTTGCGCATAGCCGACGCCTCGATCATGCCGCAGATCGTCTCGGGCAATACCTGTTCACCCACACTGATGATCGCCGAGAAGGCGGCTCAACTGATCCGAAACGGGAGCCCCACACAGACCAACCTCAACGACCTGAACGCGATACCGACGCCCTGACCCGGGTGCGTGCAACACCGGCGGCTCGCGGTCAGAAGCCGCCGACAGTGGAAAACAACAATAATCACTGTGGCCTGCGGGCCGAGGACAGCAACGATGTCGGATTACATCCAAGAGCAAGGCACGGCAGCCAGCACGGTCAGCCGACGTGAGGAACGCAAGATCATTTTCGCGTCATCCCTCGGGACGGTGTTCGAGTGGTATGACTTTTTTCTCTATGGCGCCCTGGCTGCGGTCATCAGCAAGCAGTTCTTCGCTGGAGTGAACGACACCACGGCGTTCATCTTCGCCTTGATGGCGTTCGCCGCAGGCTTCTTGGTGCGGCCGTTCGGTGCGCTGGTGTTCGGGCGCCTGGGTGACATGATCGGGCGCAAGTACACCTTCCTGGTGACTATCGTGCTGATGGGGCTTTCTACCTTCGCCGTTGGTTTGCTGCCGACCTACGCTAGCATCGGCATCGCCGCGCCGATCATCCTGGTACTGCTGCGCATGCTCCAAGGCCTGGCCCTGGGCGGCGAATACGGTGGCGCGGCGACCTATGTGGCCGAGCACGCCCCGCCCGGCAAGCGGGGTTTTCATACCGGTTTCATCCAGTCCACGGCCACCCTTGGCTTGCTGCTTTCGCTGGTGGTCGTGCTGGGCAGCCGCTATGTCAGTGGCGACCAGTTCGAAGCCTGGGGCTGGCGCTTGCCGTTCCTGCTGTCGATCGTCCTGCTGGCCATCTCCACCTGGATCCGCATGAGCATGGAGGAATCCCCGGCCTTCGTGAAAATGAAGGCCCAGGGTAAGGTCAGCAAGTCGCCGATTCGCGAGTCCTTCACCTCCTGGCCCAACCTCAAGGTGGTGCTCACAGCCCTGTTCAGCATCAACGCCGGCCAGGCCGTGACCTTCTATACCGCACAGTTCTACGTGCTGTTCTTCCTGACCCAGATGCTCAAGATGGACCCGGCCCAGGCGAATACGCTGTTGATCATCAGCGTGGTGATCGGCGCGCCGTTCTTCGTGTTCTTCGGCTGGTTGTCCGACCGGGTGGGCCGCAAGCCGATCCTGATGATCGGCCTGCTGCTGGCCACCGTACTGTATTTCCCGATGTTCAAGGCCCTGAGCCATTACGCCAACCCGCAGATCGCTGCGGCCAGCCAGCAGGCTCCGATCGTCGTGACAGCTGACCCGCAGGGCTGCACCTTCCAGTTCGACCCGGTCGGCAAGGCACGCTTCGACAGCCCCTGCGACAAGGTCAAGACGTTCCTGGTCAAGCAGGGCCTGCCCTACAGCTCGGTGGATGCCCCTGCGGGCGACCCGGTGGTGGTGAGTATCGGCGAGCAGCACATCGATGGTTTCGACGAAGCGGCCATGCGCATGGCCATCGAAGAAGCGGGATACCCGGCCAAGGCGGACCCGGCGAGCGTCAACCAAGTGATGGTGGTGGTGCTGATCGTCGCCATGATCCTTATCGCCACGATGACCTACGGGCCGTTGGCGGCGGTGATGGTCGAGCTGTTCCCGACCCGCATCCGCTACACCTCCATGTCGCTGCCGTATCACATCGGCAATGGCTGGTTCGGCGGCTTCCTGCCTACCGTGTCGTTCGCACTGGTGGTATATACCGGGGATATCTTCTATGGGCTGTGGTATCCGGTGTTGATCACCGGAGTGAGCCTGGTGGTGGGGATCTTCTGCCTGAAGGAGACCAAGGATGTGGATATCGACAAGATCTAGCCCTTGCCATGCCGCCGCGATGGCAGGGCTGGCCTAATCGCGGGACAAGCCCGCTCCCCACTCAAAGCTTCAAGCAAAAACCGGCGTAAAAGCCGGTTTTTTTATGCTGCGAAAAAACTTATGCACGATTTTCAGAAAAAGGTCATACAAAGAAATAAACAGCCAAATCAATCACTTAGCTAACATTTCAACGTATTGATCCAAAACTTGCTCACAAGTTATCCACAGATCGTCAGGCGCTCTGCTGCGCAGGATTCTCCGTCACCGGCGGCAACGAGCCCATGGCCCGCTGGGTCGCTTCGTTCCAGGCCTGGGCGCGGTCGTTGAGCTCGGCGATGGCCCGTGGGCCGGTACCGACCGGGTACATCGGCTCGCCGATCACCACCTCGATGGTGCCTGGACGCTTGCCCCAGCCTTCCCGTGGCCAGAACTTGCCGGCGTTATGGGCGATCGGCAATACCGGCAAGCCCGCGTTCACCGCCAGTGCGGTGCCGCCGCGAGAGAACTTGCCGACCTGGCCATGGGGTACGCGGGTGCCTTCCGGGAAGATCAGCACCCACACACCCTGCTTGAGCAGCTCGTCGCCCTTGCTGGCGACTTGGCGCAGGGCTTCCTTGGGGTTCTTCCGGTCGATGGCGATGGGCCGCAGCATGGCCATGGCCCAACCGAAGAACGGCACGTAGAGCAGCTCGCGCTTGAGCACCTGGCTCAATGGCGAGAAGTAGGCCGACAGGAAGAACGTTTCCCATGTGCTCTGATGGTTCGACAGGATCACGCAGGGTTCCTTGGGTACGTTCTCGGCCCCGGTGACCTTGTAACGAATCCCCAGAATCACTCGTGCCAGGAACACGGCACAGCGGCACCAGTACACATTGATGAACCGGTAGCGCTTATGGAACGGCAGGAACGGTGCGACGAAGAAGCTCAGCGAGCACCACAGCAGCGAACTGGTGCCCAACAGCAGGTAAAAAAGAAAGATTCTGATCGCCTGCAGGATCGACATAGTGGCATGTACCGTTGCGGGGCGTGCCCGCCTAAGGAAAAGTGCGCCACGGTGGGCGCACTGCTTAAATTAGTGCTCTGGCGATGGCTGCCAGATCGTCGAAAATCAAAGTGCCTTGAGGAACGCCTTTCTCCAGCGTCCGCTCACCTTTGCCGGTCTTCACCAGCACAGGTTGTGCATCGACGGCCAGGGCGGCTTCCAGGTCACCTTTACTATCGCCGACAAACCACACGCCGGCCAGGGCCACCTGGTAATGTTCGGCGATCGCCCGCAGCATGCCAGGCTTGGGCTTGCGGCAATCGCAACCGTCGTCCGGCCCGTGCGGGCAATGCACGATGTAACCCACCTCGCCGCCCTGCTCGGCCACCAGCGCGCGCAGGCGCGCGTGCATGGCCTCGAGGGTTGCCAGCGGGTAGTAGCCGCGGGCAATGCCGGACTGGTTGGTGGCCACGGCCACCGTCCAGCCCGCCTTGCTCAACTGCGCGATGGCCTCGATCGAGCCGGGAATGGGCACCCACTCCTCCAGCGACTTGATATAGGCGTCCGAGTCGTAGTTGATCACGCCGTCCCGATCAAGAATCAGCAGTTTCAAGGCTTACCCCAGCAGCGAGATGTCGGCCACGCCCAGGAACAGGCCGCGCAGGCGGCTGAGCAGGGCATAACGGTTGGCGCGTACCTTGGCATCCTCGGCGTTGACCATCACCGCCTCGAAGAAGGCGTCGACCGGGTCACGCAGGGCAGCCAGGCGGGCCAGCGACTCGCTGTACTGGCGTGCGGCGGCCATCGGCTGCACGGCCTGGTCGGCCTGCTGGATGGCCGAATACAGCGAGAACTCGTTGGCGTTGTCGAAGTACTTCGGCTCGACCTGCTCGGCGATCGCGCCTTCGGCCTTGCTCAGCAGGTTCGACACGCGCTTGTTCACCGCCGCCAGGGCCTCGGCTTCCGGCAGCTTGCGGAAGGCCTGCACGGCCTGTACGCGCTGGTCGAAGTCCAGGGCCGAGCCCGGTTTCAGGGCACGTACCGACAGGTAGGTGGCGACGTCGATGCCTTCATCCTCGTAGCGCGCGCGCAGGCGGTCGAAGACGAACTCCAGTACTTGCTCGGACAGGCCCGCGGCCTTGACCTTGCTGCCGTACTGCTTGACCGCGAACTCGACCGCAGTGGTCAGGTCCAGGTCCAGCTGCTTCTCGATCAGGATGCGCAGCACGCCCAGGGCGGCGCGACGCAGCGCGTACGGGTCCTTGCTGCCGGTGGGCAGCATGCCGATGCCGAAGATGCCGACCAGGGTATCGAGCTTGTCGGCGATGGCCACGGCAGCACCGGTCAGGGTCTGCGGCAGCTCGGCACCCGCACCGCGCGGCATGTACTGCTCGTTCAACGCCAGGGCGACGTCTTCGGGCTCGCCATCGTTGAGGGCGTAGTAGTAGCCGGCCACACCCTGCATCTCAGGGAACTCGCCAACCATCTCGGTGGCCAGGTCGCACTTGGACAGCAGGCCGGCACGGCCGGCGCGCTGGGCGTCGCCGCCGATCAGCGGGGCGATGAACGCGGCCAGCTTGGAAACGCGCTCGGCCTTGTCATAGACGGTACCCAGCTGGGCCTGGAACACGACGTTCTTCAGGCGCTCGTTGAAGGTTTCCAGCGGTTGCTTCTTGTCTTGCTTGAAGAAGAACTCGGCGTCGGTCAGGCGTGGGCGCACGACCTTCTCGTTACCCTGCACGATCTGCTTCGGGTCGCGGCTCTCGACGTTGGCCACGGTAATGAAGCGCGGCAGCAGCTTGCCTTCGCTGTCCAGCAGGCAGAAGTATTTCTGGTTGTCCTGCATGGTGGTGATCAGGGCTTCCTGCGGTACTTCCAGGAAACGCTCCTCGAACGAGCACACCAGCGGCACCGGCCATTCGACCAGGGCAGTCACTTCATCCAGCAGTGCAGGCGGCACGATGGCCGTGCCTTCCTGTTGCATGGCCAGTTCTGCGGTGCGCTTGGCGATCAGCTCGCGACGCTCGGCGAAGTCAGCCAGCACGTAGGCCTTGCGCAGGTCTTCGACGTAGTTGGCCGGGGTGCTGATGAGCACGTTTTCCGGGTGGTGGAAACGGTGGCCGCGGGATTCGCGACCGGCCTGCTGGGCCAGGATAGTACAGTCGACGACCTGGTCGCCGAGCAGCATCACCAGCCACTGGGTCGGGCGCACGAACTCTTCACGGCTGGCGCCCCAGTGCATGCGCTTGGGGATCGGCAGGTCGTTGAGCGAGTCCTCGACGATGGTCGGCAGCAGGCTCGTGGTGGCCTTGCCCGGGATGTGCTGGGAGAAGCGCAGCTTGGCGCCGCTCTGGTCGATCTCGGCCAGATCCACGCCGCATTTCTTGGCGAAGCCCAGGGCGGCCTGGGTCGGGTTGCCTTCGGCGTCGAAGGCGGCCTGGCGGGGCGGGCCGTCGATGTTGATGCTGCGGTCAGGCTGTTGCACGTCCAGCTGGCGGATCAGCACGGCCAGGCGGCGGGGAGCGGCATACACCTGCTTGCCGGTGTAGTTCAGGCCAGCGGCCTGCAGGCCTTTCTCGATGCCGGCCAGGAAGGCGTCGCCGAGGCTGGCGAGGGCCTTGGGTGGCAGCTCTTCGGTGCCCAGTTCAACCAGGAAATCTTGAGCACTCATTGTGCAGCCTCCAGCTTAGCCAACACTTCGTCACGCAGTTCAGGGGTCGCCATCGGGAAGCCCAGGCGTGCGCGGGCTTGCAGGTAGCTTTGCGCCACGTCCCGGGCCAGGGTACGCACGCGCAGGATGTAGCGCTGACGCTCGGTCACCGAGATGGCGCGGCGGGCGTCGAGCAGGTTGAAGGTGTGGGATGCCTTCAGGACCATTTCGTAGGTCGGCAGCGGCAGCTCCAGCTTGATCAGGCGGTTGGCTTCGCTTTCGTAGAAATCGAACAGTTCGAACAGCTTCTCGACGTTGGCGTGTTCGAAGTTGTAGGTCGACTGTTCCACTTCGTTCTGGTGGAACACATCGCCATAGGTGACCTTGCCGAACGGGCCGTCGGCCCAGACCAGGTCATAGACCGAGTCCACGCCCTGAATGTACATGGCCAGGCGCTCGAGGCCATAGGTGATTTCGCCGGTGACCGGGAAGCACTCGATGCCGCCGACCTGCTGGAAGTAGGTGAACTGGGTCACTTCCATGCCATTGAGCCAGATTTCCCAACCCAGGCCCCAGGCGCCGAGGGTCGGCGATTCCCAGTTGTCTTCGACGAAGCGGATGTCATGGACCAGCGGGTCCAGGCCGATCGCCTTCAGCGAGCCGAGGTACAGCTCCTGGAAGTTGGCCGGGTTCGGCTTGAGCACCACCTGGAACTGGTAGTAGTGCTGCAGGCGGTTGGGGTTTTCGCCATACCGCCCGTCGGTTGGGCGACGGCTGGGCTGCACATAGGCGGCGTTCCAGGTTTCCGGGCCGACGGCACGCAGGAAAGTGGCGGTGTGGAAAGTGCCGGCGCCTACTTCCATATCGTAGGGCTGAAGCACCACACAACCTTGCTCGGCCCAGTACTGCTGCAGGGCGAGGATCAGGTCTTGGAAGGTACGCACGGCTGGCGTAGGCTGGCTCACGAAATTCACCTGTATCTGGGGATGCGGATGTAAAGAGCGGGAGTATAACCTGATTCGCCTCGCCCTCTACTCATGGAATGGAGCCTTATGCCACGCTGCTTCTGGTGTACCGACGATCCGTTGTACCAGGCCTATCACGACCAGGAGTGGGGAACGCCGCAGCGCGACCCGGCGTTGCTCTTCGAGATGCTTTTGCTCGAAGGGTTCCAGGCCGGGCTCTCGTGGATCACCGTATTGAAGAAGCGCGAGCGGTACCGCCAGGTATTGCACGGCTTCGATCCGGTGCAGCTGGCGCGAATGAGCGACGAACGGATCGAGGAGCTGATGCTCGATGCCGGCATCATCCGCAACCGCCTCAAGCTCAAGGCCGCCCGGCGCAATGCCCAGGCCTGGCTGGCTGTGGATAACCCCAGCCAATGGCTGTGGTCATTCGTGGGCGGTGAGCCGAAGGTCAACCATTTCACCAGCCGCAGCGAAGTGCCGGCGGTCACCGACGAGGCCAAGGCCATGAGCAAGGCCTTGCAGAAGGCCGGCTTCACCTTCGTGGGCCCAACCATCTGCTACGCCTTCATGCAGGCCACCGGCATGGTCATGGACCACACCACCGACTGCGATCGCTACGCCGCGCTGGTGCGCTGAAGCGTTACAATGCCCGCCTTGCAGAAATAAGGAATCGGCCTGTGGAAAAATTCAAGGGCGCCCTGATGGTCGGGGTGCTGCGACTGTTCGCCAAGCTGCCCTGGGGTGCTGTGCAGCGCGTCGGCGCGGGGATCGGCTGGCTCATGTGGAAAGTCCCCAACGGTTCGCGCAACGTGGTGCGTATCAACCTGGCCAAGTGCTTCCCGGAGATGGACGCTGCCGAGCGTGAAAAGCTCGTGGGCCGTGCGCTGATGGATATCGGCAAGTCCTTCGTGGAAAGCGCCTGCGCCTGGATCTGGCCGCCGCAGCGTTCGCTGGATCTGGTCAAGGAAGTGCATGGCCTGGAGGTGCTGGAACAGGCCCTGGCCTCGGGCAAGGGCGTGGTGGGGATCACCAGCCACCTGGGTAACTGGGAAGTGCTGAACCACTTCTATTGCAGCCAATGCAAACCGATCATCTTCTACCGCCCGCCCAAGCTCAAGGCGGTGGATGACCTGCTGCGCGAGCAGCGGGTGCAGATGGGTAACCGCGTGGCGCCTTCGACCAAGGAAGGCATCCTCAGCGTGATCAAGGAAGTGCGCCGTGGCGGCCAGGTGGGTATTCCGGCCGACCCGGAGCCGGCCGAGTCGGCGGGCGTATTCGTGCCATTCCTGGGCACCCAGGCGCTGACCAGCAAGTTCGTGCCGAACATGCTTGCCGGCGGCAAGGCTGTCGGCGTGTTCCTGCATGCCCTGCGCCTGCCGGATGGGTCGGGGTTCAAGGTGTTCCTGGAGGCGGCGCCCGAGGAAATGTACAGCGAGGACGTGACTGTGGCGGCGGCGGCCATGAGCAAGGTGGTCGAGCGTTACGTGCGCGAGTACCCGAGCCAGTACATGTGGAGCATGAAGCGCTTCAAGAAGCGTCCGGCGGGCGAGGCGCGTTGGTATTGAGCATTTGGGGGCGCTGTGCGCCCCTTTCGCGGCACAAGGCCGCTCCTACCGGGGCCCGCGGTTTCCTGTAGCGGCCTTGTGCCGCGAAAGGGCTGCAACGCAGCCCCGGCAATCTCAGGCCTTGTCCAACTTCTTCAGGAACACGGCCATTTCCTTCTCGGCCTGCTTGTCCCCGTGGGCCTGCGCCGCCACGATCCCCTCCTCCCAGGCCTTGCGCGCCGCCGCCCGGTCACCCTGCAGCTGATAGGCCTTGCCCAGCAGCTTCCACGCCGCGGAATACTTGGGGTCGTGCTCCACACAGCGCGCCAGGTGCACCGCCGCCTCGGCACCGTTGCCTTCGTCGAGCCAGGCCTTGCCCAGGCCGAAGCGCAGCAGGGCGTTATCCACACCCTTGGCCAGCATCTTTTCCAGTGATTCGCGCATGTCGCTTGCTCCTTAGAAGAAGCTCAGGCCTACGTGGAACAGCTTCTCCACGTCACGGATGTGTTTTTTATCCACAACGAACAGGATCACATGGTCGCCCGCTTCGATCACCGTGTCGTCGTGGGCGATCAGCACCTCCTCGTCGCGGATGATCGCACCGATGGTGGTGCCCGGTGGCAGGGCGATATCCTCGATGGCCTTGCCGATCACCTTGCTCGACTTGGCATCGCCATGGGCCACCGCCTCGATGGCCTCGGCTGCGCCACGGCGCAAGGAGTGCACGCTGACGATATCGCCACGGCGCACGTGCGCCAACAGCGTGCCGATGGTGGCCAACTGCGGGCTAATGGCGATGTCGATGTCGCCACCCTGTACCAAGTCCACGTAGGCCGGGTTGTTGATGATGGTCATTACTTTGCGCGCACCCAGGCGCTTGGCCAGCAGCGAGGACATGATGTTGGCCTCGTCGTCGTTGGTCAGGGCCAGGAAGATGTCGGCGTCGGCGATGTTCTCCTCGAGCATCAGGTCCTTGTCCGAGGCGCTGCCCTGCAGCACCACGGTGCTTTCCAGGGTGTCGGAGAGCTGGCGGCAGCGGGCCGGGCTCATCTCGATGATCTTGACCTGATAGCGGCTCTCGATGGCCTCGGCCAGGCGCTCGCCGATCTGCCCGCCACCGGCGATCACCACACGCTTGTTGGTTTCGTCGATGCGCCGTAGCTCACCCATGACCGCACGGATGTCCTTGCGTGCGGCGATGAAGAAGACTTCGTCGTCGGCTTCGATCACCGTGTCGCCACGTGGCGTGATCGGGCGGTCGCGACGGAAGATCGCCGCCACGCGGGTATCGACGTTGGGCATGTGGGCGCGGATCTGGCGCAACTGCTGGCCCACCAGGGGGCCGCCGTAATAGGCCTTGACCGCCACCAGCTGTGCCTTGCCTTCGGCGAAGTCGATCACCTGCAGCGAGCCTGGGTGCTCGATCAGGCGCTTGATGTAGTTGGTCACCACCTGCTCGGGGCTGATCAGCACGTCCACCGGGATGTGGTCGTTGTCGAACAGCTCTTCGCGGGTGAGGTAGGCCGATTCACGTACCCGGGCGATCTTGGTCGGGGTATGGAACAGCGAGTAGGCCACCTGGCAGGCGACCATGTTGGTCTCGTCGCTGTTGGTCACTGCCACCAGCATGTCGGCATCGTCGGCACCGGCCTGGCGCAACACCGTGGGCAGCGAGCCGCGGCCCTGCACGGTGCGGATATCCAGGCGGTCGCCCAAGTCGCGCAGGCGGTCGCCATCGGTGTCGACCACGGTGATGTCGTTGGCTTCGCTGGCCAGGTGTTCCGCCAGCGTGCCGCCTACCTGCCCTGCTCCGAGGATGATGATCTTCATCCGCTCACTCCTAACCTGTTTTATCCGCGCGAGGCGGCGATCTTGATCAGCTTGGCATAGTAGAAACCGTCATGGCCGCCTTCCTGGGCCAACAGCTGGCGGCCGTGGGGCTGACGCAGGCCGGCTTCGGTGGCCAGGTCCAGTTCACGGGCGCCCGGGGTGCGGGCGAGGAAAGCATCGATCACTTCGGTGTTCTCGGTCGGCAGGCTGGAACAAGTGGCGTACAGCAGCATGCCGCCCACTTCCAGCGTCGGCCACAGGGCATCGAGCAACTCGCCTTGCAGCGTGGCCAGGGCCGGGATGTCCTCGGCCTGGCGGGTCAGCTTGATGTCCGGGTGACGGCGGATCACCCCGGTGGCCGAGCACGGCGCGTCGAGCAGGATGCGCTGGAACGGCTTGCCGTCCCACCAGCTGGCGGTGTCACGGGCATCGCAGGCGATCAGCTTGGCGTCCAGTTGCAGGCGGTCTAGGTTCTCGCGTACCCGCGCCAGGCGCTTGGCCTCCAGGTCGATGGCCACCACTTCGCCCAGGTTCGCCTCGGCTTCCAGCAGGTGGCAGGTCTTGCCGCCGGGGGCGCAGCAGGCATCGAGCACGCGTTGGCCGGGCGCCAGCTCCATCAGGTCGGCGGCCAGCTGTGCGGCCTCGTCCTGGACGCTGACCCAGCCTTCGGCGAAGCCTGGCAGACCACGCACGTCGCAGGCGTCAGCCAGCAGGATACCGTCGCGGCTGTACGGGCAGGCGCTGGCGTCAACGCCCGCCTCAGCCAGCCGTGCCAGGTAGGCGTCGCGGCTGTGGTGGCGACGGTTGACCCGCAGGATCATCGGCGGGTGGGCGTTGTTGGCGGCACAGATGGCCTCCCACTGCTCAGGCCAGAAGGCTTTGAGCGACTTCTGCAGCCAGCGCGGGTGGGCGGTGCGCACTACCGGGTCACGTTCGAGGCCCGCGAGTATCTGCTCGCCTTCACGTTGGGCGCGGCGCAGCACGGCATTGAGCAGGCCCTTGGCCCACGGCTTCTTCAGCTTGTCGGCGCAACCAACGGTTTCGCCGATGGCGGCGTGGGCTGGAATTCGGGTGTAGAACAGTTGGTACAGGCCGACCAGCAGTAACGCCTGCACGTCTGCATCGGCTGCCTTGAAGGGCTTTTGCAGCAGCTGGGCGGCCAGCAGGTCCAGACGTGGCTGCCAGCGGGCGGTGCCGAAGGCCAGGTCCTGGACCAGGCCACGGTCGCGTTCCTCGACCTTGTCCAGTTGCGCCGGCAACGAGCTGTTCAGCGAGGCCTTGCCGCTGAGCACGGCGGCAAGGGCGCGGGCGGCGGCCAGGCGTGGGTTCATTGGCCGAGTACCTTGTGGCTTGCGAATTTCTCGCGGCGGCTGTTGAACAGGTCGCTGAAGGCCAGGGCCTTGCCGCCGGGCAATTGCAGACGGGTCAGGCTCAGGGCGCCTTCACCGCAGGCGACGACCAGGCCGTCCTTGCTGGCGCTGAGGATTTCGCCGGGCGCGCCCTTGCCTGTGGACACGTTCGCAGCCAGGACCTTCACACTTTCCCCATCGAGGGTACTGTGGCACACCGGCCACGGGTTGAAGGCGCGGACCAGGCGTTCCAGCTCGACCGCCGGACGGCTCCAGTCGATGCGGGCTTCATCCTTGTTGAGCTTGTGTGCGTAGGTGGCCAGGGCGTCGTCCTGCACTTCGCCTTGCAGGCTGCCGTCGGCAAGGCCTGCGATGGCCTGCACCACTGCGCCCGGGCCCATCTGGGCGAGGCGGTCGTGCAGGGTGCCACCGGTGTCTTCAGCGTTGATCGGTGTGACCACTTTGAGCAGCATGGGGCCGGTGTCCAGGCCCGCCTCCATGCGCATCACAGTCACGCCGCTTTCGGCGTCGCCCGCTTCGACGGCGCGCTGGATCGGCGCCGCACCGCGCCAACGCGGCAGCAGGGAGGCGTGGCTGTTGATACAGCCCAGGCGCGGGATATCCAGCACCGCTTGCGGCAGGATCAGGCCATAGGCGACCACCACCATCAAGTCTGGCGCGAGTGCGGCGAGCTCGGCCTGGGCCTCGGCATTGCGCAGGGTCGGCGGTTGGAACACCGGGATGTCGTGGGCCACCGCCAATTGCTTGACCGGGCTCGGCATGAGCTTCTGGCCGCGCCCGGCCGGGCGGTCGGGCTGGGTGTAGACGGCCACGATCTCATAGGGGCTGTCGAGCAGGGCTTTGAGGTGTTCGGCGGCAAACTCTGGGGTGCCTGCGAAGACGATGCGCATGGAGTTCTCGCTTGAAAAAGAAAAAGGCTTGCCGGGGCAAGCCTTCTGGAAGGTGGGGATCAGGCTTGCTGGCGGTGCTGTTTTTCCAGCTTCTTCTTGATCCGATCGCGTTTGAGCTGGGACAGGTAGTCCACGAAGAGCTTGCCGTTGAGGTGGTCGAATTCGTGCTGCACGCATACGGCCAGCAGGCCTTCGCATTCCAGTTCGAACGGCTTGCCGTCGCGGTCCTGGGCCTTGACCCGCACACGCAGCGGGCGATCGACGTTCTCGTAGAAGCCGGGTACCGACAGGCAGCCTTCCTGGTACTGGCCCATGTCGTGGGTCAGTTCCTCGACCGAGGGGTTGATGAAGACGCGCGGCTCGCTGCGGTCTTCGCTCAGGTCCATGACCACGACCTGCTTGTGCACGTTGACCTGGGTGGCCGCCAGGCCGATGCCCGGGGCTTCGTACATGGTTTCAAACATGTCGTCGATCAACTGGCGCAGGGCGTCGTCGAACTCTGTCACCGGTTTGGCGATGGTGCGCAGGCGCGGGTCCGGGAATTCGAGAATGTTCAAGATGGCCATAAGGTCAGGCAGTCACTGTGCGTTCGGTTGAAAACTGAGCACACATAATAAAGGGAATCGGGGGATTCGGCACCTGGCAAAGCTCGGCTAGGGTGTGAAAGGACAGCTGGAACGCCATTCATGGACAGCTTGTCAAAGTATTATTCACAAAGTTATCCACAGGTTGTGCGCCTTGGATGACCCCTCGTCGATCAAGGATGATCCGCCATGTGCGACCTGTTTCAAGCCCCTTGCTCCCCTGCCGAACTGGAAGCGCGTCTGCGCCTGCATCGGCTACCCGACGTCGGTCCCCGACGATTCCAGACCTTGATCGAAGCCTTCGGCAGTGCGTCTTCGGCCTTGAGCGCACCGGCCAGTGCCTGGCGCGCGCTGGGCCTACCCGCCATGTGTGCCGAGGCCCGGCGCAGCCCTGAGGTGCGCGATGGCGCCAGCGCCGCAATCGCCTGGCTAGAGCGGCCGGGCCAGCATTTGCTGATGTGGGACGCACCTGGATACCCCGCCTTGCTTGGCGAAACGGACGGCGCCCCGCCGCTGCTTTTCGTGGCCGGGGACCCGGCCGTGCTGGAGCGTCCCCAGCTCGCCGTGGTGGGCAGTCGACGTGCTTCACCGCCGGCGCTGGACACGGCCAGGGCCTTCTCCCGTTGCCTGGCCCAAGCCGGTTTCACCATCACCAGCGGGCTCGCGCTGGGTATAGACGGTGCCGCTCATCGGGCGGCGCTGGAGGCGGGTGGGCACACCATCGGCGTGCTCGGCACGGGCTTGCAGAAACTTTATCCACAGCGTCACCGGGAGTTGGCGAAGGCCATGATCGAAGGCGGCAGCGCGGTGGTTTCCGAGTTCCCCCTCGATGCCGTGCCCCAGCCGGCTAACTTTCCGCGCCGCAACCGGATCATCAGTGGCATGTCTCTGGGCGTGCTGGTAGTGGAAGCGAGCCTGGCCAGTGGGTCGTTGATCACCGCTCGCCTGGCCGCCGAGCAAGGCCGCGAGGTCTATGCGGTACCGGGGTCGATCCATCATCCGGGTGCCAAGGGTTGCCACCAGTTGATCCGCGATGGCGCGCTGTTGGTGGAAAGTGTCGAGCAAATCCTCGAAAGCCTGCGCGGCTGGCAGAATCTCCCACCGGCACCTGTGGAAAAGCCGGCGCATCCCCTGCTGGCCTTGCTCCATGCCGCACCCCAGACCAGCGAAGGCCTGGCCAGCAGCAGCGGCCAGCCACTGGCCCAGGTGCTGGCCAGCCTCACGCAACTGGAACTCGAAGGGCGGGTCAGCAACGAAGCCGGGCGTTGGTTTGCCAGGTGCAGCTAAGTACACTGCGCAGCAGGCGTTAATGCGGAGAGACAAAATGGTGAGCAGTTGGCGTGTGCAACAAGCCGCACGTGAAATTCGGGCGGGTGCGGTCATTGCCTACCCGACGGAAGCGGTCTGGGGCCTGGGCTGCGACCCTTGGAACGAAGACGCGGTGTATCGCCTGCTGGCGCTCAAGTCGCGGCCTGTGGATAAAGGGCTGATTCTGATCGCCGACAACATCCGCCAGTTCGATTTCCTGTTCGAGGACTTCCCCGAGGAGTGGATCGACCGCATGGGCAGCACCTGGCCGGGCCCCAACACCTGGCTGGTACCGCACCAAGACCTGCTGCCGGAATGGGTGACGGGCCAGCACGACACCGTGGCCTTGCGCGTCAGTGACCATCCATTGGTACGCGAGCTGTGCGCGCTGGTCGGGCCGCTGATCTCCACCTCTGCCAACCCCGGGGGCCGCCCGGCGGCCAAGAGCCGGTTGCGGGTGGAGCAATATTTCCATGGCGAGCTGGACCTGGTGCTCGGTGGGGCATTGGGCGGGCGGAAGAACCCGAGCGTGATTCGCAACCTGATCACCGGCGAAGTGGTTCGGCCGGGTTGACGAGGTAGGCCCGGCGAGGGCTTTGCCCTCGTTTCGCGGCACAAGGCACTTAAAGCGTTCGCCGAAGCTGGATGGCATCGAGTCTGTGCCTGTGACGAAGAGGCCCGTTAGCTGAATTGACGCAATCGCGGGACAAGCCCGCTCCCACAGGTACTGTGCAATCCTCGGGATCGGCGCGATCCCTGTGGGAGTGAGCTTGTCCCGCGATGGGCCGCGCAGCGGCCCCAGGGTTCAGGGCAGTAGAACCGTCGAGCCCACGGTGCGCCGCGCCGACAGTTCGGCCTGGGCCTTGGCCGCTTCGCCCAGCGGATAACGCTGCTGAATATCCACAACCAGCTTGCCGCTGGCGATCATCCCGAACAGATCGTCGGCCATGGCTTGGGTGTTTTCGGCATTGTTGGCATACGTCCCCAGCGTAGGCCGGGTGACGTACAGCGAACCCTTCTGCGAAAGAATGCCCAGGTTCACCCCGGTCACCGCGCCGGAGGCATTGCCGAAGCTCACCATTAGCCCCCGTGGGCGCAGGCAATCCAGCGAGGTCAGCCAGGTGTCGGCGCCCACGCCGTCATAGACCACCGCGCATTTCTGACCGTCGGTCAGCTCCAATACCCGCTTGGCCACGTCTTCGTGGCTGTAGTCGATGGTCGCCCAGGCGCCCAGCGCCTTGGCTCGCTCGGCCTTTTCGGCCGAACTCACGGTACCGATCAGCCTGGCGCCGAGGGCCTTGGCCCATTGGCAGGCCAGGGAACCGACGCCACCTGCCGCGGCATGGAACAGGATGAAGTCGCCAGGCTGCACGGCATAGGTCTGCTTGAGCAGGTACTGGGTGGTCAGGCCCTTGAGCATCACCGCAGCGGCCTGTTCGAAGCTGATCGCCTCCGGCAGCTTGACCAGGTTGGCCTCGGGCAGGGTGTGCACGTCGCTGTAGGCGCCCAGTGGGCCGCCGGCATAGGCCACGCGATCACCGACCTTGAGCCGGCCGACGCCTGCACCGACCGCCTCGACCACGCCGGCGCCTTCGGTACCCAGGCCTGAGGGTAGTGAGGGTGGCGGATACAGCCCGCTGCGGTAGTAGGTGTCGATGAAGTTCAGGCCGATCGCGTGGTTGCGCACGCGTACTTGCCCAGGGCCGGGCGGAACCGGGTCGAACTCGACCAGTTGCAGGACTTCCGGGCCGCCGTGCTGGCTGAACTGGATGCGCTTGGCCATCTCACACTCCGTTGTCGTCGGGATCGGAACAGGCCTTCTATCGGACGCCTTTGCTTGATCGCCGTCAACTGCGGCGTGGCGGCTGCCGGTGGTATGCTAGCCGGCGAATTTTTCTCCGTTCCTTCCAGGTGACCCGATGACCAGCCGCACCGAGGCCGTAAAAGCCTACCTGCTCGACCTGCAAGACCGCATCTGCTCCGCCCTCGAAACGGAAGACGGCGGCGCCCGCTTCGTCGAGGACGCCTGGGTGCGCGAAGCCGGTGGCGGTGGCCGTACGCGGGTCATCGGTGAAGGCAAGGTGATCGAGAAAGGCGGCGTCAACTTCTCCCACGTATTCGGTGCCGGCCTGCCGCCGTCTGCCAGTGCCCACCGCCCGGAGCTGGCGGGCCGTGGCTTCGAGGCCCTGGGCGTGTCGCTGGTGATCCACCCGCACAACCCGCACGTGCCGACCTCCCATGCCAACGTGCGTTTCTTCATCGCCGAGAAGGAAGGCGAGGAGCCGGTCTGGTGGTTCGGTGGCGGCTTCGACCTGACCCCTTACTACGGCAACGAAGAAGATTGCATCCACTGGCACCGTGTCGCCGAGCGGGCTTGTGCGCCGTTCGGTGCCGACGTCTACCCACGCTACAAGGCCTGGTGCGACCGCTACTTCCACCTCAAGCACCGTGGCGAGCCCCGGGGCATCGGCGGGCTGTTCTTCGATGACCTGAACGACTGGGACTTCGACACCTGCTTCGCCTTCATCCGTGCCATCGGCGATGCCTACATCGACGCCTACCTGCCCATCGTCCAGCGCCGCAAGGACACCCCCTACACCGCCCAGCAGCGCGAGTTCCAGGAATTCCGCCGCGGGCGCTACGTGGAGTTCAACCTGGTCTATGACCGGGGCACCCTGTTCGGCCTGCAATCGGGCGGCCGCACCGAGTCGATCCTCATGTCGCTGCCGCCGCAGGTCCGCTGGGGCTACGATTGGAAACCCGAGCCGGGTAGCGAAGAAGCGCGCCTGACCGAGTATTTCCTGCAGGACCGTGACTGGCTCAACCAGTAAGCCTGCGGATAACGAGGAGTTCCCATGGATCAGTATGTCGTTTTCGGTAACCCCATCGGCCACAGCAAGTCGCCGTTGATCCACCGCCTGTTCGCCGACCAGACTGGGCAGGCCTTGGAGTACAGCACTCTGCTGGCGCCGCTGGATGATTTCAGCGATTGCGCCCGTGGGTTCTTCAAGCAAGGCAGCGGTGCCAACGTGACCGTGCCGTTCAAGGAAGAGGCCTACCGCCTGTGCGACAGCCTGACGCCACGGGCCCAGCGTGCCGGCGCGGTCAACACCCTGACCAAGCTCGCCGACGGCACCTTGCAAGGTGACAACACCGACGGCGCCGGCCTGGTGCGCGACTTGACGGTCAACGCCGGGGTCGAGCTGGCCGGCAAGCGTGTCCTCATCCTTGGCGCCGGTGGCGCTGTGCGAGGCGTGTTGGAGCCGATCCTGGCGCACAAGCCGCAATCGCTGGTGATCGCCAATCGCACCGTGGAGAAGGCCGAACAGCTGGCGCGTGAATTCGATGAGCTGGGGCCGGTGGTCGCCAGTGGCTTTGCCTGGTTGCAAGAGCCGGTGGATGTGATCATCAACGCCACGTCGGCGAGCCTGGCCGGCGAATTGCCGCCGATTGCCGAGAGCTTGGTCGAGGCCGGGCGTACCGTGTGCTACGACATGATGTATGGCAAAGAGCCGACACCGTTCTGCCAGTGGGCGAGCACGCTGGGTGCGGCCAAGGTGCTGGATGGGTTGGGCATGTTGGCCGAACAGGCGGCCGAGGCGTTCTTCATCTGGCGTGGGGTACGGCCTGATACGGGGCCGGTATTGGATGAACTGCGCCGGCAGTTGGCGCGAGGCTGAGGTCGAAATCGGGGGACGCTTGCGGCCCAATCGCGGGGCAAGCCCGCTCCCACAAGGGCAATCGCTTCATTTGTGGGGCTTGCCCCGCGATGGGCTCACTCCTCGAACCGGATCGGGCACAAGGCTGCCCCTTCCAGTTTCTGCAGCTCTTCGATCACCTGCGGCCGGGCCCGATGCAGGGTCAGGCTTCCCCCATTGCGCTTCAGCCGTCGCGCCTCCCGGTGCAGCATGTCCACCCCGGAATAGTCGATGAAGTTGATTTGCCGCGCATCGACGACCACATTCGGCCCCTGGCAGCGCTGCAGGCGCACCTGCAGGTAATGCGCGGCGCCGAAGAAGATCGAGCCGCCCACCTTCAGTACATCCGTCTCCCCTTCCCGGCTCTGTTGCACCCGCGGCCGCGAGGTGCGTTTCAGGTAGAAGAACAGCGAGGCCAGCACGCCGGCGTAGATCGCTGTCTGCAACTCCAACAGCAGCGTGGCGGCGGCGGTCAGCGCCATGACCAGGAATTCCGAGCGGCTGACCCTGAACAGCGAGCGGATGGCCCGATGGTCCACCAGCCCCCAGCAGATCAGCAGGATGCTGCCGGCCATGGCCGGGATGGGCAGATGGGCGATCAGCCCGGCCCCGGCCACGGCGAACAGTGCCACCCACAGCGCCGAGAACACCCCAGCCAGTGGTGAGCGGGCGCCGGCGTCATAGCTCAGCCCCGAGCGGGTGAAGGACCCTGAGGACAGGTAGCCGGAAAAAAACGCCCCAACCATGTTCGACAGGCCCTGGGCGCGGATTTCCTGGTCGGCGTCGATCAGTTGTTCGGAGCGTGCCGACAACGACCGGGCGATCGACAGGCTGGTGACCAGCCCCAGCATGCCCACCGCCACGGCACTGGGCAGCAGGCGCAGGATCAATTCGAGGTCCAGCAGCGGCAAGGGGCTCAGCGGCGGCAGCTGGCCGATGAACGCCGGTACCCGTTGTACATGGCCGAAGATGCCGGGCAGCAGCCAGGCGACCAGGCTCACCAGCACCAGGCTGATCAACAGGCTGGGCCAGCGCGGGCGCCAGAGCTTGAGCGCGATCCCACCCAGCAATGTGGCCAGGCCTAGGGCCAATGACGGCAGGTCGACCTCGCCGGCGTGCGCGAGCAGCTCCTGCAGGGTGCGCAGCGCCGTGGCCTGGCTCGGCAGATCCATGCCCAGCAGGTTCGGCAATTGGCCCAGGGCAATGACCACCGCAGCGCCCAGCGTGAAGCCGAGTACCACCGAGTGGGAGACGAAATTGACCAGTGCGCCGAAGCGCAGCAGGCCCAGCAGCAACTGGAACACCCCACCGAGGAAGGTCAGTAGCAGGACCAGGGTGATGTAGTCGTCGCTGCCGGTCAGGGCCAGCGGGCTGACGCTGGCGTAGAGGACGATGGAGATGGCGGCGGTTGGGCCACAGATCAGGTGCCAGGAGGAACCCCACAAGCATGCCACCAGTACCGGGACGATGGCGGCGTACAGGCCGTACTCGGCCGGCAGGCCGGCGATCAGGGCGTAGGCGATCGATTGTGGCAAGGCGAGGATCGCGCCGCTCAGGCCGACCAGCAGGTCCTGGCGCAGGCTACGGCCCGATTGGCGGGGGAGCCAGGAGAGGAAGGGCAGCAGGTGGAGGATGCGAGGCATGCGTGGTTCCTGGTGTCCGGTCGACATTCGAGATCACAGGCGAGGGCCGTGCCCTCGTTTCGCGGCACAAGGCCGCTCCTACAGGGGATCGTGCGTTTCTGTAGGAGCGGCCTTGTGCCGCGAAAGGGCCGCAAAGCGGCCCCACAGCCTAACAGACGAACCTCAGAGTTTGGCCTTCACGGCTTGGGAAGCGTCTCCTCCCGCCTTGGTCGTGACTCCGGCCAACCAACCCTCCAGCACGTGCGGATGCGCCTTCACCCAGGCCTTGGCCGCTTCGTCGAAGCTGACCTTGCTATCCACCACCTCGGCCATGATGCTGTTTTCCATGTCCAGGCTGAAGCTCAGGTTGCCCAGCAGCTTCGCTGCATTCGGGCAGGTCTGTGGGTAACCGTTGCGCACCAGGGTATATACGTCACCTTTGCTGCCGAACCACTTCTCCCCGCCGGTCAGGTAATGCATTTTCAGCTTCACGTTCATCGGGTGCGGGGTCCAACCGAGGAAGGTGATGAATTGTTGTTTCTGTGTGGCCCGCTGCACCTGGGTGAGCATCGCCTGTTCGCTGGACTCCACCAGCTTCCAGTCACCCAGGCCGAACTCATTCTTGTCGATGATCTCTTTGAGTGACAGGTTGGCCGGCGCGCCTGAGCCGATGCCATAGAGCTTCTGGTCGAACTGGTCGGCATGTTTCTGCAGATCGGCGAAATCCTTTACACCGGCGTTCCAGACGTAGTCAGGCACTGCCAGGGTGAACTCGGTGCCCTGCAGGTTGCGGGCCAGGCGCTGCACATCGCCAGTGGCGACGAACTTGTCATGGAAGCCTTGCTGGGCAGGCATCCAGTTGCCCAGGAACGCATCCACCCGGCCATCCTTGAGGCCGCCGTAGATGATCGGCACGGCCAGATTGTCGATCTTCACCCGGTAGCCGAGGCTTTCCAGGAGCAGGCGGGCGATGGCGTTGGTAGTGGCGATGTCGCTCCAGCCAGGGTCGGCCATCTTCACGGTGGTGCATTGGGCATCGCTGTCGGCGTGGGCCGTGACGGCGGTCAGGCCCACGGCCAGGGCGATCACGGTTGTGGAGAACTTCTTCATGGCGGCCTCTCTACTCAATCCAGGGGTGCGGGCTGTGGATAACGTGCCTTGCGCTCGAGGTCGTCGAGATCGATGTGGTTGCGCATGTACTGTTGGCTGGCATCTACCCATGGTTGGTGGTCCCAGCTCTTCAGCTTGCCGATGGCCAGTGCTTCGGCCACCAGGCGACGGCGCCGTTGGCTGGCCAGCACTTGCTCGCGCAGGGCGGGAATGTCCCAGCGTTGGCGGGCTTGATCGACGAATGCCTGCAGCAGCGCCTGGTGGTCCGGGCTGCCGGTGAGGTTCTCCCGCTCGTGCGGGTCGCGGCTCAGGTCATAGAGTAAACAGGGGTCGTCCTCGCTGTACACAAACTTGTAGGGGCCACGGCGGATCATCATCAACGGGCCGACCGTGCCTTCGGCCATGTACTCGCCGATCACCTCGTCGTGGCCGCCCTGCCCTTGCAGGTGGTCCAGCAGTGAACGGCCATCGAGGTGCAGGGCTTGCTCGACCTTGCCACCGGCCAGTTCCACCAGGGTCGGCAGCAGGTCGCAGGTGGACACGGCCGCGCTCACCCGTGCCGGGGCGAAGCGCTTGGGCGCGTGGACCAGCAGCGGCACCCGTGCCGACATCTCGAACCAGTGCATCTTGTACCAGAGCCCGCGCTCGCCAAGCATGTCGCCATGGTCGCCCGAGAAGACGATCAGGGTGTCGTCGGCCAGGTGGCATTCCTCGAGGGTCTGCAGCAGCTTGCCGATGTTGTCGTCGATATAGCTGCAGGCGCCGAAGTAGGCACGGCGAGCGTCGCGGATCTTGTGCGCGGGCAGCGGCTTGTCCCATAGGTCGTAGACCTTGAGCAGGCGTTGCGAGTGCGGATCCTGTTCGTCCTGGGCCAGGACGCCGCCCGGCATGGGGATATCCACGTCCTCATAGAGATCCCAGTACGGTTTGGGGATGGTGTACGGATCATGAGGGTGGGTCATGGACACGGTCAGGCAGAACGGCCGGCCATCGCCTTCGCGCACATGGTCGTAGAGGTACTGGCGGGCCTTGAACACCACCTCCTCGTCGAAATCCAGCTGGTTGGTGCGCACGCACGGGCCTGCCTGCAGCACCGACGACATGTTGTGGTACCAGCTAGGGCGCTGGTCGGGGGCGTCCCAGTTCACCGCCCAGCCGTAGTCGGCCGGGTAGATGTCGCTGGTCAGCCGCTCTTCATAGCCATGCAGCTGGTCGGGGCCGCAGAAGTGCATCTTGCCCGACAGCGCGGTGCGGTAGCCCAGGCGGCGCAGGTAATGGGCGTAGGTCGGCACATCGGCCGGGAAGTCCGCCGCGTTGTCGTAGGCGCCGATGCGGCTGGGCAACTGGCCACTGACCAGGGTGAAGCGCGACGGTGCGCACAGCGGGCTGTTGCAGTAGGCGGCATCGAATACCACTGCCTGTTCGGCCAGGCGGCTCAGGTGCGGCATCCTGATCGGTGATGGGTTGTAGATCGGCAGCAAGGGCGCGGCCATCTGGTCGGCCATGATGAACAGGATGTTGGGTCGCTTCATGGTTGCGTTCCATCGTTGAAGGTTATGGGAACCGCTTGCGAATCAGGATGCGACTGGTGGATAACATGGGTAAAGCCCATGGCGGGCAATGAGTGGGATTAGCTGTGCTTATGTTTGAACACCTTGCCAACCTATCCCTGGACACGCTGCGTGTCTTCGAGGCCGCAGCGCGTCTGCGCAGTTTCACCGCGGCCGCGCTGGAGCAGGGCACCACCCAGCCGGCGGTGAGCCAGCAGGTCAAGCGCCTGGAGGCGCAGTTGGGCACGCGTCTGTTCGACCGGATCTACCGGGGTATCGAGCTGACCGACGCCGGCCAATTGCTGTTCGAACAGGTCCATCAAGGTTTGCAAACCATGGACGAGGGCATCGGCCAGGCCAGTGGGCGTGCCCAGCGCGAGGTATTGCAGGTGGCCACCGACTTTGCCTTCGCTGCCTTCTGGCTGATGCCGCGCTTGCCTCGGTTCCACCAGGCCTACCCACAGGTGGACGTGAGCCTGGTGACGGGCGAGCGCAGCCAGGCCATGCTCCGACCGGATATCGACGTG
Source organism: Pseudomonas sp. p1(2021b) (assembly GCF_020151015.1). Classification (NCBI taxonomy): domain Bacteria; kingdom Pseudomonadati; phylum Pseudomonadota; class Gammaproteobacteria; order Pseudomonadales; family Pseudomonadaceae; genus Pseudomonas; species Pseudomonas sp. p1(2021b). Next base: position 36,006 of record NZ_CP083746.1, read on the forward strand.
GCGGTGCTGTTCGGCGATGGACGCTTCCACCAAGGCGAGAGCAAATGGTTGTTCGATGAAGAAGTTTTTCCGGTCTGCAGCCCCAAGCTGATTCATGGCAAACCCACGTCAGCCGTGGCTTTGCAACGATTGCCCCTGCTCCATCTGCGTGGCGAGCAGGCCAGCCGTTGGTTCGACTGGGCGGGGGTGTTCCGTGGCCTGGGCGTGACCAGCCCGCCTCCGCCTGGGCAGTTGCGGTTCGACAACTACACGTTGCTGATCCAGGCGGCGATTGCCGGGCAAGGGGTGGCGATCGGCTGGCGGCACCTGGTGGATGGATTGGTGGACCAGGGATTGCTGTGCCGACCGCTGGAAGGCAGCCTGCGCTCTGAGCGCGGGTATTACGTGGTGTTGCCGCCGCGCAAGCGGCGCGGGGCGTTGATCCAGCGGTTCGTAGATTGGCTGGAGGCTGAGCGGGGAGCGTGACTGGGCTGCTGTGCAGCCCATCGCCGGCAAGCCGGCGATGAGATCAAGGCACGAAGTTAAGGTGTTCCCCCTGGTGCAGATTCAGCTCCAACGCATCCACTATCCCCGCCGCAATCCGTGCCAACCGTTGCAAAGGCCCGGCCAGCCCGGGTTCCAGGGTTCCGTCGAGGTTGCGAAAGTGCTCGATGCCCAGCCCCGGCACCTCGTCGGGTGCATTCACCAGTGTCCAGCGCATTGCACTGCGTTGCAGCAGGTCGACGATCTGGTCCATGCATTCACGCGCTTCATCGCTGTGCCGGGCCGGCTCATCCAGCACGTTGAAATCGCCCACCAGCATCAGCCGGCGTATAGTCGTGCGCTGCAGGCCGGCCACCAGGGCTTCGGTCATCCGCCGCTGGGCCGGCAGGTCGCCAGGGGCCAGCGCCGACAGCAGGGCGATCACCGCCGAACCGCCGGCCGTGCTCTGCTCGGCCTGGTAGGTATTGCCCAGCCCGCCTATCTTGAAATGCAGGCCGGGGCGTGGCGCGTGTCGGTTGAGGTCATCGACCACGGCCGTGACCTCGTGCTGGCGCGACAGCAGTTCCACGGCCAAGGCGCTGCCCAGGCTGCTTTCGATCCCGAACAGGACCAGTTTGAACACTGGAGTTTCGGCATTCTTCACCGGATCACTTCCTCTGGTGGGCAAGTGATCGTTTGACCCCGTTCAGGAGTAATCGTGCAAAGGATCAAGGGCTACCACGCCCATGTGTACTACGACGCATCGACCATGGAACAGGCCCGGCAGCTGTGCGAGGAAGCGGCCCGGTTGTTTCCCGTGACCATGGGGCGCATGCACCAGAAGCCGGTCGGGCCGCACCCGGACTGGAGCTGCCAGCTGGCCTTCGGGCCGGAAGTGGTGGGGGTGTTGTTACCGTGGCTGGCGCTGTACCGCAAGGGGTTGGTGGTGTTCCTGCATCCACTGACGGGGGATGAGCTGGCGGATCACCGGGACCATGCGATCTGGATGGGGGCCGTGAGGCCTTTGGACCTGTCGATCTTTGAGGGATAGTGGGGCCGCTTTGCGGCCCTTTCGCGGCACAAGGCCGCTCCGGAGCGGTGATCGCCCGTAGGAGCGGCCTTGTGCCGCGATCGAGGGCGTAGCCTTCGCAATCAGTTGCGCGCCGAACGCACACCTTCGGCCAGCGCCGAGCACAGGCTCAGCACATCGCTCACGGCCTGCGCGGCATCCTTGGCCTGGGCAATCTTGTCCACCAGCGCCGAGCCCACCACCACACCATCGGAGAGCTTGGCGATGGCTGCCGCCTGTTCAGGCGTGCGAATGCCGAAGCCCACGCTGATCGGCAGGTCGGTGTGGCGACGCAGGCGGGCGATGGCCTGCTGGACGTGCTCGGTGGTGGCGGAGCCGGCGCCGGTCACACCCGCCACCGAGACGTAGTAGACGAAGCCGGAGCTACGCTCGAGCACGCGCGGCAGGCGGGCGTCGTCGGTGGTCGGGGTGGTCAGGCGGATGAAGTCGATGCCGGCGGCCTGGGCCGGGGTGGCCAGCTCGGCGTCATGCTCCGGCGGCAGGTCGACGATGATCAGGCCATCGACGCCTGCTTCCTTGGCCTGTGCCACGAACTGCTCCACGCCGAAGCGGTGGATCGGGTTGTAGTAGCCCATCAGTACGATCGGCGTGGTCTGGTTATCTACACGGAATTCGCGAACCATCTGCAGGGTCTTGGCCAACGTCTGGCCAGCGTCCAGGGCACGCAGGGTCGCCAGCTGGATGGCCACGCCGTCGGCCATCGGGTCGGTGAATGGCATGCCCAGCTCGATGACGTCGGCACCGGCTGCCGGCAAGCCTTTGAGGATCTGCAACGAGGCGTCATAGCCCGGGTCGCCCGCGGTGATGAAGGTGACCAGTGCCGAGCGGCCTTCGGCCTTCAGCTCGGCGAAACGTTGTTCAAGACGGCTCATGCCTGTTTCTCCTGGGCGGCCATATGGTTCATCACGGTTTGCATGTCCTTGTCGCCTCGGCCGGACAGGCACACGACCATCAGGTGGTCCTTGGGCAGGTTCGGCGCGCGCTTGATCGCCTCGGCCAGGGCATGGGAACTCTCCAGTGCCGGGATGATGCCCTCCAGGCGGCAGCTGGTGTGGAACGCTTCGAGGGCTTCGTCGTCGGTGATGCTGACGTACTCGACGCGCTTCACTTCGTGCAGGTAGGCGTGCTCCGGGCCGATGCCCGGGTAGTCCAGGCCTGCCGAGATCGAGTGGGCGTCGGTGATCTGGCCGTCCTCGTCCTGCAGCAGGTAGGTGCGGTTGCCATGCAGTACGCCCGGCACGCCACCGTTGAGGCTGGCGGCGTGCTTGTCGGTGTGCACGCCGTGGCCACCGGCCTCGACGCCGATGATCTTGACGCTCTGGTCATCGAGGAAGTCGTGGAACAGGCCCATGGCATTGGAGCCACCGCCGACGCAGGCGATCAGGCTGTCCGGCAGGCGGCCTTCCTTTTCCTGCAGCTGGGCGCGGGTTTCCTTGCCGATGATCGACTGGAAGTCGCGGACCATCGCCGGGTACGGGTGCGGGCCGGCCACGGTGCCGATCAGGTAGAAGGTGTCTTCGACATTGGTGACCCAGTCGCGCAGGGCCTCGTTCATGGCGTCCTTGAGGGTGCCGGTGCCGGCGGTGACCGGAACGATCTCGGCGCCCAGCAGCTTCATGCGGAATACGTTGGCCTGCTGGCGCTCGATGTCGGTGGCGCCCATGTAGATCACGCAGGGCAGGCCGAAGCGCGCCGCGACGGTGGCGGTGGCCACGCCGTGCATGCCGGCGCCGGTCTCGGCGATCAGGCGCTTCTTGCCCATGCGCTTGGCCAGCAGCACCTGGCCAATGCAGTTGTTCACCTTGTGCGCGCCAGTGTGGTTGAGCTCTTCACGCTTGAAGAAGATCTTGGCGCCGCCGCAGTGTTCGGTCAGGCGTTCGGCGAAGTACAGCGGGTTGGGGCGGCCGATGTAGTCGCGCTGGAAGTAGGCGAGCTCTTCGAGGAATTTCGGGTCGGCCTTGGCGGCCTCGTATTCACGGGCCAGGTCCAGGACCAGCGGCATCAGGGTTTCGGCCACGTAGCGGCCGCCGAACGAGCCGAACAGGCCATTGGCATCGGGGCCGGCGCGGTATTGGGTCTGGGTCATGGGGCGCTCCAGGGCGTGATCTATGATTGATGGGCTTACTCTAACCACGACATGGCCGGCTGAAAACCGATAAGATTGCGATAATTTGTCAGAAAAACTCACACATCATGCGCCAGGACCTCCCTCCCCTCAATGCCTTGCGTGCCTTCGAGGCCACTGCCCGGCTCAACAGTGTCAGCCAGGCGGCTGAAGTTCTGCATGTGACCCATGGGGCCGTGAGCCGGCAGTTGAAGGTGCTCGAGGAGCACCTTGGCGTGGCCTTGTTCGTCAAGGACGGGCGTGGCATCAAACTCACAGATGCCGGTGTGCGGCTGCGCGATGCCAGTTCCGACGCGTTCGACCGCCTGCGCAGCGTGTGTGCCGAACTCAGCCACGACGTCAGCGAGGCGCCTTTCGTCCTGGGCTGCTCCGGCAGCCTGCTGGCGCGCTGGTTCATCCCCCGGCTCGGCCGATTGAACGCGGACCTGCCGCAGCTGCGCCTACACCTGTCGGCGGGCGAAGGCGACCTGGACCCGCGCCGCCCGGGGCTGGATGCGCTGCTGGTGTACGCCGAGCCGCCGTGGCCGGCGGACATGCAGGTGCACGTGCTGGCCGAGGAGTGCATCGGCCCAGTGCTGAGCCCACACTTTCCTGGGTTCGAGCGGTTGCGAGAGGCGCCGGCCCAAGCCTTGCTCGACGAGGCTTTGCTGCACACCACGTCGCGCCCGCAAGCCTGGCCTACCTGGGCCGCGCAGCATGGGCTCGAGCCGTCGGCGTTGGCCTTCGGCCAGGCGTTCGAACATTTGTATTACCTGCTGGAGGCGGCGGTGGCTGGCCTGGGTGTGGCCATCGCCCCGCAACCATTGGTGGCGGACGACCTGCGCGCCGGGCGCCTGAGCGCGCCCTGGGGCTTCTCGCCGACCCGTGCCGCATTGGCCCTATGGGTGCCCCGGCGCGCCGCGGACGGGCGCGCCGAGCAGTTGGCGCAATGGCTGCGCAACGAGCTGGAACGACAAACGGCCTAGCTGCGCTTGCACATCAACCAGGCGGCCAGCAGGCCGAGAGCGCCGATGGCGACGCCGGCGGTGGTCCAGGGGTGTTCCTGGGCATAGTCGCGGGTGGCGATGCCGGTCTGGCGGGTGCGGGTCTTCACTTCCTCGTAGGCATCGCCGAGCAGGGTGCGCGAATGCTTGAGTGCATTCTCGGCGTTGCTGCGGATCGCCTTCATGGATTTCTGCGACTCTTCCGAGGCATCGTGCTTGAGGTGTTCGAGGGTCTTGAGCAGGCTTTCGATCTCCGCTTCCATGCTTTCCAGCGACGCTTTACGCAGCGAGTTATAGGCCATGATGACTCTCCTTCGCGGTGGTTGGGCTGTAACGGGTGCGACTGTGCAGCGCAGCGAAAGTGCGATCGAACTTTGCGCCGGGGCGATGGTTCGCAGGTAAACCGGGCCTACGCTGCTAGGCTCAATCCCACACGCCAACCAAGGAGAGCGCTCATGTCCGATCATCACACCTACAAGAAAATCGAACTGGTCGGTTCCTCGCCTACCAGCATCGAGGACGCGATCAACAATGCCCTGGCCGAAGCCGGCAAGAGTATCAAGCACCTGGAATGGTTCGAGGTGGTCGATACCCGTGGCCATATCCGCGACAACAAGGCGGCGCACTTCCAAGTCACGCTGAAGGTCGGCTTCCGTATCGCCAACAGTTGAAACAAGGCCGGGCTGGCCTGGCCCGGCGAGATGGGGTAAAGGTTTGTGGGTGCCAGTCCTGGATTGGCGCCCTGTACTTTTTTGATCTGAACAAGGAAAGCGATCGATGAAGAAACTGCTGTGGGCGATGGGCCTGATGGCGCTGGCGGGTAGCGTGCTGGCGGCGGGCAAGCCGTGCGAAGAACTCAAGGCCGAGATCGATGCCAAGCTCCAGGCCAAGGGCGTTACCGGCTATGTGCTGGAGGTCGTCGACAAGGGGGCCGGAGGTGGCAAGGTGATCGGCAGTTGCGAGGGCGGTACCAAGGAGATCGTGTACCGCCGCGAGTAATCGGTGACGCCTGGAGCCCAAATGGCGTGGCAAGCTGCGTATCGGCGTTGCGCACTCCTGAGCGGCCTTGTGCCGCGAAACGAGGGCGAAGTCCTCGCCTGGGCTCACTCGGCCTTGAGTGCCTGCGCCAACAGTTCATACGACCGTACCCGGTCCGCATGCTCGTACAGGTCGCAGGTGAATATCAGTTCATCCGCCCCGGTCTGCTCCAGCAGCACCTCGACCTTGGCCCGTACCTTCTGCGGGCTGCCGATCATCGCCAAGCCCAGGAAGCTACCCACCGCATCGCGTTCATGGGGCAGCCACAGGCCGTCCATGCTCGGCACCGGTGGGCGCTGCATCAGGCTCTGGCCACGAATCAGTGCCAGGATGCGCTGGTACACCGAGGTCGCCAGGTATTCGGCCTTTTCGTCGGTTTCTGCCACGACCATGGGCACGCCGAGCATCACGTAGGGCTTGTCCAGTACCGTGGAAGGCTTGAAGTGGTCGCGGTAGATGCGGATCGCCTCGTGCATATAGCGCGGGGCGAAATGCGAGGCGAAGGCATAGGGCAACCCGCGCATGCCCGCCAGCTGGGCGCTGAACAGGCTGGAGCCGAGCAGCCAGAGCGGCACGTCGGTGTCGTGGCCTGGCACCGCAATGACCTTCTGGTCCGGCGTGCGTGGGCCCAGGTAGCGGGACAGCTCTTCGACGTCGTCCGGGAAGTCGTCGGCGCTGCCGGAGCGTTCGCGACGCAAGGCGCGGGCCGTCATCTGGTCGGAGCCCGGTGCGCGACCCAGGCCCAGGTCGATACGCCCAGGGTAGAGGCTTGCCAGTGTGCCGAACTGCTCGGCGATTACCAGGGGCGCATGGTTGGGCAGCATCACGCCGCCAGCGCCGATGCGGATGCGCGAGGTGCCACCTGCCAGGTACCCAATCAACACGGCTGTGGCCGAGCTGGCGATGCCGTCCATGTTGTGGTGCTCGGCCACCCAGAAACGGTTGTAGCCGAACCGCTCGACCGCCTGGGCCAGGTCCAGGGAGTTGCGCAGGGCCTGGGCAGGGCCGCCATCGGCGCGTACCGGCACCAGGTCGAGGGTGGATATCTTCAAGTCACGCAGGTGCGTCATGGGTGCCTCCGCAGAAAGGTTGGCCGTGGGGCCTTGGGTGCTCTGTATGGGCACTTTTCGGGGTTTCAATGCTAGGCGTCAGATTTAGCTGAACTTGCTGTAAGCCTGAACCTCAGAACCCATAAGTACCCACCCTACGACAGGAGGCAACATGAAAAAGACAGCATCGGCGATCTGGCAAGGCGGGTTGAAGGATGGCAAGGGATCGCTCTCCACGGAAAGCGGTGCGCTCAAGCAGAACCCCTATGGCTTCAACACCCGCTTCGAAGGCTCGCCAGGCACCAACCCGGAAGAGCTGATCGGCGCGGCCCATGCCGGCTGCTTTTCCATGGCACTGTCGATGATGCTCGGCGAGGCGGGCCTGACCCCCGAGCGTATCGACACCATTGCCGAGGTCAGCCTGGACAAGCAGCCGGACGGTTTTGCCATTACGGCCGTGCACCTGACCCTCAAGGCCAAAGTACCTGGGGCGAGCGATGCGCAGTTCCAGGAAATCGCCAACAAGGCCAAAGCCGGCTGCCCGGTGTCGAAGGTGCTGAACGCGACGATTACCTTGGACGCCACCCTGCTTTCCTAGGCGGCGCAACAGGAGCGGTTTCCTGTAGTCTAATGGGCGTTGGCAGCCCGACTGCCTTTGTCAGGAGCCGTTCCATGATCCGCGTAGCAACCGCCGTGCTGGTCTCCTTGCTGGCGACGGCTGTCATGGCCGCGCCCAAGCCGTGCGAGGAACTCAAGGCCGAAATCGAGGCGAAGATCCAGGCTGCGGGGGTGACGTCCTATACCCTGGAGATCGTGCCCAACAGCGAAGTCCGCGACCAGAACATGATCGTCGGCAGCTGCGAGGGTGGCACCAAGAAGATCATCTACCAGAAGAACGACCAGTGACCCGAGCCTGTTTTATCGACGGTAGACCCCGCTCCCATTGGTTCTTGGGAGTGGGTATGGCCATGAAGGCTGCCGCTCACGGAATGCAGAACACCTGGCTCGGCTCGTTCACCACCACCTTGCGGCTGGCATCGAACAGCAACACCTGCGGTTGCATCACCGGTGCCCGCGCCTCCAGGCGATAGCGCTCGCCTGCCTTGAAGTCATCGAAGCGTACGGTGAGGTAGCAAGTGCGCTCGGTAGGGTCGGTGCTGAATCCGCCCGAATACACTTCGTAGTCGAAGCGCACCACTAGCTCGTGCCGACCTGGGGTGACCTGGAAGTAGCGGCCATCCTCCAGCCGCTGGCCGTCCAGGCGGTCGGCCATGATGGTTCTGCCAGGGGTGATGGTGTAGAGGTCGACCCAGGCCTGCTTGGGATCGACGGGCGGCAAGGGGCTGGCGCAAGCCCCCAGTGCACTGAGGGCGATCAGCATCATGGGCTGGCGCATGGCGAAACTCCCGCTCGCGGTTTACAGGCTTTAAGCATAGCGCCGTCAGGCCCACACTGTCGTCAAACTCTTGGGTTTCAGGTGCGCTGGCAACCGGCTGGCATCCCCTGCCCTACCAGCTTCTGCTGCTGGTCGTAGAGTTTGACCCAGGGGCGGAAACCGATGCTGCCGGCCTGCAGCTGGTAGCGTTGGCCGGCACTGAAATCCTTGAACGTCAGGTTCAGCTGACAGTCGCGCCACAGCGGCTCATCCACTGGGCCGATATTGCTCGGCGCCACCGCGAACTGGTAGCGCACGGTGAGCTCGTGGTTGCCGGGCTGGACTTCGAAATAGCGTTTGTCGGCCCAGTCGCGTTCGTCCACCTGCACGGCATGCAGTGAGGTGTTGTCGTAGGGCGCGAGGTCGACCCAGGCCTGGTTGGGGTCCGGGTCGGGCAGCGTGGAGCAACCGGACAGCAGCACGAGCGTGCCGACGGCAATCAGTGAACGCATGGCGAAACTCCCCCCTGGCGAGATAGTCTTGGACCGCACTGGCCGTGAGCGAGATAGACAGCCCTGATGTTTCGACTTTTTCTTTTGCAGTGCTCAAGCCATGGGCCTCTCGACCGCGTTTTCTGGCGTTTGGTTCCCGTGCTGGCGGCCTTCCTGCTGAACGGTTGCTCCAGCATCGGCTACTACGGTCAGTTGGCCGAGGGGCAATGGCAACTGTTGCGGGCGCGACAACCTGTGGCGCAGTTGCTGGACGACCCTTCCCTAGGCGATCCATTGCGCCAGCGCCTGGAGCATGCCGAACAAGCCCGGCAATTCGCCAGCGAGCGATTGAAGCTGCCGGACAATCGCAGCTATCGGGTCTATGCCGATCTAGGGCGGCCCTACGTGGTATGGAATGTCTTTGCGACACCTGAGCTCTCGTTGCAGCCGGTCACCCATTGCTTCCCGATCGCCGGTTGCGTGGCCTACCGGGGCTATTACCGGCAAGGCGCCGCCCGGGGCGCAGCAGCGTTGATGCGCCAGGAGGGGATGGACGTGTATGTCGGGGGCGTGGAGGCCTATTCGACGCTGGGCTGGTTCGACGATCCGATCCTTTCTTCGATGGTTGCCTGGGGCGATGAACGCCTGGCCGCGGTGATCTTCCATGAGCTGGCGCACCAGCGCGTCTATGTGCAGGACGACACCGAATTCAATGAGTCGTTCGCCACCTTCGTGGAGCAGGAAGGCTCGCGGCAATGGCGCGTGGCGCGCGGGCTTCCAGCGATTCGGGATGACGCGGCGCGCCAGCGCGAGCAGTTCGTTCGGCTGGTGCTGGACAGCCGTTCGCGCCTGCAGGCGATCTATGCCGGGCCGTTGAACGAGGCTGGCAAGCGGGCGGCCAAGCAGGTGGAATTCGAGCGTTTGCGGCGCGAGTATCGGCAACTGCGCGATGGGCCGTGGAAGGGTGACGGGCGCTACGATGCCTGGATGTACGGGCCGATGAACAACGCCAAGCTGCTGCCGTTTGGGTTGTATGACCAGTGGGTGCCGGCGTTTGCGGTGTTGTTCAGGGACGTGAAAGGCGATTGGGGCGAGTTCTACCGGCGGGTCGAGGCGCTGGGGCGGTTGCCGGCTTCGGCGCGCAAGGCCGAGTTGGCGAGGTTGGCTGGCCAGGGGTGAAGGGGCCGCTTTGCGGCCCAGATCGCGGGACAAGCCCGCTCCTACAGGGGCTGTGCAGCAGCCCCAAGACAAAAGGGTCAGGCCCGGAAAAACGCCTGGTGCAATTGTGCCAAGGTGTCGAAATGGAAGGCCGGCGCTTCGGCCATCAGCTCTTCGCGGCTGCCGAATCCATAGCCCACCGCCACCGCCTGCAGCCCATTACTGCGCGCGCCGATCAGGTCATGCTTGCGATCACCGATCATCAAGGTCTGCGCCGGGTCCAGCCCTTCTTCGTCCAGCAGGTGGCGGATCAACTCGACCTTGTTGGTCCGGGTGCCATCCAGTTCGCTGCCGTAGATCACCTTGAAATGGTGATCGAAAGCGAAGTGCCGGGCGATCTCGCGGGCGAACTCCCAGGGTTTGGAGGTGGCGATGTACAGCGTGCGGCCTTGGCCATTCAGCGCCTCGAGCAGCTCCGGCACACCGTCGAACACCAGGTTCTCGTACAGGCCGGTGACGCTGAAGCGCTCGCGGTAGAAGTTCACCGCGTCCCAGGCCTTGGCCTCGTCGAAGTGGTAGAACTGCATGAAGGCCTGCAGCAAGGGTGGGCCGATGAAGTGCTCGAGGCGGGCCAGGTCCGGCTCGTCGATACCCAGTTTGGCCAGGGCGTACTGGATCGAACGGGTGATGCCCAGGCGCGGGTCGGTCAGGGTGCCGTCGAGGTCGAAGAGGATGTTCTGCTGGTGCATGGTGTTCTCGGTATCTATGAGCCGTTGCGCATTGTGTGCGGGCTTGTCCCGCGATGGCGCCCATACAGGCAATGGGGTTTATGCTGCTGGCGCTATCGCGTGACAAGCCCGCTCCTACAGGTGCGAGAGGTGGCTATCGGTCGTAGCCTTCGGCCAGGTGCTGGTCCTTGAGCTTGACGTAGTTGGCGGCGCTATAGGGGAAAAACGCACGTTCCTTGTCGGTCAATGGGCGGGCCTGCTTCACCGGGCTGCCCACGTACAGGTAGCCACTTTCCAGGCGCTTGCCAGGCGGCACCAGGCTGCCGGCGCCGATGATCACTTCGTCCTCGACCACCGCGCCATCCATGATGGTGCTGCCCATGCCGACCAGAATGCGGCTGCCCAGTGTACAGCCGTGCAACATGACTTTGTGACCGATGGTCACATCGTCGCCGATCAACAACGGGAAGCCCTCCGGATTGAACGGCCCGGCATGGGTGATGTGCAGCACGCTGCCATCCTGCACGCTGGTGCGGGCGCCGATGCGGATACGGTGCATGTCGCCGCGCACCACGGTCAGCGGCCAGACCGAGCTGTCCTCGCCGATCTCCACGTCTCCCAGCACCACCGCCGAACAGTCGACGAAAACCCGTGGTCCAACTTTGGGAGTGTGTTGCTGAAAGCTTCGAATGGCCATGATAGCGCCCCTCTTGAATGCCGATAGGCGGGCTGCCTGCTGCGGTCGGCGTCGATTGTAATTAAGATGGTCCCGTGTTTCCTCCTGCCAAGGTATCTAAACCGTGAGTGCGAACAACCCGCTTCTGCAGTCCTACGATCTGCCGCCCTTCTCGGCGATCCGTGCCGAACATGTGCTGCCGGCGATCGAGCAGATCCTGGCCGACAACCGCAAAGCCATTGCAACGATCCTCGAACAGCAAGGCAAGAACCCGACCTGGGCCGGCCTGGTGCTGGCCATGGATGAACTCAACGACCGCCTGGGCGCGGCCTGGAGCCCGGTCAGCCACCTCAATGCGGTGTGCAACAGCAAGGAACTGCGCGAGGCCTATGAGTCCTGCCTGCCTGCCCTGAGCGCCTATTCCACCGAACTGGGGCAGAACCGCCAGCTGTTCGAAGCCTACCAGGCCTTGGCCAGCAGCCCGGAAGCCGCCGGTTTCGACGCCGCCCAGAAGACCATCATCGACCATGCCCTGCGTGACTTCCGCCTGTCGGGTATCGACCTGCCAGCCGATAAGCAACAGCGCTATGCCGAAGTGCAAAGCCGCCTGAGCGAATTGGGCAGCCGTTTCTCCAATCAGTTGCTCGATGCCACCCAGGCCTGGACCAAGCACGTCACCGACGAAGCGCAACTCGACGGCCTGACCGACTCGGCCAAGGCGCAGATGGCCGCCGCCGCCCAGGCCAAGGGCCTGGAAGGCTGGCTGATCACCCTGGAGTTCCCCAGCTACTACGCGGTGATGACCTACGCCAGCGACCGTGCCCTGCGCGAAGAGCTCTACGCCGCCTACTGCACCCGCGCCTCCGACCAAGGCCCGAACGCCGGCCAGTTCGACAACGGCCCGGTGATGAGCGAAATCCTCGACCTGCGCCAGGAGCTGGCTGAGCTGCTGGGCTTCAAGAACTACGCCGAGCTGAGCCTGGCCACCAAGATGGCCGAGTCCAGCGACCAGGTGCTGAGCTTCCTGCGTGACCTGGCCAAGCGCAGCAAGCCATTCGCCGCCAAGGACCTGGAGCAGCTCAAGGCCTATGCCGCCGAGCAAGGCTGCCCGGAGCTTTGCAGCTGGGACGCCGGCTACTACGGCGAAAAATTGCGCGAGCAGCGCTACAGCGTGTCGCAAGAGGCCCTGCGGGCCTACTTCCCGATCGACAAGGTGCTGTCGGGGCTGTTCTCCATCGTCCAGCGCCTGTACGGCATCGAGATTGCCGAACTCAAGGGCTTCGACACCTGGCACCCGGACGTGCGCCTGTTCGAGATCAAGGAAAACGGCCAGCATGTGGGCCGCTTCTTCTTCGACCTGTATGCCCGCGCCAACAAGCGCGGCGGTGCGTGGATGGACGGGGCCCGCGATCGTCGGCGCACGGCAGCCGGAGCCCTGCAAAGCCCGGTGGCGAACCTGGTGTGCAACTTCACTCCGGCCGCACCCGGCAAGCCTGCGCTGCTGACCCACGATGAAGTCACCACCCTGTTCCACGAGTTCGGGCACGGCCTGCACCACCTGCTCACCCGCATCGAGCATGCCGGCGTTTCCGGCATCAACGGTGTGGCCTGGGATGCCGTGGAGCTGCCGAGCCAGTTCATGGAGAACTGGTGCTGGGAGCCGGAAGGCCTGGCATTGATTTCCGGCCACTACGAGACCGGCGAACCCCTGCCCCAAGACCTGCTGGACAAGATGCTGGCGGCCAAGAACTTCCAGTCGGGCATGATGATGGTGCGCCAGCTGGAATTCTCGCTGTTCGACTTCGAACTGCATGCCAACCATGGCGATGGCCGCAGCGTGCTGCAGGTGCTCGAAGGGGTGCGCGACGAGGTGTCGGTGATGCGTCCACCGGCCTACAACCGCTTCCCCAACAGCTTCGCCCACATCTTCGCCGGCGGTTATGCGGCGGGCTACTACAGCTACAAGTGGGCTGAAGTGCTCTCGGCCGATGCCTTCTCGCGCTTCGAGGAAGAAGGCGTGCTCAATGCCGAGACCGGCCGTGCCTTCCGCGAAGCGATCCTGGCCCGTGGCGGTTCCCGCGAGCCGATGGTGCTGTTCGTCGATTTCCGCGGTCGCGAGCCTGCCATCGATGCATTGCTGCGCCATAGTGGCCTGACCGAGGACGCGGCGGCATGAGCGAGGTACCTGTGACCAAGACCAAGAAGCGCTTCATCGCCGGGGCCGTGTGCCCGGCGTGCAGCGAGCCCGACAAGCTGATGATGTGGAACGAGGACGGCGTACCGCACCGTGAGTGCGTGGCCTGCGGGTTCACCGATACCCTGAACGAGCAAGGGCTTTCGGTACCCAAGGAGCTGGGCACCCGGGTCAACCATCTGGCGCCCAAAGCGGCGCCGGCCCAGGTGCAGACGGTGCAGTTCTTCCCCAACCCCAAGCTGAAGAAACCGGCCGAGTAAAGGCCGTCGCGCCGTCGAAGGCGTGTTCCTGAAGGCGCAGGTGGTAGATATCCGACCACCTGCGCTGCTGCTTGCGCTCCATGCTCGCGTTGGTCATCAACCGGCAGGAGCCACCCATGCAGCAGCCGCACAATCCATTACTCAATGACAACCGCGCACCCATCGATTACGACAGTGTGACGCTCGAACACGTGAAGTCGGCTTTCGATACGGTGATCGATAACTACGAGGCGGGCCTTCGACAGGTCATCGACAGCCAACAGGCGCAGCCCAGTTGGTATGGCCTGGTCCTGGCGATGGACAACGTGATCGCAGACGTACAGGCGGTAGCCTATGCAACCTTGCCTCTGGCCTATAAAGGCGAGCCGTGGCGCACGGTGATCTGGGATAACCTTGCCCGCGTGCAGGACCTATTCAGGGAAAACCGTAGGAACGAACCCCTGCATGCGCTCTATGAGCGCCTCGCCAGCAATAACCCCGGCCTGGATGTTTATGAGCGGGCCACCTTGGACAAGGTTCTTCAGGAGTATCGCTTGGCAGGCGTGCATTTGGACGAGACGCAACTCGCCAAGCTGCAGCAACTGGAGGACGAGATCCTCGAGCATCGATACGGATTCTTCGAAACGCTCGAGGAAACCATCGAGCGATCGAGCATCGATATCACGGACGAAGCACGCCTGGCAGGCGTGCCACAGGACCTGCGCGACCTGATGGCCGAGGAAGCCACGAAGGCAGGGCTGACAGGTTGGCGAATCTTGTGCAATGCACGGCACTGTAACGCCATTCTCGAATTCGCCGACGATCGGGGCCTGCGCAAGGAGGTCTATGCGGCTTATCACTCTCGGGGTGCGCACGAGGATCCGGAGAAGGACAACGGTAATCATCTGCAGCAGCTTGCACTGCTACGTGAACATAAAGCCCAGTTGATCGGCGGTTGCAGCTACCCGCAACTGATCTTGCAAGGCAAGGCCGCAGAAAGCGTGGAATCCGTGCAGCAGCTGCTCCATACCTTGGCCTGGAAGATCCGGCCAGCCATGCTCAAGGCCCGGCTCGAGATCCAGCGCCTGGCTCAGAAACACGCACTGGGCGATGCCCAGCCTTGGGACATCAAGTACCTGCGGGCACGTGAACAGACCATGAGCAGCGACGCACTGCGCGAATACTTCACCTTGGACAACGCGGTGCAAGCGTTGGCCGACCTCGCCCAACGCGTGTTTGGCCTGACGTTTGTGCCGGAAACGTCGAAATGGCATGACAGCGTGAAGAGTTTTTCGGTGCGCCAGGGCGATGAGGTGGCCGGCTATCTGTACCTGGATGTCGTCCAGTACCCGGGCAAGGGCAGGGTTGTTCATACCACTGCCGTGCGCCATCGGCGATGGGATGCGCACGGACGTGTACATCCGGCTTCGGTGAACATGTTCAGCGATGGAGCGCCGGGGCAGGATGGGGTCCCCTCGCTGCTCGACCATTTGGCATTGCGCAAACTGTTCCATGAGTTCGGCCATGCCCTGCACGTTTTGCTGATGCCTGCCACCAACCACCTGTTGTCCGACCCGAACCGGGCCGGCTCGGACAGCCAGGAGTTCTACGCCAAGTTTCTTGAGCGCTGGTTGTGGAGTGCCGAATATCTGGTGGGTATCTCTGCCCATTACCAGACCGGTGAACCACTCAC
This sequence comes from Pseudomonas sp. p1(2021b), assembly GCF_020151015.1. Taxonomy (NCBI): domain Bacteria; kingdom Pseudomonadati; phylum Pseudomonadota; class Gammaproteobacteria; order Pseudomonadales; family Pseudomonadaceae; genus Pseudomonas; species Pseudomonas sp. p1(2021b). The sequence continues at coordinate 51,307 of NZ_CP083746.1, forward strand.
CCAGGTGCAGGCCGAATCGGTATTGGCCGATCTGCGCACGGCACAGCTCGACAGGTGCGCCCTTGACCTCAGCATGGCCTTGTTCGATCTGGAGCTGCATACCTCGCCCGATGATGGCAAAAGCCTGCAGCAGCGCTTGCTCGAGTGTCGCGAACGCTGCGGTTGCTGGCCATTGGCGAGCTTCGAGAAACCGGCGCATGCGCTCGATCATCTGGTGTCTGGCTATGAGGCCGGCTACTACAGCTATATCTGGGGTGAAGTGCATGCCATCGATGTGTTCTCTCACTTCGAGCAATGGGGTTTGTTCGATGAGCGGGCGGGCAAGCGCTTCCGGGCGGCGTTCGCAGATTGGGCGAACGCCAAGTCGATACCCGAGGGGATCCAGGATTTCTTCGAGCGACCGATGCAGGCGGACGCGTTCCTGCGCTGGTATGGCCTGAGCTGAGTTCAAGCGCCTGACCAAAGGCGCTGGCTCCCATCCAAGTCTGCGATTACTGTATATGGATACAGTCATTGGAGCCTGCGATGTTCCCTCCAGCGCCGCAAAAAGGCCGTGGCACGACCTGCAACCCGCATAATCGCTTTGCCCCTAACCACTCGGTTGCGCAAGACGATGGCTGGTACCAGGAAGTGCCCCCGACCCAGGGTACCGAAATACGGGTCGAGGTCGCCAAGAGCATCATCACGCGCAACGCCTCGCCCGACCTCCCCTTCGACCGCTCCATCAACCCCTACCGAGGTTGCGAGCATGGCTGCATCTACTGCTACGCTCGCCCCAGTCATGCCTACTGGGACCTCTCTCCCGGCCTGGACTTCGAGACCAAGCTGATCGCCAAGACCAACGCCGCCGAGGTGCTCGAACAACAGTTGCGCAAGCCAGGCTACGTCTGTGCGCCCATCAACCTGGGCTCGAACACCGACCCCTACCAGCCCATCGAACGGGAGCAACAGCTGACCCGGCGTCTGCTGGAAGTCCTGCTGCGCTTTCGTCACCCGGTCACCATCGTCACCAAAGGTTCGCTGGTCCTGCGCGACCTCGATCTGTTGGCCGAAATGGCCAGCCAGCGGCTGGCCCGGGTGATGATCAGCCTGACCACGCTGGACGACGATCTCAAGCGCACCCTGGAGCCGCGGGCCGCATCGCCCAAGGCGCGGCTGCGGGCCATTCGGGTGTTGCGCGAGGCAGGCGTGCCGGTGGGCGTGCTGTGTTCGCCGATGATCCCGATGATCAACGACAGCGAACTGGAGCACTTGCTGGAGGCGGCCAGGCAAGCCGGCGCGCAGAGTGCGGCCTACATGATGCTGCGTCTGCCGCTGGAGGTTGCGCCGCTGTTCGAGCAATGGTTGCACGATCACTACCCGCAACGGGCTGCCCATGTGCTCAGCCTGATTCGTCAGAGCCGAGGGGGTGAGTTGTACGACAGTCGCTTTGGTTCGAGGATGCGCGGCGAAGGGGTCTTCGCCGAGCTCCTGGCGCAGCGGTTCGCCAAGGCCATGCGCCGGTTGGGGTTCGAGGGACGGGAGGCGCAAGCGCTGGATTGCACCGCATTCTGCCCGCCGGGTGGGCAGATGGCGTTGTTCTGAGTGGTTGGGGTCGCGTTGAACGGCATAGCAGCCCGACAGGTCAAAAAGCCATCCCTAGTCTGGCTCATGGCAACCGATATTTTTCTTCCAGGCTATTGGCGGTTGATGCTTTTTTGCTATTATCGATTTCCCGCCTTTAGAAGCTGGAACGCCCGTTCTAGAGCCTTCAAATTCAGTTTCAGTTAAGTTTTCCACGGTAGCGTGAGCCCACAAGAGATTGTGATGAATGGCCCGTGCCCGGCATCTAACGCCCTGCATAACCAGAATCTTTACCCGGTAAACTGGAACTTACCCTACACACCGTCAAGAGGATGAATCATGCCCGTCAAGGACCCATCCAAGGTCGTCCCGGCTGCACCCGCCGAAAGTGCCGATGCTGCCCTGAAGCATATCGTCGACGGCTTCCTGCGGTTTCACCATGATGTCTTCCCCGAACAGCAGGAACTGTTCAAGAAGCTTGCCACCGCGCAGACACCGCGCGCCATGTTCATCACGTGCGCCGACTCGCGCATCGTCCCCGAACTGATTACCCAAAGTTCTCCCGGCGACCTGTTCGTGACCCGTAACGTAGGTAACGTCGTACCGCCCTATGGGCAGATGAACGGCGGTGTATCCACGGCCATCGAGTACGCCGTGCTGGCCTTGGGCGTGCACCACATCATTGTCTGCGGCCATTCCGATTGCGGCGCCATGCGAGCAGTGCTCAACCCCAACTCGCTGGAGAAGATGCCCACGGTCAAGGCCTGGCTGCGCCACGCGGAAGTCGCCCGCACCGTGGTCGAGGACAACTGCTCCTGCGGCAGCGAGCACGAGAGCATGCAGGTGCTGACCAAGGAAAACGTCATCGCCCAGTTGCATCACCTGCGCACCCACCCCTCGGTCGCCTCGCGCCTGGCGGCTGGCCAGTTGTTCATCCATGGCTGGGTCTACGACATCGAGACCAGCCAGATCGAAGCCTATGACGCCGCCAGCGACAGCTTCCTGCCGCTGACCGCCGACCAGCCGATCCCCTGCGCTACACCGAGAGGCCGCTACTAAGCGGCCCATACCTCGCAGTAATTTTTCGCCGACCGGCCGTACCCGTTGAGGGTGTGGCCAGTTGTCGGCTGCCTTGAATTCCCCTGACTGCCTTGCTGGTTCGCCGGCGGCCCGCGCCTGCGCGTGTGTCGGGGTTCCCTGTGCCTGCGGCTGGCGGACTGGCCGCGTATCGAGAAAGGAGCTTCATGGTGAACAAGACACAGATCAAAGCGGCCCTGCCGCGTGAGTTGTTGGCATCGGTAGTGGTCTTTTTGGTGGCCCTGCCCTTGTGCATGGGCATTGCGATCGCTTCGGGCATGCCACCGGCCAAGGGGCTGATCACGGGTATCATCGGTGGCCTCGTGGTCGGCTTCCTCGCTGGCTCGCCCTTGCAGGTCAGCGGCCCTGCCGCGGGCCTGGCGGTGCTGGTGTTCGAGCTGGTGCGCCAGCATGGCATGGCCATGTTGGGCCCGATCCTCTTGCTCGCTGGCCTGTTGCAGCTATTGGCCGGGCGCCTGCGCCTGGGCTGTTGGTTCCGCGTCACTGCCCCTGCCGTGGTGTACGGGATGCTCGCCGGAATCGGCGTGCTGATCGTGTTGTCCCAGGTGCATGTGATGTTCGACAGCGCGCCCCAGCCGTCTGGGGTGCAGAACCTGCTGGGCTTCCCGGCGACGGTGGCTGCCGCCCTGCCATTGGAAAGTGCGGGCAATGGCTGGCAGGCCGGCGCCCTGGGCCTTGGGACCATCGCCTTGATGTGGGCCTGGGAGCGCTGGCGCCCGCAGCGCTTGCGCTTCATTCCCGGTGCCTTGCTGGGTGTGGCGGCGATGACCGCCGTCAGCCTGTGGCTGGCCCTGCCGGTGAACCGTGTACAGGTACCGGCAGACCTGTCCGAAGCCATCGACTGGCTGCGCCCGGACGACCTGCTCAAGCTGGCCGACCCCGCCCTGCTGGTCGCCGCCTTCGCCCTGGCCTTCATCGCCAGCGCCGAAACCTTGCTCTCGGCCGCTGCGGTGGACCGCATGCACAGTGGCCAGCGCTCGGACTTTGACCGTGAACTGTCGGCCCAGGGGCTGGGCAACATGCTCTGCGGTGTGCTGGGTGCGTTACCGATGACCGGTGTGATCGTGCGCAGCTCGGCCAACGTCCAGGCCGGCGCCCAGACGCGTTGGTCGGCGATTTTCCATGGCGTGTGGCTGCTGGCGTTCGTGGTGGCGCTCAGCAGCGTGCTGCAGCAGATTCCCGTGGCCAGCCTGGCCGGCGTGCTGGTGTATACCGGCGTCAAGCTGGTGGATTTCAAGGCGTTCCGCGGGTTGGGCCGGTACGGCCGCATGCCGATGTTCACCTATGCCGCCACGGCGCTGGCGATCATCCTCACCGACCTGCTGACCGGCGTGCTGCTCGGGTTCGCTCTGACCTTGCTGAAACTGGCGCTCAAGGCGGCGCGGCTGAAGATCAACCTGGCCACCCTGCAAGAGCCAGGGCACATGGAACTGCGGCTCAGTGGCGCCGCGACCTTCCTCAAGGTGCCGGCGTTGACCCAGGTGCTGGAGAGCGTGCCGCAAGGGACCACACTGCACGTGCCGTTGAACAACCTCAGTTACATCGACCACTCCTGCCTGGAACTGCTCGAGGACTGGGGGCGCAGCAATGCGGCCAAGGGGTCGCGGCTGTTGATCGAGCAGCGCGGGCTCAAGCGCAGGGTCGAAGGGCGCCTGCGCTCGGCCGTGTCGGTGTGAACGAGCAGTGTGGCGCTATGATCGGAAGGATCGGTGCCAGATAAGCGTTCAAGCGGGCTGCGGTACTAACTTGCGGCAGCTTTCCTTGCGGCTGGGGTATTGCTGACACTTTTGCATGATCTGCTTCACCCTGTCGTCGGCCTTGAGCTGCCGGTTAGCCAGCAGCTTCTCGGTGATGAACAGCTCTTCCGACCCCAGGTTGCGCTCGGCCTTGTCGATCATCGTCAGTGCTGCCTGCGGGTCGCCACGCTTGAGGTGGTAGCCGATCATCAGGTCATAGATCGAGGGGCCGGCAAGCGACCAGTCCTGGATCGATTCAAGGTCAGCGAACGCTGCACGGCCGTTGCCTTGTGCCAAGTGCAGGGTGAACGCCGCCCGGCGGATGCCTGGCTGGTTGCCGACGGGCGATGCCAGTGCCCTGGCCACGAAGACACTCGCCTCCTGCTGCTTGTTCTGCTCGAGTGCCGTGGTTGCCGCATAGGCGTCCTTGTAGCCTTGCAGTGCCAGGCGTACCGATGGCTCGTCGCGAACCTGCGGCCAACTGCGTCGATCTACTCGTACTCGTGCTTTTTGACGGTATTCGCGTCTTAAATAGTGACGTAGCTCCTCATCGCGCTGCAGCGGGGACATGTGCGAGCGAGTGAGGTATTGGCCGGTAGCGGCGATGGTAGTGCCGAGCCCTTGGTTGAGCAGGGTTTGCAACTCTTGGCTGAAGCGATTGAGGTCTAACTGCTTGAGCGAGTCCTGCATGGCGTTCTGGCGCTCTTTCAGGAAACCGGTCAGCAATGGCTTCTGTTTGCCCTGGAAGTCGTTCAGGCGTTGCAGGCTCACGCTCGAAGCGCGGGGTGCATAGCCGGCGCGAACCATCAGGTCGGAGCCGAGCAAGTCGGCCTGGTCTTCCTGAGCTCGCCCCCAGGCGGTGCTCCAGACATTGTCCGAGAAGCTGTTGGCCAGGGCGGTGTAGAGCACGGTATTGCCGATGGTCTTCTGGGTGCCCAGCGGATCCTTGCTGATCAGCTTGAGTGCGCCACTGCTGCGGTCTACGCCCGTATTCCTGGCAACGGCCGCGATCACCACAGTGGTGGCGATGTTGGTCATCAGCTCCTTTTGTTGTTGGAAGGCCGCCAGGCGGTCATGATGACGCAACAACACGTGGCTCATTTCGTGGCCCAACATAGCCGCGATCTCGTCTTCGCTTTCGACATTATCGAGCATGCCCAGTGGCACGAAGATATTGCCGTAGGGGTCAGCCGAAGGCCCGAAGGTATAGCTGTCGACGATACGTACCCGAAGGGCCGGTGCCTCCCCTGGCCAGCCTTTGGCAAGGCGCGTGACAATGCCCTGCAGGTAAGCCTCGAGTTTGGGAATGCGTACCTGGTTCTGTTGGTTGACCTCGTCGGCCCGGATCGTGCGGCCATCGAAACTCAGGCGCAGCTGGTTGGCGTGTTGTGGGTCCAGGCGGTAATACTGTCGTACCTCGGCCTGTTCGAAGTAGCGGCCCTGCAGACGTGACTGGGTGGATGGGCCCACAAGGTTCAATACCGCATCGCTGGCACCATTGAATGTCTGGCAACCGCCGAGCAAGGCTGCTGCAGCCAATAGCAGGACACGCTTGGCGCCCTTGGCGAGTGCTCCGCTCACTTGCTGCACCCCGAGCCGAAACCGATGGTGGAGTTGTTCTGGTGATCGTCCGCTTGGCTGCTGGACAGTTTCTGGCACGGTAGCTTGACCACATTCAGCGGCGGGGACACGCGTACATCCATGGTGTCCAGCCAGACCTTCTGTCCCGCCAGTTCGACCTGTACCAAGTCCAGTTCCTTGTTGTACTGCAGCACCGGCAGTGTTTTCGGCAGGCCGTTGCGTGCCACCTCGCGCTGCGACCTACCCTGGTCATCCAGGACGGTAACCGGGTCGGCAAGGAATGCATCCACGATCGGGGATGCCAGAAGGCTCTGGCTGAACAGCGCTGATATCAGGAAAAGGGAAATCTTGTTCATCTCTGGTCTCCTTGAGTAGCCAATTCAGGTTTGCTCACGCCTTGTCCTCCAACAGGGTCTGGACCCTGGTTTTGAACAACGTAAGGGAAAGCAGCAGCAGACCGAGCACATTGGCGGGTGTGAAATTCCATCGCCAGAGCGCCGCACTCAGGCCAAGCACAAGCGCGAGCACCACGCCCCAGGCTGCGAGCGGTTGCAGCAACAGGCGGCGTCGGCTTCCGGTTTGCGAGGTGGTCAACACCGGGCTTTCCAGGCGCCCCTTGAGGCTGGCGATGAGCGCCAGCAACAACAACTCGCCTACATCCAGCACGTCCACCGAGCCGGTGCCGGGCACACCCAGCTCGGCCAGGCTCTGCGTCGATCGGTAATAGCCCATGCCCCAATTGATCAGGTTGTCCAAGGCCATCGCATGGACATACACGCCGGCTATCTTGCCGTGCAGCGGTGAGAGCGTGACGTCACCGGTTCCGGCGATACGGGCACCTACCAGCACCAACTTGCCGGTCAGTAGTTGCTTGAGCAGCGCTTGGTCGTCGGCGTCCGTCGCTTCAAGATCGCTGGCAGACAATGTCAGGCTATAGGCGCAGTTCGCCTGAGCCTGGCTGCCAAGCTTCCAGAACACCGCGTGTAACAACTGGTCGGCCAGGCCAGGGAAGGAGCATTCGCTGATATCCGAAACCTTTGCCTGCGACGGCGACTGCTTCAGCCCCCACTGCACGGCCATGTCGGGCAAGCGTGCCGCAGCAATAGCATCGGCCGGCAACGGTGCGCAGGCATGGTGGTGGCAATATTCGCGGTAAAGCTGCAGGGCCGGTGTCTCCAGAACGCCGACCGCGGTGGGCACAGCTAAGGGATATTGGTTGCCATGGCCGCTCCAGCTCACCAAGGCGGGTTCGCTGACCTCGGCAAACCGTGGCAAGGCGTTGACCGCACCTTGGGTGTCTGCGGAAAAACCGGTATTGGCCAGGAAAAGAGGAATGCCTTGATGCCGGTAACGCTCCAAGACGTTGGCCAGCAATTGGCTTTCCATCCGTGGAGCCTGACCGGGGGTTTCCCGGGAATGATCATGGCTATACAGCAGGTCGATAAACACTGCGCCAGGCTTGTAGGCGAGCAGGCGTTTGAACAGTTTGCTCTGCTCGCTGTAAGGCAATGGCCAATAGGTCTGGTTGCGCTGCAGGTAAGCGTCGTCGATTAGAATGACGACCACCTGTTGCTGGCCTTTTTCTGCGTACCAACTGGCCAACAGCCGGTTCAACCAACGGGAAGACGCATCATCCGTGGCGCTGGCCAGGCCGAAGGGATCGAGGAGGGCGATGAGGACGACTGCAAGGCCAAAGAGCAATTGGCGCAGGACCAAGGGCGATAACGTGAGCATCCATGTCTCAGGCAATTGAATGGTGCCATTTTGCCATCACTTCTCAGTGGCATGAAAGTGCCATCAGTCTGGTCTTGACGGCCCCGTCCCTGGGCCGAGGATTTAAGGGCTACAGGCCACGCCCGGTCCGTGACCCGTACATGTCATTTCAAGCCAGTTGGCCGAGCTCCACGCCCAGTTGACGGGATAGGCATGGCCAGCGCTTCCAGGCGGCGCCGGTCTCGGGGCTGCAGAGTTTCTCCCGGTAGGCTTCCACCGACTCGACGGCGAAGCTTTCGTCGTCAAGCATTTGGTCCACCGAGTGGTGCACCACTTCATCGAGCTGGTTGGCGAAGGTTTCGCCGATCAGCTGATGGGCGATCAGGTTGGCCACGGTCGTATCCACCGGGATCAGCGGCTGCTGGAAGTGGCGGATGTACAGGTCGTTGACTTCTTCGACCAGGCGATGGGCCAGGTAGGCTTCGTCCAGCAGGCAATCCAGGCCGACATGGCCTTGCATGACGCTGGGCGGTTGCAGGAAATAGGTTTCGGCGATTTTCAGCACGGGCTTGATCTGTGACTCGATGCCAGCTTCGCGGGCCACGTCATGGGCGGCCTCCAGCAGCTCCGGAACCTGGTCGATGTAGGCGCTGACGAAACGCGCCAAGGTACCCTGGGCATCCTGCTCGGGCAGATGGATCGAAGGATGCAGATGCGGCAGTTGTTGTTCCAGACGCTGTTTCAGTTGGCCGGTCTGGCCCTCGTGTTGATGGGCGTGGGTGATCTGCTCGCGGACAGCAGCGATGTTCATGACAACTCCAGGGACAAGGCGTTACAAACGGAAGACACTAAATTAGCTCGGTTGTGAGAATGCCTAAGACGCATTTGTTATAACCCTGAGGCACGTTTGCCAGTGTGGTTATATCAATGTGCCATCATTTTGCTCCGCCCCAGTAACCATAAGGCTTTCAAACGATTGCGTGAATCGATGAAGTTGATTTCATGGCGGTCGTTGCGTGCCGTTGGTCGCTGTCTATACTCCCGGTGAACGTGATTCGTTGATGAGGCCCGACTGCCGTTTGCAGGGGCTCGGTCGTCGAAGTCAGGCAGTCTTGGCCACCCACCCCTCCTTAGCCGTAAGGTCGTCCACGCCTCCGGGACAACAAGAACGATAAGGGGAACCCGCAATGATGCGACATCCACATGTCTGGATGGGCCTCCTGTTGTGGTTGGTGTTTGGCCAGGCCCATGCCGCCTGGACCGTGAACATGGCACCGGGGGCGACGGACGTTTCCAACGCCGTGTTCGACCTGCACATGACCATCTTCTGGATCTGCGTGGTCATCGGCATCGTCGTGTTCGGTGCGATGTTCTGGTCGATGGTCATCCACCGCCGCTCCACGGGCCAGGAGCCTGCGCATTTCCACGAGCACACCTGGGTGGAAATCCTCTGGACCGTGGTTCCCTTCCTGATTCTCGTGGCCATGGCCATTCCGGCCACCAAGACCCTCATCGACATCTACGATGCCAGCGAGTCGGACATCGATATCCAGGTTACCGGCTACCAGTGGAAGTGGCACTACAAGTACCTGGGCCAGGACGTGGAGTTCTTCAGCAACCTGGCCACGCCCACCGAACAGATCCATAACAAGGCCCCCAAGGACGAGCACTACCTGCTCGAAGTCGACCAGCCGCTGGTACTGCCGGTCGGCGCCAAGGTGCGTTTCCTGGTGACCGCCGCCGATGTCATCCACTCCTGGTGGGTGCCGGCTTTCGCGGTCAAGCGTGACGCTATCCCCGGCTTCGTCAACGAGGCCTGGACGCGTATCGAGAAGCCCGGCATCTACCGCGGCCAGTGCACCGAGCTGTGCGGCAAGGACCACGGTTTCATGCCGGTGGTGGTCGAGGTCAAGTCCAAGGCCGACTACGACACCTGGCTCGGCGAGCGCAAGGCCGAGGCGGCCAAGCTCAAGGAGCTGACCAGCAAGGAGTGGACCCTTGAAGAGCTGGTCGAACGAGGCGACAAGGTCTACCACACCACCTGCGTGTCCTGTCACCAGGCCGAAGGCCAGGGCCTGCCACCGATGTTCCCGGCGCTCAAGGGCTCGAAGATCGCCACCGGGCCCAAGGAAGACCACCTGAGCGTGGTGTTCCATGGCCGGCCCGGCACTGCCATGGCCGCATTCGGCAAGCAGCTGTCGGAAGTCGACATCGCCGCCGTGGTGACCTACGAGCGCAACGCCTGGGGCAACAACAAGGGTGACATGGTCACGCCGAAGGACGTGCTGGCGCTCAAGCAGGCAGAAGGCCAATGAACCGGGCCGAAGGGTGTTCCCACGCCAGCCACCGGATTGCAGGAGACAGGACATGAGTGCAGTGATCGACGACCACGCCCAAGGCCACGACCATGCCCACGGCCCGGCCAAGGGCTTGATGCGCTGGGTGCTGACCACCAACCATAAGGACATCGGCACGATGTACCTGTGGTTCGCCTTCACCATGTTCCTGCTTGGCGGCTCCTTCGCCATGGTGATCCGTGCCGAGCTGTTCCAGCCCGGGCTGCAGATCGTGGAACCAGCGTTCTTCAACCAGATGACCACCATGCACGGCCTGATCATGGTGTTCGGTGCCGTGATGCCGGCCTTCGTCGGCCTCGCCAACTGGATGATCCCGCTGATGATCGGCGCGCCGGACATGGCCCTGCCACGGATGAACAACTTCAGCTTCTGGTTGCTGCCGGCGGCCTTCCTGCTGCTGGTCTCGACCCTGTTCAGCCCCGGCGGCGGGCCGAACTTCGGCTGGACCTTCTACGCCCCGCTGTCGACCACCTATGCTCCGGCCAGCGTGACCTTCTTCATATTCGCCATCCACCTGATGGGCATCAGCTCGATCATGGGCGCCATCAACGTGATCGCCACTGTACTCAACCTGCGCGCACCTGGCATGACCTTGATGAAGATGCCGCTGTTCGTCTGGACCTGGCTGATCACCGCGTTCCTGTTGATCGCGGTGATGCCGGTGCTGGCCGGCGTGGTGACCATGATGTTGATGGACATCCATTTCGGCACCAGCTTCTTCAGCGCGGCCGGGGGCGGTGACCCGGTGTTGTTCCAGCATGTGTTCTGGTTCTTCGGTCACCCCGAGGTGTACATCATGATCCTGCCGGCGTTCGGTGCGGTCAGCTCGATCATTCCGGCGTTCTCGCGCAAGCCGCTGTTCGGCTACACCTCGATGGTCTATGCCACCGGCGCCATTGCCTTCCTGTCGTTCATCGTCTGGGCTCACCACATGTTCGTGGTCGGCATTCCGGTGGTGGGCGAGCTGTTCTTCATGTACGCCACCATGCTGATCGCCGTACCTACAGGGGTGAAGGTGTTCAACTGGGTCAGCACCATGTGGCAGGGCTCGCTGACCTTCGAGGCGCCGATGCTGTTCGCCATCGCCTTCGTCATCCTGTTCACCATCGGTGGGTTCTCCGGCCTGATGCTGGCCATCGCCCCGGCGGACTTCCAATACCACGACACCTATTTCGTGGTCGCCCACTTCCACTACGTGCTGGTGCCGGGGGCGATCTTCGGCATCTTCGCCTCGGCCTACTACTGGTTGCCGAAATGGACCGGGCACATGTACGACGAAACCCTGGCCAAGCTGCATTTCTGGCTGTCGTTCATCGGCATGAACCTGGCCTTCTTCCCCATGCACTTCGTGGGGCTGGCCGGCATGCCGAGGCGCATTCCGGACTACAACCTGCAGTTCGCCGACTTCAACATGGTGTCCTCGATCGGTGCCTTCATGTTCGGCGCCACGCAGATCTTCTTCCTGTTCATCGTCATCAAGTGCATCCGCGGTGGCGCGCCGGCACCGGCCAAGCCCTGGGATGGCGCCGACGGGCTGGAATGGTCGGTGCCTTCGCCGGCGCCCTACCACACCTTCCAGACCCCGCCGGAAGTGAAGTAGGGCCCGGGCTATGAACGGCCTCTCGCTCAAGCGCCTGGTCACGCGCCTGTTGATGCTGACGGTGGTGATGTTCGCCTTCGGCTTCGCCCTGGTGCCGATCTACGACGTGATGTGCAAGGCGTTCGGCATCAACGGCAAGACCGGCGGGCAGTACGAGGGCAGCCAGGTCAGCGACCTGACGCGCACGGTGCGGGTGCAGTTCATGTCGACCAATGCCAGCGACATGGTCTGGGAGTTCCATTCCACCGCCGACCAGTTGGAAGTCAACCCGGGAGCGGTCAACCAGATGGTTTTCATCGCCCGCAACCCGACCGACAAGCCCATGAGCGCCCAGGCGATCCCCAGCATCACCCCGGCCGAGGCCGCGGCGTACTTCCACAAGACCGAATGCTTCTGCTTCACCCAGCAGGTGCTGCAGCCTGGCGAACGCATCGAGATGCCGGTGCGGTTCATCGTCGACCGCGACCTGCCGGCCAGTGTGAAGCACCTGACACTGGCCTACACCTTGTTCGACATCACCGCTCGCCACCCGCCGGTCGCCCATGTCGCGGCCCAGGACGACCAGGGCGCCCGTTAAGGGAAGGAGAACAGCAATGGCAAGTCACGAGCACTACTACGTCCCGGCGCAGAGCAAGTGGCCGATCATCGCGACGATCGGCATGTTCATCACGGTGTTCGGCCTGGGTACCTGGTTCAACGACCTCAAGGCCGGCCACCCCGAGTCCCATGGGCCGCTGATCTTCTTCATCGGTGCGCTGTTCCTGGCCTACATGCTGTTCGGCTGGTTCGGTGCGGTGGTCAAGGAGAGCCGTGCCGGGCTGTACAGCGCACAGATGGACCGCTCGTTCCGCTGGGGCATGAGCTGGTTCATCTTCTCCGAGGTGATGTTCTTCCTGGCGTTCTTCGGCGCGCTGTTCTACGTACGGGTGCTGGCCGGACCCTGGCTGGGTGGCGAGGGGCACAAGGGCATCGCCCATATGCTCTGGCCGACGTTCGAGTTCGCCTGGCCGCTGCTGCACACGCCGGACCCGAAACTGTTCCCGCCACCGAAGGAAATCATCGACCCGTGGCACCTGCCGCTGATCAATACCATCCTGCTGGTCAGCTCCAGCGTGACCGTGACCATCGCCCACCATGCCCTGCGCAAGAACCATCGTGGGCCGCTGAAGCTGTGGCTTGGGCTGACCATCGTCCTGGGCCTGTCGTTCCTGGCACTGCAGGCCTACGAGTATCACGAGGCGTATACCAAGCTCGGGTTGACCCTGGGGTCGGGGATCTACGGGGCGACCTTTTTTATGCTCACGGGGTTCCACGGTGCCCACGTGACCCTGGGTACCTTGATATTGATCGTGATGTTCGTGCGGGTTTTACGGGGGCATTTCGACCCTGACAAGCACTTCGGCTTCGAGGCGGCCAGCTGGTATTGGCACTTCGTGGATGTGGTGTGGGTGGGGTTGTTCATCTTTGTGTATGTGCTCTGACCCCGACATTTCGGGGTCGCAGCGCGGCCTATGTGAAGACGACACGGCCCTCTGTAGGAGCGGCCTTGTGCCGCGAAAGGGGCGCGAAGCGGCCCTGGGGTTTGAGCTCGAATGCACGACTGGCTGGGGCTGCTACGCAGCCCTTTCGCGGCACGAGGCCGCTCCAGGGATGGCGATGTGGGGATTAGAAGGGGGCGTGGGAGACCAACTGGCCGCTGATCAGGCCCCAGGCCACCAGGGCGATGGTCAAGGTAGCCAGGGTGACACGCACGGTGAGGGCTTTGAGCAAGCGGGTCGACTGGTCGTCGTCCTTGACCAGGAACACCAGGCCGCTGAACAGGCTGGCGATGGTGGCCAACAGCATCAGGACAATCGCGGCCTTGAGCATGGCGAAACTCCGGGGGGATGCAGTGATGAACATCAGTATAGCGATCGGCCTGGCGAGGCTGTGGTGAGGCCGTTTCGCCCAGGCGTGGTACCGACCCTGGTGGTGCTCGCGCTACTGCCAGGGTTGATCGCGCTCGGCTGCTGGCAACTGGGGCGTGCCGACGAAAAGCGGGCCCTGCTGGCCATCCATGCCGAGCGCCGTGTCGAAGCGCCACTGGCCAGCGGTCAGCTGGCGCAGGTGCCTGACCCAGCCTACCGCCGCGTGCACCTGTACGGACGCTTCGACAGCGAGCACAGCCTGCTGCTGGACAACCGCATGCGCGATGGCCGGGCTGGCGTCGAGCTGCTGCAACCCTTCCATGACCAGGCGTCCGGGCTGTGGCTGCTGGTCAATCGCGGCTGGTTGCCCTGGCCGGACCGCCGCGAGCCTGTGCAATTCGACACACCCACCCAGACCCTGGCCCTCGAAGCCACGGTTTATGTCGCTCCCGGCGCCACCTTCCAGCTGCACCCCGACCCGGTGGGCGGCCAATGGCCGCACCTGTTGACGGCCATCGACCCGGCCCGGCTGTGGCAACAACTGGGGCGTGAAGGTTTCGCCCATGAACTGCGTCTGGAGCCAGGCCCCGCCAGCTATCGACTGGACTGGCCGGTGGTCGCCATGGGCCCGGAAAAGCACTTGGGCTACGCCGTGCAGTGGTTTGCCCTGGCCACGGCACTGGTGCTGCTCTTCCTCTATTTCGGCTGGCATGACAAGAAAAAGGAGAACGACCATGGGCGCCGCAACGAGTCCACTGGACATGCCTGAACGCGGCAAACCCCGTGCGCGCGGGCGTTTGCAACTGATGCTGATCCTGCTGGTGGTGCTGGGGCCGATGATTCTCGCCACCAGTATGTACAAGCTCAAGTTCTGGGTGCCGGATGGCCGCAGCTATCACGGCCAGATGATCGGCAACGGCCAGGGCCGCAGTGATATCGGTATCGACGCCCAGGAGACGCGCTGGCAACTGCTGGTCAGTGCGCCGTCGGCCTGTGCTGCGGATTGCCAGCAGCTGGTGTACCTGGCGCGGCAAATCCAGATCGGCCTGGGCCGGGATGCCGCCCGTGCCAGCCATGCACTGGCCACGGCGCAACCGTTGGCAGCCGACTACCAAGCCTTGCTCGGCCGTGAGTACCCGCAGTTGCAGCGCTATTCGCTGGATACCCAGCGCTACGGCCAGAGCGTCAGTGAGCCGGGCCCGCAGCTGTGGATCGTCGACCCCCACGGCAATCTGGTGCTGCGCTACGACGCCAAGGTCAACGGCAAGCATGTGCTCGACGACCTGCGGCACCTGCTCAAGCTGTCCAACATCGGCTAGGAGGCCCCCATGGCCAGACCCGGATACCGCCTCGCTGTGTTCGCCACCCTGCTGGCACTGCTGGTCGTCCTGCTCGGTGCCTATACTCGCCTCACCCACGCCGGCCTCGGCTGCCCGGACTGGCCGGGTTGCTACGGTTTCATCGGGGTGCCCAAGACCGAAGCGCAGCTTGCCCATGCCGAACTGCGCTTCCCGGACCATCCGGTTGAGCAGGCCAAGGGCTGGGCAGAGATGGTCCATCGCTATTTCGCTGGCACCCTGGCGGCGGTGATTGCACTGCTGGCGCTCCAGGCCGTGCGCCGCCATGCCCGCGATGGTCAGCCCTATCGCTTGCCGCTGCTGTTGCTCGGGGTGGTGCTCGCCCAGGCGGCGTTCGGCATGTGGACGGTCACGCTCAAGCTCTGGCCCCAGGTGGTCACGGCCCATCTGCTGGGGGGCTTTACCACGCTGAGTTTGTTGTTCCTGTTGTCGCTGCGCCTGTCCCGGGCCTTTGCGCCATTGCCCAAGCTGCCCTTGAGCCTGCGTCGGATCGCGGCGCTGGCCTTGCTGGTGGTGATCGGGCAGATCGCCCTGGGGGGCTGGGTCAGCGCCAACTACGCGGCGGTGGCCTGCATCGACCTGCCTACCTGCCATGGCCAGTGGTGGCCAGCGGCGGATTTCAGCAACGGTTTCCACCTGACCCAGCACGTAGGGCCCAACTACCTGGGCGGGCAGCTGGACAGCGATGCGCGTACGGCCATTCACATCAGCCACCGCCTCGGTGCCCTGATGGTGGTCGCGGTACTGTTGATGCTCAGCTGGAAACTGCATCGCAATGGCCTTACCGCGCTGGCGCGCCTGGTGTTGCTGGCGCTGGCTGTGCAGGTGGGCCTGGGCATCAGCAACATACTGCTGCACCTGCCCCTGGGCGTTGCGGTGGCGCACAACGCCGGTGGCGCCCTGCTGCTGCTATGCATGGTGCTGGTCAACTACCGCATCCGCGTGGTCGACAAGGTCCGCGTGGGCCATGGCTGGCGCTTGACACCGGTGGCTGGCGTGGCGATCACTCCACAGATGAGGCATGAGTCGTGCCGACGCTTCTAGATCAAGGCTGGCGACAGGCCAGCTGGCGCGACTACCTGGAGCTGACCAAGCCGAAGGTGGTGGTGCTGATGCTGATCACGTCCCTGGTGGGCATGTTCCTCGCCACCCGCGCCGGCGTGCCCTGGACCGTGCTGGTGTTCGGCAACCTCGGCATCGCGCTGTGCGCCGGCGGTGCCGCGGCGGTCAACCATGTAGTGGACCGGCGCATCGATGCACTGATGGCCCGCACCCACAAGCGCCCGCTGGCCGAAGGCCGGGTTGCGCCCATGCCCGCCTTGGCCTTCGCCCTGGTCCTGGCGCTGCTGGGCATGGCGTTGCTGCTGGTGTTCACCAATGCCCTGACCGCTTGGCTGACGCTGGGCTCGCTAGTCGGCTACGCCGTGATCTACACGGGCTTTCTCAAGCGGGCCACGCCGCAGAACATCGTCATCGGCGGCCTGGCAGGCGCGACGCCTCCCTTGTTGGGCTGGGTGGCCGTCAGTGGGCACGTCAGCGCCGAGCCGCTGCTGCTGGTGCTGATCATCTTCGCCTGGACGCCGCCGCATTTCTGGGCCTTGGCCATCCACCGCAAGGAAGAATACGCCAAGGCGGATATCCCCATGCTGCCGGTCACCCATGGCGAGCGCTACACCAAGCTGCATATCCTGCTCTATGCCTTCGTGCTGCTGGCGGTGAGCCTGCTGCCCTTCGTCATCCACATGAGCGGCCTGCTGTACCTGGCCTGTGCCCTGGCGCTTGGCCTGCGCTTTGTCCGTTGGGCCTGGGTGTTGTACCGTGGTACCCAGCCGCACGCTGCGATCGGCACCTTCAAGTACTCCATCGGGTACCTGTTCCTGCTGTTCATCGCGCTGCTCTTGGACCACTACCTGTTGCCGAGCCTATGACCCGAACCCAGAAAACCGTCTTTATCCTCGTCGCCGTGGTCGCCCTGATCCTTGGGCTGACCGTCAACAAGGTACTCAACGACCGCGGCCAGGCGAACCCGGCCGAGTTGATCGATGCCGGCATCATTCTCCTGCCGCAGAGCCGTACCGTGCCGGACGTGAAGATGACCGACCAGGACGGCCAGCCGGTGGCGCTGGACGCGCTCAAGGGCAAATGGTCGCTACTGTTCTTCGGCTACACCTACTGCCCGGACATCTGCCCGACCACCCTGGCCCAGCTGCGTCAGGTGAAGAGCGAGCTGCCCAAGGAGGCGGTCGACCGTCTGCGGGTGGTGCTGGTGAGCGTCGACCCGAACCGGGACACGCCGAACCAGCTCAAGCAGTACCTGGGATATTTCGACAAGGATTTCGTCGGGGTGACGGGGTCGATCGAGGATACCCAGGCGCTGGCCAACGCCTTGAGCATTCCGTTCATCCCGGCCGATACCAGCAAGCCTGGGTACACCGTGGATCACAGCGGCAACCTGGCGATCGTCGGGCCGGATGGGCGCCAGCGTGGGTTCATTCGTGCGCCGGTTAACAATCAGAAACTAGTGGCGCAACTGCCAGGGCTGCTCAAGCAGGACTGACATCCGCGGGTCGGTTAGGATAACCACCCGTCCAACTGGCATGGAGTGCCCTACATGACGTCGCGTGACAAACGCACCTTGGCCTGGCGCCTGGTCTTGCTGCCATTGCTGCTGATGGCCATGGCCATCTGGCAAGGCCAGCGTGCCGACGCCCACCGCAGCCTGCTGCTGGAAGAGCAGGCAAAGTTGCATGGCTTCATCGCCGATGTGACGTACATGGAAACGGTAAACGACAGGCGCCTCGTCGAATTCAACGGCAAGTCCCATGAGCCCTACGTCGCCCACAGCCTGGCCGTCAATTGGCTCGGGTACGTCGAGCGTGAGCTGGGCTTCGCGAAGGTCGGCACCTGGTTGCCGCATTTCTCCCTGCGCTTTTCGATCCTGCTGATACTGCTGGGGATAGCGTCGCTGCTGGCCTTCCACTGGGCCGGCAAGGCCGCGCTGCAGTCCAGGGACCGCCTGGTGCGGCTTTTCTTCACGCTCAGCCAGGTGCTGCCGGTGGTGCTGGTCGCTTGTATCCTGCTGCTGACGCTGACGGTCGTATTGGAGATCGGTTATGAGGCGCTGTGGCTGTTTGCCTTGCAGCCGACGTCGGCCGGTGTGATCAAGCTGCAGTTGCTGGTGGGGCTCCTGATGCTGGCGATGCTCTGGCCGTTGTATCGCCTGCCTGGCCAGTTGAAAGACATGCTGCAGCTGTTCAAGACCGAGCCCCATGACATCTACGGCGGCGAGCTCGCCGAGCAACAGGCCCCGGCGTTGTGGGCCCGGGTGCGGGGCCTGGCCAAGCAGTTGGATGCACTGGAGCCGGACAATATCGTGGTCGGCTTCCTCGACGGGTTCTATGTGACTTCCAGCGATGTGCTTCTGTACCCCGGCGAGCGACGCCTGCAGGGGCGTACCTTGTACCTGCCGTTGCCTTTGCTCGCGGTACTCAGTCGCAGTGAAAGCGATGCGGTGATCGCCCACGAACTGGCGCATTTCTCGGGCGAGGATACCGAGTACAGCATGCGCTTCATGCCCATCTATCAAGGCGCTGGGCGCAATATCGGCGTTGTCGGGGGGCACATGGAGGCTGGTATGCTGCAGGGCCTGCTGACACTGCCCGCGTATGCATTGGCGGTGCATTTCATGCAGCGTTTCGACTTTGCTGTCAGCCACTGGAGCCGTAAACGCGAGCTGCAGGCCGATGCCGCAGGCGCTCGGGTCGGTGGCCCGCAAGCCGTGGTGGACTCATTGGTGCGTATCAGCGCGCTGGAGCCGTTGATCGAGCAGCACCAGGCCGAGCTGTGCATGAAGCCCCAGGCGTGGCCCGAGGACCTGCTTGCTGCCACGCTCGAATATCTGGCCACCCAAGATATTTGCCTGTCGGACGACGAGCTGGCTGATGAATTGGCCCACCCCAGCGACAGCCACCCGCCCACCCGTCAGCGCATTCTGGCGCTGGGCCTGTCTGTCGAAAACGCCCGTGGCGGCGAGGCCCTGCGCCCGGTCGTGCCGGCGCAAGCGCTGGCCTGGCTTGCCGAGCAAGTGCCCGACCTGAACGCCCTGTCGCGGGCGTTGGGGGCCGCGATCGGCAGCCGCCTGCTGGAGCAGCGCAACGAGGTGCATGAGTATCTGCTGACCCGCGCCGAGGCTGTTACAGGTGACTGTATGCTCCACGAAGGTGCGCAGTGGCGCGGCCGGTTCCTGGTGGCCGTGGGCATTGCCTGCCTGGGCGCGGCGCTGTGGGTGCGCTTCGGGTCGCACGTTCAAGGAGGCAAGCCAGGGCTGGTCTCGTTCCTGAGCTTCTCGGCACTCTTTATCGTTGCCGTAGGCCTGTGGGCCGGTGTGCAGGGCTGGCGCATGGTCCGGCGCGCGGCCACCCCGGCGATGATCTTCACGCCACACTCCGTGCGGTTCGCCAATACCCCGGAGCCGATCCCGTTGCATCGGTTCGACCAGTACATGATCAAAGTCTCGCCCCGGCTGTCGGTGGGGCTCAAGTTGGCAGACGACGCACCGCTGCCGCTATTCAACAAGCGGCGCTTCTGGGAGCCGGATGCCAGGCTCGATGCCAAGACACGGTGGGTCAGCCTGGCGCTGGGCCGCTGGAGTATCGGCGGGAAAGGCCTGAAGGCCGGGGAATTGGCTGCGCTGGTCGAGCGCTATCTGGAAGCAGGGGCGGCGCGAGAGGCGCTACAAGCGTTCGAAGCGCCAACGGGCCCTACTGATGGGCAGAGTTAGCCAGCCTCTCTGGATACTTCTTGACGGGCCTGCTGCGCAGGCCATCGCCGCGCAAAGCCGCACACAGGGATTTTGCAAGCCTTGAGAGGGGCGCAATCTCGGTGGGAGCTGGCGACAGCCTGCGATGGGCTGCAAAGCAGCCCCAAGCTCTCAAACGGTGGAGCCCCTCCAGACTTATGGGGCCGCTTTGCGGCCCATCGCAGGCTCCGCCAGCTCCCACGAAGTAAGCGGAGTCTGGGCCGTATTTGCACGGCTGGGAAAACCAACCGAAGGCAATTTGAGTTAGTCCAGCACCATAGAATTTCCCATCAAGAGCGATGGCAAACCTGTAGGAGCGGGCTTGCCCCGCGATGGGGCCGCAAGGCGGCCCCTCTGGATAGCGGCTCAGAACGCCGGGATCACCGCACCTTTGTACTTCTCGGTGATGAACTGCTTCACCTCGGGCGAGTGCAGGGCATCGGCCAGTTTCTTCATGGCGGCGGAATCCTTGTTGTCCGGGCGGGCCACCAGGATGTTCACGTACGGCGAGTCGCTGCCTTCAATGACCAGGGCGTCTTTTTCCGGGTTCAGCTTGGCTTCCAGCGCATAGTTGGTGTTGATCAGCGCCAGGTCGACCTGGGTCAGTACGCGCGGGATGGTGGCCGCTTCCAGCTCGCGGAACTTCAGATTCTTGTCGTTACTGGTGATGTCTTTCACGGTCGACAGGATGTTCTTGTTGTCCTTGAGCTTGATCACGCCGGCCTTGTCCAGCAGCAACAGGGCACGGCCGCCGTTGGTGGCGTCGTTGGGGATGACCACGGTGGCGCCGGACGGCAGCTCGTCGAGCTTCTTGATCTTGCTGGAGTAGGCGCCCAGGGGCTCCAGGTGCACGCCGGTGACGCTCACCAGCTCGGTGCCCTTGGCTTTGTTGAATTCATCCAGGTACGGCTGGTGCTGGAAGAAGTTGGCGTCCAGGCGTTTTTCCGCAACCTGCACGTTGGGCTGGATGTAGTCGGTGAATTCCTTGACCTTCAGCTCCACGCCTTCCTTGGCCAATTGCGGCTTCACGAAGTTGAGGATCTCGGCGTGGGGTACCGGGGTGGCCGCGACGGTCAGGGATTCGGCGTTGGCCGAGAAGGCCGCGACAGCGGCGACAACAGCAAGCAGTTTCTTCATTGATCACTCCTTGTGAGGGCCGCGACGGCCCCCGAACGGGTCGGCCAGGCCGACCCCATTGGGGTTACTTACGGGAAAAATGCACCACCAGTTTGTCGCCGACGCTCTGCAGAACTTGAACCAGGATCAGCAGCAGCACCACGGTGACCACCATCACATCGGTCTGGAAGCGTTGGTAGCCGAAGCGGATGGCCAGGTCGCCCAGGCCGCCGGCACCGACCACACCAGCCATGGCGGTGTACGACACCAGGGTAATGGCGGTGACGGTGATGGCCGCAAAGATGCCCGGACGGGCCTCCGGCAGCAGGGCGCTCATGATGATCTGGCGCGTGGTGGCGCCCATCGACTGGGTGGCTTCGATGATGCCGCGGTCCACTTCACGCAGGGCCGTTTCCACCAGCCGCGCGAAGAACGGCGTGGCCCCTACCACCAAGGGTGGGATGGCACCGGCGACACCGAGCGAGGTGCCGGTGATAAGCACGGTGATCGGGATCATGACGATCAGCAGGATGATGAACGGCAGCGAGCGCAGGATGTTCACCACCAGCGACAGCAGCGCGTACACGCCCTTCTGTTCGAACATCTGCCGTGGGCCGCAGAGGAACAGCAGCACGCCCAGGGGCAGGCCCAGCAGCACGGTAAAGAACAGAGAGCCGAACAGCATGATCATGGTGTCGATGGTGGCCAGCCAGATTTCGGCCCAGTCGACGTTGGCGAAGAAATTCAGGGCGTCCATCAACGCAGTACCTCCATATGAACATCAGCTGCCTTGAAGCGCGCGAACGCCGCTTCCATGTCGCCGCCGGTGACGGCGAGCGTGAGCTGCCCATAGGGGACATCCTTGATGCGGTCGATACGCCCGGCCAGGATGCTGTAGTCCACACCTGTTTCGCGAGCCACGGTGCCCAGCAGCGGCGCATAGGTGGCGTCGCCCTGGAAGGTCAGGCGCACGATGCGGCCCGGCACATGGGCGAAGTCGTCGCGCTGCTCGCTTTCGTCGATCTGTTCGTCTTCCTGGACGAAGCGCTTGGTGGTCGGGTGCTGCGGGTGGAGGAACACATCGGCCACCGGGCCTTGCTCGACGATCTGCCCGGCATCCATCACCGCCACGCGGTCGCAGACCCGGCGGATCACGTCCATCTCATGGGTGATCAGCACGATGGTCAGTTTCAGCTCGCGGTTGATCTCGGCCAGCAACTGCAGGACCTGCCCGGTCGTCTGCGGGTCGAGCGCGCTGGTGGCCTCGTCGCACAGCAGGATCTTGGGGTTGGTGGACAGCGCGCGAGCGATGCCGACGCGTTGCTTCTGGCCGCCGGAGAGCTGGGCCGGGTACTTCTTCGCGTGGTCCGAAAGGCCCACGCGGGCCAGCAGTTCGACCACGCGCTTGTCGATCTCGGCGCGCGACAGCTCGCCAGCCAGGGTCAACGGCAGGGCCACGTTGTCGGCCACGGTCTTGGAGGCCAGCAGGTTGAAGTGCTGGAAGATCATCCCGACCTGCTGGCGGAAGCGGCGCAGCTGGTTGGCATCGAAGGCGGTGACGTCCTCGCCGTCGACGATGATCTTGCCGCCGGTGGGCGCTTCCAGGCGGTTGATCAGGCGCAGCAAGGTGCTCTTGCCGGCGCCGGAGTGCCCGATCAGGCCGAACACCTGGCCATTTTCGATGGCCAGGCTGGTCGGATTGAGGGCGGGAATATCCCTACCGCCGACGCGGTAGGTTTTGTGGACATTTTGAAACTCGATCACTGAGCGAACCTTGTGGGGCGCATGGAATTTGGGTCAGCGGTAAGCCGGGCCGCGCATTTTAGCCTGTTCCCATAGTTGTTCTTAGCATTTATTTCGACTTCAACCAATCCGTTGGGCATAACGCGACAACCGGTAATCCGATTGAACGCTCACGAACGGCTGCCAGTCACTACTTGAACGAGCCCGAACGGGCCGCCTGTAGACAGCTGAGGAGAGCCGACCATGTCCAGCAAGACCCCGGATTCGCCCAAGGAAAGCCAACTCGCGGGCACCCACACCCCCGATCGCGCCAACACCAACGCCAAGCTGCAAAGCCTGGAGGATGTACGCCGCGACGCCACCGGCCAGGCCTTGCGCACCAACCAGGGGGTGAAGATCGCCGACAACCAGAACACCCTGAAAGCCGGTGCGCGTGGGCCTTCGCTGCTCGAAGACTTCATCATGCGCGAGAAGATCACCCACTTCGACCATGAGCGCATACCCGAACGCATCGTCCATGCCCGCGGGACCGGCGCCCATGGCTACTTCCAGAGCTATGGCTGCCATGCGCAGCTGACCAAGGCCGGGTTCCTGCAGGACCCGGAAAAGATCACCCCGGTATTCGTGCGCTTCTCCACGGTACAAGGGCCGCGCGGCTCAGGCGATACGGTGCGCGACGTGCGTGGCTTCGCGGTGAAGTTCTACACCGACGAAGGCAATTTCGACCTGGTGGGCAACAACATGCCGGTGTTCTTCATCCAGGACGCGATCAAGTTTCCTGATTTCGTCCACGCGGTGAAGCCCGAGCCGCACAATGAGGTCCCCACCGGCGCTTCGGCCCACGACACGTTCTGGGACTTCGTCTCGCTGGTGCCGGAGTCGGCGCACATGGTGATGTGGGCGATGTCCGACCGCGCCATCCCCCGCAGCCTGCGGATGATGGAGGGCTTCGGCGTGCACACCTTCCGCCTGGTCAATGCCCAGGGCGAGGCGACCTTCGTCAAGTTCCACTGGAAGCCGCGCCAGGGCGTGCATTCGGTGCTCTGGGACGAAGCCCAGAAGCTTGGCGGCAAAGACCCCGACTTCCACCGCCGCGACCTGTGGGAAGCCATCGAGACCGGCGACTACCCCGAGTGGGAACTGGGCGTACAGATCGTCCCAGAAGCAGACGAACACGCATTCGACTTCGACCTGCTCGACCCGACCAAGATCATCCCCGAGGAGCTGGTGCCGGTGACGCCGCTGGGCAAGATGGTGCTCAACCGCAATCCGGACAACTTCTTCGCCGAAGTCGAGCAGGTGGCGTTCTGCCCGGGCCACATCGTGCCGGGCATCGACTTCACCAACGACCCGCTGCTGCAGGGCCGGTTGTTCTCCTATACCGACACCCAGCTCAGCCGCCTCGGTGGGCCGAACTTCCACGAAATCCCGATCAACCGGCCGATCGTGCCGAACCACAGCGGCCAGCGCGACGCCATGCACCGCATGACCATCGACAAAGGCCGAACCTCCTACGAGCCCAATTCCATCGATGGCGGCTGGCCCAAGGAAACGCCGCCGGCCGCACGTGATGGTGGCTTCGAGAGCTACCAGGAGCGCATCGATGCGCACAAGATCCGCCAGCGCAGCGACTCGTTCGGCGACCATTTCTCCCAGGCGCGCCTGTTCTTCCAGAGCATGAGCCCTACCGAGCAACAGCACATCATCAAGGCCTACAGCTTCGAGCTGGGCAAGGTGGAGCGCGAGGCCATCCGGGCCCGGGAAGTCAACGAAATCCTGGCCAATATCGACCTGAAGCTCGCCGCTGCGGTGGCCGCCAACCTGGGCCTGCCCGCACCCACGGCCGGTACCGTGCAGGTCAAGGGGCCAACGCCGGCGCAGTCTCCGGCCCTGAGCCAGATGAACCACCCCGGCAGTGTCGGCATCAAGGGGCGTAAGGTCGCCTTGCTGGTCGCCGAGGGTGTCGATGGTGCGGATGTCGATCGGCTGGTCAAGGCGTTCGAGGCCCAGAGTGCGCGCATCCTGGTACTGGGGCCGACCTCGGCGCCGGTCACCACCGCCCAGGGCCAGACGTTGCCGGTGGATGCCTCGATGGAAGGCATGCCGTCGGTGATGGTGGATGGCCTGTGGGTGCCGGCTGGCAAGGCGGCGTTGGAGGCGTTGGGCAAGAGCGGCCTGGCCAAGCATTACCTGCTCGAGGCCTACAAGCACCTCAAGCCCATGGGGTTGGCCAGGGATGGCAAGGCGCTGCTGGATGCGCTGGGGCTCAAGGAGGATGCTGGCTTGCTGTTGGGCGATGACCAGGCGGCGGTGGATGCCTTCGTGAAGGCGTTGGAGCAGCACCGGGTATGGGCGCGGGAGGCGATGGCCGAGGCGATTCCCGCATGAAGGCCAAGGCGACCCGCTTTCCATAGCGACCCCCAGCCCCTGTGGCGGACTTGACCCGCGATCAGGCCGGGCCCGATAACACCGTCGCCTGGCAAGGGCTGCGCCCTTGATCGCGGGACAAGCCCGCTACAAAGAGTGCGCAGGATCAGATGGGGCGCAAAGCGCCCCCGGATTCGTCAGGACCGATGCGGAACCAGCACCACCTGCGCTGGCAGCGCGCGCTGGATCTCATGCCGCTGCTTGAGCTCGAACCCGCTATCGAGCTTGTGCACACGCTTGTGCAGCAAGGTCTTGAGCCATGGCGCGTCGTCCTTGCGCGGTACCTGGAACACCACCTCGCACTGGTAGTTCACCACGTCGGCGGCGATGTCATCCAGCTGGCGGCGCATGGCGCGAATATCGGTGGTCTTCAAGGCCACCACGGTGCTGGGCGCGCTCGGGTCGAGCACGCGGGCCTTGGGCTTGGCCTCGGCCGCCTTCAGCGCAGCTTCTGCTTTCTCCAGCTCGGCCCTGCGTGCCTGGGCCACGGCATCGCCACCGGTGACCGCCGGTGCCTGAGGCATCAGCGCGCGCGCGCGGGCCAGTGCGACGGCGGCGGCATTGACGTCACCTTTTTGCAACACGATCTGGCTGCGCTGCAGGTAGGCTTCGGCCAGTTGGCGCTGGTAGGGCTCCAGGCGCGCATCACCGGGCGACTGGGCCTGCAGAGCTGCCAGCTGGTCTTCGGCGGTGGCCAACTCGTTGCTGGCGATACTCTGTTGCAATGCCTGCCAGGCATCGACCTGGGCCGGTGCGGCCGGTTCGGTCGGGGTACTGGAACAGGCTGCCAGGAACAGGGAAAACGCGGCAACAAGCAGAAAACGGGAGGCGAACGGCTTCATTCCTGCGACTCTCTATTTGCGCAAAAAGCGAGCAAGTCTACACCCAGGTGCGCACGCTCGAAAATAAGTCTTACAGACCCTTTACCCACGAAAAGGTTGCAGGTGTACCTGTGTGACCATCCTGAAATTTTCAGCGTTTGGGCAACGCCAGGCTCAGCAAGAATAGCACTGCGGCGCAGACCACGATCGACGGGCCGGCCGGGGTGTCCTTGAACCAGGACATGGCCAGGCCGCCGCAGACCGCGACGACGCCCAGCAGGCTGGCACCCAGGGCCATCTGTTCGGGCGAGCGGGCGTGACGTTGCGCCGCGGCCGCAGGAATGATCAGCAGCGAGGTGATCAGCAGCACGCCAACGATCTTCATGGCCACGGCGATCACCACGGCGATCAACAGCATCAGCGCCAGGCGCAGGCCGGTCACTGGCAGCCCCTCGACCATCGCCAGCTCCTCATGCACGGTCACTGCCAGCAACGGCCGCCACAGGGCGGCGAGCAGCAGCAGGACCAAGGCGCTGCCGCCCAGGATCCAGGCCAGGTCGGTGGGGCTGATGGCCAGAAGGTCGCCAAACAGGTAGGCCATCAGGTCGATGCGTACATCGCGCATGAAGCTCAGGGCCACCAGGCCCAGCGACAGGGTACTGGGTGCGAGGATGCCGAGCAGGGTGTCGGAGGCCAGGGGCTGGCGTTGCTGCAGGGTGACCAACAGGATGGCCAGCAGCAGGCAGCCGACGGTGACCGCCAGCGCCGGGCTGATGTCCAGCGCCAGGCCCAAGGCGACGCCGAGCAATGCGGCGTGGGACAGGGTATCGCCGAAATAGGCCATGCGCCGCCACACCACGAACGAACCCAGGGGGCCAGCCACCAGCGCCAGGGCCAGGCCTGCAAGCAAGGCGTAGAGAAGAAAATCAGCCATGCTTGCAGTGCTCTCCGTGAACATGGGTGCCGGGGGCTATCACCGAGCCGTGCAGGTCGTGGCGGTGATCGTGATGATGGTGGTAGACGGCCAGGCTCGGGGCGTTCTGGCCGAACAGCTCGACGAAGGCCGGATCGCCGCTGACCTGCTCCGGGTGGCCCGAACAGCACACATGGCGGTTCAGGCAGACCACTTGGTCGGTGGTGCTCATCACCAGGTGCAGGTCGTGGGATACCATCAGCACGCCGCAGCCATGGCGGTCGCGCAGACGGGTGATCAGGCTGTACAGCTCGGCCTGGCCGGCCACGTCGACGCCCTGCACGGGTTCGTCGAGCACCAGCAGCTCCGGTTCACGCAGCAGTGCACGGGCCAGCAGCACGCGTTGCATCTCGCCGCCGGAGATGGTCTGGATGGGGCTGTCGATGACCTGCTCGGCGCCCACTTCCTGCAACGCGGCCAGCGCTGCGGCGCGGTCGACACCCGGCACCAGGCGCAGGAAGCGCAGCACGGACAGCGGTAGGGTGGCATCCACCTGGATTTTCTGCGGCATGTAGCCGATGCGCAGCCGGGGTTTGCGCCAGACCTTGCCACGGTGGGGCTTGAGCAGGCCGAGCACGGCGCGTACCAACGTGGTCTTGCCGGCGCCATTGGGGCCGATCAGGGTCACGATCTGGCGCGGGGCTACCGACAGGTCGATGCTGTCGAGCACCGCCTCGCCGGCGAAGGTGACCCCGACCTGCTCGAGGCGGATCAGCGCGTCGCTCATGCTTGCCCCTGGCAGTTGCCACACAGGCCGACCACCTCGACGGTTTGCGTCTCGACGGTGAAGCCCACGCCCTTGGCGCTGCTGACGATGGCGTCGCTGATGCTCTCCTGCTCCAGCTCGATGGCTACGTGGCAGTGGCGGCAGATCAGGAACTGCCCCTGATGCGCGTGCTCGGGGTGGCTGCAGCCGATGAAGGCATTGAGCGAGGCGATGCGGTGTACCAGGCCATTCTCCAACAGGAAGTCCAGGGCGCGGTACACGGTTGGTGGTGCGGCGCGGCGGCCGTCCTGCTCGCTCAATACCGCGAGGATATCGTAGGCGCCCAGCGGTTTGTGGCTCTGCCAGACCAACTCCAGCACACGCCGGCGCAAGGCGGTCAGGCGCAGCCCTTGGCGGTTGCACAGGGTATCGGCTTCGGCCAACGCACTGTGGACGCAGTGGGAGTGATCGTGTGGACGGTTGGCCAGCGGCGTGATGGACATGGGCAGCGACGGTTCTGGATGGAGACGTTATTATGTTACTCCTTTCTGGCCCGCCGAGTATTCATCGTGTCCCGATTGCTAGCTCTTTTTGTCGCTTTCATCGCCTTCTCGGCCCATGCCGAGGTGCGCGTGCTGACCAGTATCAAGCCCTTGCAGCAGATCGCCGCGGCGGTCCAGGACGGGATGGGCAGCCCGGAAGTATTGCTCCCGCCTGGCGCTTCGCCGCATCACTACGCCTTGCGCCCTTCCGATGTGCGGCGTGTCGCCGAGGCCGACCTGCTGTACTGGATCGGCCCGGACATGGAAAGTTTCCTGCCTCGCGTGCTCACGGGTCGCAGCAAAGCAAGCGTGGCGGTGCAGTCGCTCGAAGGCATGCATTTGCGTCACTTCGGCGAAGGTGGCGAAGCCCATGAGGAAGACCACGACGACCATGACCATGACCATCGCCCGGGCAGCCTCGATGCGCACCTGTGGCTGGCGTCGGCCAATGCACGGGTGATCGCGGCGAAGATGGCCAGCGATATGGCTGCCGCCGACCCGGCCAATGCCGCCCGCTACCAGGCCAACCTCAAGGCCTTCGTCGCGCGCCTGGACGCCCTCGACCAGCGCTTGCAGGCCCGCGTCGCCGGCATCAAGGGCAAGCCCTACTTCGTGTTCCACGAGGCGTTCGACTACTTCGAGGCGGCCTATGGCCTGGCTCATGCCGGAGTGTTCAGCGTGGCCTCGGAAGTGCAGCCGGGCGCACAGCATGTCGCGGCCATGCGCAAACGCCTGCAGGCAGTGGGCAAGACCTGTGTGTTCAGCGAGCCACCGCTGCGTCCGCGCCTGGCCGAGACCCTGACGGCCGGCCTGCCGGTGCGGTTGGCCGAGCTCGATGCCCTGGGCGGGAACGACCCTGTGGATGCCAAGGGGTATGAGCGGTTGCTGGAGAAGCTGGGCAATGACCTGGCGGGGTGCCTGGAACAGCTGTAAATCGATGGAGACCTTTTCGCGAGTAAACTCGCTCCCACGGGGCTAGCGCACATTTCGAGGCTGGCGCTGTGGGGAGCGGGTTCACCCGCGAAGAAGCAGGCGAGGTCAGAGGGCGAACGGCAGGCTCAGCGCCACCTGCTGGCGCTGCGCCAGGCGCACTTCGAACTCGCTCGGGTCATGGATCATCACGTCCATCCCGGCGAACGCCTGGGCCGCGATCAGCCGCGACAGCCAGAATCGCACGCAACCTACGCGCAGCATGACCGGCCATAGCTCGGCCTCGGCAGCGGTGAACGGGCGCAGCGCTGCATAGGCTGCCAGCAGCGCCTGGGCGCGGGGCACGTCGATGCCGCCGGCCTCGTCCAGGCACCAGTCGTTCACGGTGATGGCGATGTCATACAGCATCGGGCCCGAGCAGGCGTTGTAGAAGTCGATCAAGCCTGTCAGGTGCGTGCCTTCGAACATCACGTTGTCGCGGAACAGGTCGGCATGCAGGTTGGCCCGTGGCAAGGCCAGGATCTGTGCCTTGTGCGCGGTGATTTCATCCAGTGCCGGCGTCAACAGCGCGGCCTGCGCCTGACTCAGGCCCGGCAGCAGCTGCGCACCGGAGGCCAGCATCCAGTCCAGGCCGCGGTCGGTGCGGCGTTCGATGATGCGCTCGCGGGTAGCCAGGTGAATGTGCGCCAGCAGCTCACCCACCTGGGCGCAATGCTGATTGTTCGGCGCCTTGATGTGCTTGCCCGACAGCCGCGGCTGCAGCAGCGCAGGCTTGCCGCACAGCTCGCGCAGGCCTTTGCCGTTGCGGTCGCGCACGGCATAGGGCACCGGCATGTCGGCATCGTGCAGCACGTCGAGCAGCTCGATGAAGAACGGCATGTCTTCGGCCGGCCCGCGCTCGATCAGTGTGAGGACGAATTCCCCTTGCTCCAGGCTGACGAAGAAATTGCTGTTCTCGGTACCGGCGGCGATGCCCTGGAAGTCGAGCAAGCGGCCCAGCTCGTATGGCGCCAGAAAGGTTTCCAGCTCAGGCCGGGTCACGGGGGTGAAGACTGACATGATGAAAAGAAGCCCATGCGGGCACTCCCACCCGGAAGTGCCTGGTTGATAAGAACGATACGCCTCAGATTACCACTCGAAGATCTTCCAGGACGGAATCAGCATGTCCGGCTGGTCGGAACGAATGAAATTACCTTCGGAGCCATCGGCGCGTACCAGGAAATAAGGCTTGCCGTGCTTGGGCGTCACCTTGATCGCATACAGGAAGCCGTTCTGCCGGTACTCCTGGATGGTTTTGTCGCCTTCCGTGCGAATGGTCACATCGGGATCAGCCGATGGGGCGTCTTCCGCCGCCAGGGTGACGACTGGCATGGTGGCCAACAGACCGAGCAGTAACAGGCGATTGAGTGTACGCATGATAACCTTGTCCCTTTGTCGTCAATTGTTCCCGCTATTCTAGCGCCGGACCTGCCGAAAAGGTTGATTCTCCTCATGAGCCAAGCGCCTCTCGTCCTGGTGGACGGTTCCTCCTACCTCTACCGCGCCTTCCATGCGCTGCCGCCGCTGACCACGTCCAAGGGCATGCCCACCGGTGCGGTCAAGGGCGTGCTGAACATGCTCAAGAGCCTGCGCAAGCAGTACCCGGACAGCCTGTTCGCGGTGGTCTTCGACGCCAAGGGTGGCACCTTCCGCGACGCCATGTTCGCCGAATACAAGGCCAACCGCCCCAGCATGCCTGACGACCTGCGGGTACAGATCGAGCCGTTGCATGCCAGCGTCAAGGCGCTGGGCTATCCACTGCTGTGCGTCGAAGGGGTCGAGGCCGACGACGTCATCGGCACCCTGGCGCGCAGCAGTGCGGCCCTGGGCCGACCGGTGGTCATCTCCACCGGTGACAAGGACATGGCGCAGCTGGTGGACGGGCACATTACCTTGGTCAACACCATGACCGGTAGCGTGCTGGACGTGGCTGGCGTGCACGAGAAATTTGGCGTCGGCCCGGAACACATCATCGACTTCCTGGCCTTGATGGGCGACAAGGTCGACAACATTCCCGGCGTACCTGGCGTAGGCGAGAAGACCGCGGTCGGCCTGCTGACCGGTATCGGCGGCGGCCTGAGCGAGCTGTACGCCAACCTGGACAAGGTGCCGGCCCTGCCGATCCGCGGCGCCAAGGGCCTGCCGGCCAAGCTCGAGGAACACCGTGACGCGGCGTTCCTGTCCTATGAGCTGGCGACCATCAAGGTCGATGTGCCGCTGGATATCGAGGTCGAGGCGCTGGTGTGCGGCGAGCCCGACCGTGAAGCCTTGCTGGCGCTGTATACCGAGATGGAGTTCAAGAGCTGGATCGCCGAGGTGCAGCGCGACGCCGCCCAGGCGGGCGAAGCCATTGCCCCGCTGGAAGCACCGCAGGCCAAGGTCGAACCCAAGTACGAGACGATCCTCGACCAGGCGCGCTTCGAGGTCTGGCTGGCCAAGCTGCGCCAGGCGCCGCTGTTCGCCTTCGACACCGAGACCACCAGCCTGGACGCCCAGCAGGCGAAACTGGTGGGCCTGTCGTTCGCGGTCGAGCCCCACGAAGCCGCCTATGTGCCGCTGGCTCATGACTACGAAGGCGCGCCTGCCCAGCTGGACCGTGACAGCGTGCTGCTGGCACTCAAGCCGCTGCTGGAAGACCCTGCCAAAGGCAAGATCGGCCAGAACGCCAAGTACGACATCAACATCCTGGCCAATTGCGCCATCGGTGGCGACCCGACCCAGGGCATCCAGATGCGGGGCGTGGCCTACGACACCATGCTCGAGTCCTACGTACTCGACTCCACCGCCACCCGCCACGACATGGACAGCCTGGCGCTCAAGTACCTGGATCACAGCACCATCGCCTTCGAGGACATCGCCGGCAAGGGTGCCAAGCAGCTGACCTTCAACCAGATCCCATTGGACAAAGCCGGCCCCTACGCTGCCGAGGACGCCGACATCACCCTGCGCCTGCACCATGCCCTGCAGGCACGCCTGGCCAAGACGCCCAGCGTGCAGCCGGTGTTGATGGACATCGAGATGCCGCTGGTGCCGGTGCTGGCCAAGATCGAGCGCCAGGGCGCACTGGTCGATGCTGCGTTGCTCAAGGTGCAGAGCACCGAGCTGGGCGTGAAGATGGCAGAGCTCGAGCGCACGGCCTTCGCCCTGGCGGGCGAGGAATTCAACCTGGGTTCGCCCAAGCAGCTTGGGGTGATCCTCTACGACAAGCTGGGCATGCCGGTGCTGAGCAAGACCGCCAAGGGCCAGCCCTCCACCGCCGAGGCCGTGCTCGCGGAGCTCGCCGAGCAGGACTACCCGCTGCCGACGGTTTTGATGGAGTACCGCTCCCTGAGCAAGCTCAAGAGCACCTACACCGACAAGCTGCCGGAGCAGATCAACCCGCGCACCGGGCGTATCCACACGTCCTACCAGCAGGCCGTGGCTGCCACCGGGCGTCTGTCTTCCAGCGACCCGAATCTGCAGAACATCCCGGTGCGCACGGCCGAGGGCCGGCGCATCCGCCAGGCATTCGTCGCCAGCCCCGGCTACAAGTTGCTGGCCGCCGACTATTCGCAGATCGAGCTGCGCATCATGGCCCACCTGGCCAAGGACGAAGGTTTGCTGCACGCCTTCCGCAACGACCTGGACGTGCACCGCGCCACCGCCGCCGAAGTCTTCGGCGTGCCGCTGGAGCAGGTGACCACCGACCAGCGCCGCAGCGCCAAGGCGATCAACTTCGGGCTCATCTATGGCATGAGCGCCTTCGGCCTGGCCAAGCAGATCGGCGTGGACCGCAAGCAGTCCCAGGACTATATCGATCGGTACTTCGCTCGCTACCCAGGCGTGCTGGCCTACATGGAACGTACCCGTGCCCAGGCCGCCGAGCAGGGCTTCGTCGAAACCCTCTTTGGCCGGCGCCTGTACCTGCCGGACATCAACGCGAAGAACCCGGCACTGCGCAAGGGTGCCGAGCGCACGGCGATCAACGCGCCGATGCAGGGCACCGCGGCGGACATCATCAAACGCGCCATGGTGGCAGTGGACACCTGGCTGACCGACAGCGGCCTGGATGCACGGGTGATCCTGCAGGTGCACGACGAACTGGTGCTGGAGGTGCGCGAGGACTTGGTCGAGCAGGTGAAGGAACAGATCCGCCCGTACATGAGCAACGCCGCGCAACTGGACGTTCCGCTGCTGGTGGAAGTAGGCGTTGGTTCGAATTGGGACGAAGCTCACTGAATCGGAGCCTGAAGGCAGGGTAGGATCTGCGATGTGGTGTCGTGGATCCGCGAAGGCTCAGTGCCAGGGGTTCTCAAGTTTCATGAAACTATCGCAAATAGTTTCCAGGGCTTTGGAACTAAACCGGTGAACCGGGACTCAGAGTAACTGAATGGCTGGTGAAGCCTTTCGATGCTCCTATGTTGTGTTAAGTGTTGGCAGATACCCGGACCCCGCCCTAGCGGTCCGGACTTGAACCCCGAACTTCTCCCTCCCCATACGAAGTCCGGGGTTTTTTTTGCCCGGAATTTGACTTATGGCTTGTAGAGATACCCTGTGGGAGATTACCCAGCCCTTCGGGCTGCGCTGTCGCGCAGAGAACAAGTGGCTAGCGCCGCCTTCTTCTGTAGGAGCGGGCTTGTCCCGCGATCAAGGGCGAAGCCCTTGCCAGGCGACGGTGATATCGGGCCCGGCCTAATCGCGGGACAAGCCCGCTCCTACAGGGTGCCGCAAATCAAACGGTTATGCGTTGTTCTATGAGAGCGGGTTAACCCGTTCCCACAGATTACGAGCAAACCTTCAAATGACGGGCTTGTCTTCCAGCTCCATCCACTCGGCCAGCACGCCGTAGGCTTCTTCCAGACCCATGCGCTTGGGCGCCGAGAACAGCTGGATGGTCACCCCGTCGCCCCAGCCCTTGCGGATTTCCGACTGCACCTTGAGCAGCGTGTTCTTGGCCGCGCCGAAGGTGAGCTTGTCGGCCTTGGTCAGCAGGATGTGCATGGGCATGGCGCTGGCCTTGGACCAGTCGAGCATCATCTTGTCGAAATCGGTCATCGGGTGACGCACGTCCATCAACAGGATCACCCCGCGCAGGCACTCGCGGCTGCCCAGGTAGGCCTCCAGGTGATGCTGCCAGTGCTGCTTGAGCGGAATCGGCACTTTTGCATATCCGTAGCCCGGCAGGTCGACCAAACGCCGTTCATCGTCCAGACTGAAGAAATTCAACAACTGAGTGCGACCCGGAGTCTTGGAGGTACGCGCCAGGCTGGCATGGGTCAGGGTGTTGAGAGCGCTGGATTTGCCGGCATTGGAACGGCCGGCGAAAGCCACCTCGTAACCCTGGTCTTGAGGGCATTGTTCGACCTTGGCGGCGCTGAGGGCGAATTTGGCTTTCTGGCAGAGGCCGAGGATGGGGTTTTTGACTTGCATGGGATATCCGATGTGGGTGTTGCCAAGGCCCGCCATTCAGGCACTGGGCGCGGCAAGCGGTGTCGTTTCCGTTTGGATGGCGGAAGTATATAATGCCCCAGTTTTTGTGTGCGCATTATCCCGGCGTAGGGTGATGTGCATGGGGTGTCGAACAATAGCTCGCGCATCAGAACGCAGCGCGGCCCCCAACCCTGAAAGGTCGTTGCGCATGGCGAAATGGCTGCTTGCTGTCGGTTTGTTCCTGCCGATTTTCAGCGCTCAGGCTACACAGGATCCCGAGGCGTTGTACAACCGCACCTGTGCGGCCTGTCACGCCGGCCAGTTGCCCCAGGCCCCCAAGCAGGGAGACCGGGCAGCATGGGAACCCAGGCTGGCGCAAGGCATGGAGACACTGGTGGCACATGTTACCCAGGGTTTCAAGGCTATGCCGCCGCGTGGATTGTGCATGGATTGCAGTAACGAGGACTACCGCAACCTCATCCTCTGGATGAGCGGCAGCCCCGATACATAACATTTCACCCCTAGCCGTGTTGGATTAGCTGATGAACAAACTATTCGTGAGTCTGCTGTTGACCATGGGTGTCGCAGGTGCGGCCAATGCTGCGCAACCCATCAAAGGCGATGCTGCTGCCGGCCAGGCCAAGACAGCTGTCTGTGGAGCCTGCCACAACCCCGATGGCAACAGCTTGGCGCCGAACTTCCCCAAACTCGCCGGCCAAGGCCAGCGCTACCTCGAAAAACAACTGCACGACATCAAGTCCGGCAAGCGTACCGTGCTGGAAATGACCGGCATGCTGGCCAACTTCAGCGACCAGGACCTGGCCGATATCGCCGCCTATTTCTCCAGCCAGAAAGGCAGCGTCGGCGCAGCCGATCCGAAACTGGTCGAGCGTGGCCGGGCGCTGTTCAACGGCGGCGACCTGGAGAAAGGCATGCCGGCCTGCACGGGCTGCCACTCGCCGAACGGCGCTGGCATCGCCCTGGCCGGTTTCCCGCACTTGGGCGGCCAGCATGCTCAGTACGTGGCCAAGCAGCTCACCGACTTCCGTGAAGGCAACCGCACCAACGACGGCGATGCCATGACCATGCGTTCGATCGCCGGCAAGCTGAGCAACAAGGACATCGAGGCCTTGGCCAGCTATATCCAGGGGCTGCACTGAGGCCTGTGGGGCCCTATCGCCGGCAAGCCGGCTCCTACAAGGCTGGCGCTGTACCTGTGGGGGCGGCTTTACCCGCGAACCGGCCCATGCATTAACATTCGGTTAATGCTGTGCGGCAAAGATGAAAGGGCGGCTCGGGCCGTCCTTTTTTCCTTCCGTAGCCGTACACTAGAGAACTCGAGCCCTTCCCGGCCGGTCACAGTACCGGTCGCGTCGAGGCGACCAATGACTGCTCAGGAGTAAAGCATGCGTAAACTGATTCTCAGCGCTGCGCTGGTCGCCGCCAGCGTATTCGGAATGACCGCCGTCCAGGCTGCGGAGCCTGTCGAGGGCCAGCAGTATTTCGAGCTGAGCAACCCTGTCCCTGTTTCCGAACCGGGCAAGATCGAAGTCGTCGAGCTGTTCTGGTACGGCTGCCCGCATTGCTACCACTTCGAACCGACCATCAACCCATGGGCCGAGAAACTGCCGGCCGATGTCCACTTCAAGCGCGTACCGGCCATGTTCGGTGGCCCTTGGGATGCCCACGGCCAGATGTTCCTGACCCTCGAAGCCATGGGTGTCGAACACAAAGTTCACGCCGCCGTCTTCGATGCCATCCAGAACCAGCGCAAGCGCCTGACCAAGCCTGAAGAAATGGCCGACTTCCTGGCCACCCAGGGTGTGGACAAGGACAAGTTCCTCGCCACCTTCAATTCCTTCGCCATCAAAGGCCAGGTGCAGCAGGCCAAGGACCTGGCGAAGAAATACGAAATCACAGGCGTGCCGAGCATGGTGGTCAACGGCAAGTACCGCTTCGACCTGGGTACCGCCGGCGGGCCGGAAGGTGTGCTGGACGTTGCCGACCAGCTGATCGCCAAGGAGCGCGCCGCCAAGTAAGCGGCGTTGCCCATGAACCGCTTTCGGTCCACCCGCCTGGTCGGCCTGCGACAACCGCAGGTCAACGAGCACCACCTGCAGGCCCCTGGCCTGCCGGAGGACGGGCGCCTGCGGTTGCTCAGCTTCAATATCCAGGTGGGCATCAGCACCGAGCGCTACCGGCACTACCTGACCCGCAGCTGGCAGCACTTGCTGCCGCACAACGGGCGTGCCGGCAACCTGCAGAAAATCGGTGACCTGCTCGCCGATTTCGACCTGGTGGCCTTGCAGGAAGCCGATGGCGGCAGCCTGCGGTCGGGTTATGTCAATCAGGTCGAACACCTGGCCCAGCTCGGTGCCTTTCCCTATTGGTACCAGCAATTGAACCGCAACCTGGGCCGTTTCGCACAGCACAGCAATGGTGTGCTCAGCCGGCTCAAGCCCCAGCATCTGGAGGACCACCCCCTGCCCGGCCCTGCCGGCCGCGGTGCGATCCTGGTACGTTTCGGCGAAGGCGACGATGCCCTGATCGTGGTGATGATGCACCTGGCCCTGGGCGCCAAGACCCGTGCTCGGCAACTGGCCTACGTGCGCGAGTTGATTGGCGGCTATCGCCACCAGGTGCTGATGGGAGACATGAACACCCATGCCACCGACCTGCTCGAGCATTCGCCGCTGCGTGACCTTGGGCTGGTCGCCCCCCAGGTCGAGGCGACGTTCCCCAGCTGGCGCCCACAGCGTTGCCTGGACCATATCCTGCTCAGCCCCAGCCTGACCTTGGAGCGGGTCGAGGTATTGGCCCAGCCGATTTCCGATCACCTTCCGGTTGCCGTCGAGATTCGTTTGCCTGATGCATTGACTGTGGATACGCTGCCGGTTTTGGGCTAGTTGCCATCACCGGTTCGCGGATTCAGGCATGACAGACGAAGGCGAGCGCTGGAAAGAGAAGTACCTCAAGAGCATTGAACGGCAAGAGCAGCTTGAGCGCCGCTGGGAGGCTCGCCTGGACCTGTTGCGTCGTGGTCTGGTGCGCAGCACCCTCGCGGCCGAGGGTAGCGACAAGACTGTCGACCAGTGCATGAAGGAGCTGCGCGAAGTCATCCGCAGCGACAATATGGATGCTGGCCTGGCAGGGCTACTGCCACGCTTGGAAAAGGCCGTGCTCGACTCCGAGCAGCGCCGCGAGACGCGCATGACCCAGGTCAGCGAGGCGCTGACAGCGTTGGTTGATCAACTGCAGGGCCTGTCGTTGCCCGGCGAGGTGGCTCGCCCGCTGAAAAAGCTGTCCAAGAAGCTCGAGGCGGGTGTCAGCCAATCCCGCGAGCTGCCGCCCCTGCTGGGCGAGCTCAGTGGCCTGCAGGGGCGTGCGTTGAGCGCGCTGCAACGGCCGGACGAAGAGATACGGCCAGGCTTTCTCCAGCGCCTGTTTGGCGGCCGGGAGGCCGAGGCGGAGCCCGCCGCCGCGTCGGTGGATGTCACTCATGTCGATCCCGCACCTCAACCGCCAAGTGAACCTTCGCTTCCGGTCGACGTGGATGCCCTGCAACCCTTGACTGAGCCGCAAGAATCAACCACCCCACCGAACGAACCAGACGCGCAGGCGCGGCCCATCGACCCGATGACGCCTTCGGAAGAAACGGTCTTGGCACCTGCCACCCAGCCCCCGGCGCCAGCGCTGCAACCGCAACCGGTCGAGGTCGAGGCGCCAGAGGCCTTGCCGATGACAATTCTGGATGGCCCCGGCGAGGGCTCCTTCGACCTGCCCGACGCCGTCGAACCGCCCTACAGCATGGTTGCCATGCATATCGAGCAGACGTTGATCGGGTTGCTCGATGACCTGAGCCTGCCGGAGCCCTACAAGGCCCAGGCGCAGGCCATGCGTGAGCGGGTGTCACGAGGGCTGAACTGGTACGAGCTGATCCCGGTACTGGATGACCTGGCCGTGCTGATGCTGGCGATCACCGACAGCGGCCAGCATGAATTCGAGGCCTACCTGCAACAGCTCAACGAACGCCTGGCCACCTTCCAGAGCCATCTGCACGAGGCCAGCGCCGGGCATGCCGACAACAGCAGTGCTGCCCGCCAGTTGGATCATCAGTTGCGCGAGCAGGTCGACGGGCTGCAGAGCAGCGTCCAGGGCGCGGCTGACCTGGGTAGCCTCAAGCGCGTGCTGGAGACCCGCCTGGAAGGCCTGTTGTCCACCATGGACGAACACCAGCACGAGCGCGACCGTCGTGAACAGGAACTGGCGAGTCGCCTGCAAGGCCTGGCCGAGCGCGTGCAGAACATGGAGCAGGAAGCCCTCGGCTACCGCGAGCACCTGGAGGAGCAGCGCCAGAAAGCCCTGCTCGACCCCCTGACTGGCCTGCCCAACCGCGCGGCCTGGTCGGAGCGTGTGGAGCAGGAAGTGAAGAAATGGCAGGTCCAAGGTGGCACCCTGCTGATGGCGATCCTCGACCTCGATCACTTCAAGCGGATCAACGACAGCTATGGCCACCTGGCCGGTGACAAGGTGCTGAAGATCGTCGCAGGCCAGCTGCGCAAACGCCTGCGTGGGCAGGACTTCATTGCCCGGTTCGGGGGAGAGGAGTTCGTTCTGCTGCTGCCGCAGACCGTTCCGGAGGTCGGCGCCAAGCTGGCAGAGGTGCTGCGGGCGACGGTCGAGGCCTGTCCATTCCACTTCAAGGGAGAACGGGTGGTCATCACCACTTCCATCGGTTTCAGTGCGTTCCGCGTCGGTGAGCGCGCCGACCAGGTTCTCAAACGTGCCGATGCAGCGCTCTACCGCGCCAAGGACCAGGGACGCAACCGGGTGGAACAGGCATAGATATGTACTGCAGCTGACACCTGTCTCGGTCTGACAATTGCCTGCCGTATGCCTGATGGTCAGGCGGCGGCGCGTCGATCAGACAGGAGTAGCTGATGAAAATCACCAAAGGGCTTGCAGCATTGGTAATCGGTCTGGGTATTCAGACTTCCGTAGTGGCCAAGGAACACCTGTTCACCGCTCAAGTGGCGGCGGATGGTACGGTTCTTCGGCAATGGCCGGAATGGATCGTGAAGGTCGAGCACCAGCCTCAGCCAAACTACTTCAGTTTGTACAAGCTTCATCTGAACAAGCGCATCGTTCACCAAGACCCCGGCTTTTGCAGCGTGTCCCCCATCGATGCGAGCGATTACGACCGGCAGCTGTACGGGCAGGCCAAGGTCATCGGTAAACCCGTGGTGGCCAAAGTCGATGTGATGACCCAGTTGGTCGACAAGAACGGAAGCAGCGGTGACAACTCGCTGGAATTCCTTGTCATGTGCACCCGCTGATGGTCGTTTACTGAAGCACCGGATCAGGGGGCACGTTATACTGTAGCGCTTACGCGATCATTGATGTGCCCTCTCCCATGAAAACGCTATTTGGCGGGCTGTTGCTCTTATTGCTGGTGGGCTGCTCCACCGGCCTGCGCATCGACCGCAATCACCCTTCGGTCAACCACGACAGCCGTATCCAGTTCGTGGTCCTGCATTACACCAACGCTTCGCTGGAACGCTCGCTGGCGCTGCTGACCCATGGCGAAGTCAGCAGCCACTACCTGATCGGCGACGGGCCTGCCACGGTCTACCAGCTGGTCGACGAGAACCGCCGGGCCTGGCATGCCGGCGATAGCCAATGGCAAGACCGCACTTGGCTGAACTCCAGCTCCATCGGCATTGAAATCGTCAACCCAGGCTACACCGACACGCCCAACGGGCGGGTCTGGCACCCCTACAGCGAGGCGCAGATCCAGGCGTTGATCGCGCTGCTCAAGGACATCGTCAAGCGCAACAATATCGAGCCCCGACACATCATTGGCCACAGCGACATCGCACCGTTGCGCAAGCTCGACCCGGGGCCGATGTTCCCCTGGAAACGCCTGGCCGATGCTGGGCTGGGTGTGTGGCCAGAGGCCAATGCGGTGGCTCGCCAGCAGGCCTACTTCAGCGTCAACCCGCCGACGATCACCTGGTATCAGCAGCAGCTGGCACGCTTCGGCTACGCCATCGACCAGACCGGCGAGCTGGATGTGTCCACCCGTCACGTAATCGCGGCTTTCCAAATGCGCTTCCGCCCGCAGCGTTTCGATGGCATGCCTGACGCCCAGACCGCCGCCATGCTGCAGGTGCTCAACCGCACACGCTGATCGGTTATTGCCCCGAACGGGTCGGGATTGCGCCCAACGGCAACGCTGACCGTGTGCACAGTTGCTATACCTCTTGGTAATCAACTGGATGTCTGCGATGTCAGCGTTCCTTGCGGCACTGCGTCAATTTTTCCACCGTCCCTGGATGCTGGCTGGGCTGGCCGCATTTTCCAGCGCCGTCCTGTTGCTCACGGCAAGCCTCGGCGTGGCCTTCCAGCAGGTGAAGCAGAACGAAAGCGCGCAGATGAATGCCCGGGGCGAGCGTTTCCTGGAGCGGCTGGAACAGATCTTCGGGCAACTGCGCGAAGGGGTCGACCAGCTCCAGGCGCAACCGTTGCGTGGTTGCGATGCCGCGATGATCGCCGCGTTGCAGCAAGTGGGGCTGAGTTCGCGCTTCATCTACGAGGCGGCGTACGTCGATGGTGCCGAAGCGTGCTCCAACCGCGGCGGCGAACGAGCCATCGAGCCGTTCCGGGCCCCGGACATCCAAGGGCCGACC
Organism: Pseudomonas sp. p1(2021b); assembly: GCF_020151015.1. NCBI lineage: Bacteria > Pseudomonadati > Pseudomonadota > Gammaproteobacteria > Pseudomonadales > Pseudomonadaceae > Pseudomonas > Pseudomonas sp. p1(2021b). The sequence goes on from NZ_CP083746.1 coordinate 92,413, forward strand.
TACAGCTATTGGCTCAATACCTCCACCGAGCCCAACGAGAACCTGGCGGCGTTGATGCTTGGCCGGGGCAAGTTCCTGGTCTCCACTTCGCGGGGGCACCTCACCGATGTGGTCGACCTGCCCCTGGGCAGCAGCGTGTTGGTGGTCCTCGACCACGGCAGCCGCGCCATCCCGGTGCTTGGCCCGCCCCAGCGCTGGCCGCCGGCGGCTGATTGGCCGCCACCGTCGCGTCAGCCCCTGGTGGAACAGGATGACCGGCTGCTCTATTACATGCAGACCAAATCGCCGGACTACCAACTGGTGCTGATCGCGCCGCGAGCAAGCCTGCCCCTGAAAATGAACGGCATGCTCTGGCTGTTGTTCCCTGGCAGCCTGGTGCTGGCGTGCTGCATCGGCTGGCTGGTCCTGCAACTGATCCTGCAACGGCGCTCGATGAGTTCGGAATTGCAGAACGCCCTGCGCCGGGGAGAGTTGCAGGTGCTCTACCAGCCGATCTTCGAATTGAACAGCCGGCGCTGCGTCGGTGCCGAGGCGCTGGTGCGCTGGCTACGGCCCGATGGCACCCTGACCAGCCCGGAGCTGTTCATCCCCTTGGCCGAGAACACCGGGCAGATCCGCCAGATAACCGACTTCGTCCTGCAGCGGGTACTGGAGCAGCTGAGCCAGTTGCTGCGGGCCAACCCTGAACTGTATATCTCGGTGAACCTCGCGGCGTGCGATGTCATGGTCCCCCGTATCGGCCGGGTGGCGGCCCGGCTGCTGGCGCATCACCGGGTGGCTGCCAGCCAGATAGCCTTCGAAGTGACTGAACGTGGCCTGATCGATGTGGTGGTGGCGCGTAACAACCTGCAGGCCCTGAGGGCCGTGGGCCACCAGGTGCTGATCGACGACTTCGGCACCGGCTACTGCAGCCTGGCCTACTTGCAGACCCTGCCGGTGGACTGTCTGAAGATCGACAAGGCCTTCGTCGATGCCTTGGGTCACGATGCGGCGAGCAGTGGCGTAGCGCCGCACATCATCCGCATGGCCCATTCCCTGCACTTGCGGGTGATCGCCGAGGGCATCGAATGCGAAGACCAGGCGGTACTGCTCAACAGCGAAGGGGTCAATTACGGCCAGGGCTGGCTGTTCGCCCATCCACTCACCGCCCGCCAGTTCACCGTGCTGGTCACCCGCGAGCGGCGCAACCGCAGGTAGCCGAGTGTGGTGTTCACAAATACCACCACACTAGACAGGCAAGGCCATGTAGAACTGGGTGCCCTGCCCAGGCCGGGAGTACACGCCCATGCGGCCACCATGCAGCTGGACGATTTCCTTGCACAAGGCCAGGCCAAGCCCGGCACCGCCCTTCTTGCGACCGACCTGGACGAACGGCTCGAAGATTCGGCCTTGTTGGCCATAGGCGATGCCTTCGCCGTTGTCCTCGACCCCGATGATGACCCGTTCGGCATGCCGCCGCGCGTGCAGGCGAATGCGCCCGCCGCTGGCGGTATGGCGGATGGCGTTGTGCAGCAGGTTGTCCAATACTCGGTCCAGCTGGGCTGCGTCCGCCTGGATACGTGGCAAGGGCGACTCCAGGTCGATGAACAGCTCGATCGCCTTCTGCGCGGCCAGCTCGGCGAAGCGCGCCTGAGCATGCTCAAGCAACTGGTCGATGGCGCAAGGGGCCAGCTCCAGCTTCTGCAGGCCACTCTGGTAGCGGGAGAAGTTGAGCAGGTCGTTGATCAGCTGGGTCAGGCGCTGCATTTCCTCGCCAATGGTCTCGAGCAGGTCGTTCTCCCGCGCTTCGGGTGGAAAGCTCACGCGCTCGCGCAGCAGGCCGAAGGCCATGTGCATGCCGGTGACCGGCGTGCGCAATTCGTGGGAGGCTCTTAGGACGAATTCACTGCGAACCCGTTCGAAGGCACGTTGCTCGGTGACGTCATGCAGTACCATCACGGCGCCCAGGATCGGCCCCTGTGGGTGGCAGACCGGCGTAAGGCTGTAGGTCAGCAGCCGGGTCTCCTCGTCTATTTCGATGCTCAGGTCATCGGGCGGCCGGTCCAGGCTACCGCCGCGCAGGACCTGGCGAAGTTGCTGCTCCAGTTCCGGGCGTTGCAACGCCTCGGCCAGGCCGCTGCCAACTCGGCCTGCGTCCCAGCCCAGTTGGCGCTGGGCCACGGGGTTCAGGTGCTCCAGGCAACCCTGGCGATCGATGATCAGCAGGCCGTCGTCGATGCTGTCGAGCACTGCCTGAAGGCGTTGCTGGCCGGCCAGCAATTCATCGACATTGGTAGCCTGGTGCTTGCGCAAGGCATCGGCCATCAGCCCGAAGCGCCGGGTGAGCTGGTTGAGCTCGCTGGCCTGGGTGATCGGCAAGGTGACATCGAAATTGCCTTGGCCGACCTGGTCGGCGGCCTTGGCCAAGGCCTCGATCGGCTGGCCGAAGCGCTGGGCGATGTTGTGGGCGGTGGCGAACCCCAGTACCAATACTGCCAGGCCAAGCAGGCTGAGCAGACCACTGACCAGCAAGGCGCGATCGCGGGTATGGGCCTCTGCGCTGGTGATATGTTCAAGGGCCTGCCTGTGGGAGTCGATGAGGTCGTTGCGGACCTGGTGGAAGGCGGCTCCCAGCGGCAGGTCGGGGCTCATGTTTCGCGCGGGTGCCGTACTGTCCCGGTAGGCCTGGAGAAACGCCTGGTAGTTGCTGCTGGTCTTGCTGAAAGCGGTACGTTCTGCGCCTTCGGCCAGGTCCTGGTTGAGCAGGGACTGGAAGTCTTCCTGCAACGCCAGCAGGCTGCGCGAGTCAGTGTTTTCATCGAGAATCAGGGTCAACTGCTCACCGAGGTTTTGCCGCAGCTTCAGCCCGATCTCCAATGTTCGCGTGGTTTCCTCCACCAGCCGCTGGTGAACGGTGGCCATCTGCACCACGCTCACCAGCCCGAGCAACAGGCCAAGCAAGGCGACGCTGACCAGCGCCGAGATGCTCAGGAAAAGCCGCGTACGCAGCTTCATCGGCCATTTCATAGGTTGTACTGCTTGCGCTTGCGGTACAGGGTCGAGGCATCGATACCCAAGGTTTTGGCCGCCTGGTCCAGGGTATCGCTGGCTGCCAGGACCGCGCCGATGTGCGCGCGCTCAAGCTCGTCCAGGCTCAAGGCGGCGCCGATACGCGGTGCGTTGCTGGTGGGCGCTTCGGCCATGCCCAGGTGGGCGATTTCCACCCGTTCCTGTGGGCAGATGATGCTCGCCCGTTCCACCACGTTGCGCAGTTCCCGGATGTTGCCGGGCCAGCGGTAGTTGAGCAGCGCCGTGCGCGCCTCGTCGCTGAACACCCGGGCTGGGCGTGCGTACTCCTTGACGAAGCGGGCCAGGAAGCGCTCGGCCAGGGTGAGGATGTCTTCGCTGCGCTCACGCAGCGGCGGCAGGTGCAGGGTGATGACGTTCAGGCGATAGAGCAGGTCTTCACGGAAGCGCCCGTCGCGGACCATTTCCTCGAGGTTGAGGTTGGTCGCGGCAAGGATGCGGACATCGGCGCGGCGGGTGACCGGGTCGCCGACCCGCTCGTATTCCTTGTCCTGGATGAAACGCAGCAGCTTGGGTTGCAAGGTCAGGGGGAAATCGCCGATCTCATCGAGGAACAGGGTGCCGCCGTCGGCCTGGTTGACTCGCCCCAGGGTACTTTCGCTGGCGCCGGTAAAGGCCCCGCGGGTATGGCCGAACAGTTCGCTTTCCATCAGTTCGGCATTCAGCGACGGGCAGTTGATGGTCACGCAGGCCTTGCGCGTTCGCTTGCTCCAGCCGTGGATGGCGCGTGCCAGTTCGCCCTTGCCGGTGCCTGACTCGCCGAGGATGAGAATGTTGGCATCGGTGCTCGCTACCTGCCGGGCGGTTTCCAGTACTGCCATCATCGCTGGGCTGTGGGAGTCCAGGCCGTCCTTGGGCTTGCGTACTTCGCCTTCCAGCGCCTCCAGGCGTGCCGACAGCTGGCGCACCTCCAGCTGCTTGGCGGTGGCAAGGCGCAATTGGTCCGGGCTGCATGGCTTGACCAGGTAATCGGCGGCGCCGGCCTGGATGGCATCCACTGCGGTGTCCACCGCGGAATGGGCTGTCACGATGACCACGCGCATCCAGGGGGCCTGGATGCGCATCTGGGCGAGTACGTCGAGGCCGTTGTCTTCGCCCAGGCGCAAATCGAGGAAGCACAGGTCGAACACCTGGCGCTGCAGCAAGGCATCGGCCTGGGCAGCGCTGCTGGCCGTGGCCACGCTATAGCCTTCATCTTCGAGGCAGTAGCGGAAGGTTCGCAGGATTGCGGATTCATCATCCACCAGCAGAATGCGGCCTTGGTTGTCCTGGGCTGATTCCATTTTCCTACGCTCCTTCGGGATTGATCTCAATTAGTGTCGGAAAAATCGGGCAAGTTGCATGGTCCATTCTGAAGGAATCTGTCGTTTGCATGCTAGCCATTGGCCTGTTCATTCACCGATGCGAAACAGATCGGGCGTTTTGACAGACCATTCGACTGGCATGGCAGTTGCGACGATCTTCAATTTTTTGCCACGAAAGGAGGTGCCCCCATGCCTGTATTCCCTCGAACCGCTCTGCTGGCAGCCTTGTTGTTGCCCACGCTTACGCCTGCCTTGGCCGATACCGCGCAAAACGCCCGCCTCGAAGGTGCGCTGCAAACGGCCCTGTCGCTCAACCGGGTGCTCAACCCGTTCCGTATCGAGGTGGCTGTGGATGGGCCCAAAGCCATGCTGTCCGGTGAGGTGGAGAACGAGGTGGAGCGCCAGCTGGCCGAGCATGTCGCCTTGGCGACCCGTGGTATCGAACAGGTCGACAACCAGCTGCGGGTCAACCCCCAACTCGTCGAGCGTCCGCTGGAACTGCGCGCCTATGCCCAGCGGTTGGAGGACGCGACGCTGGCTGCGGTCATACGCGCCCGATTGCTTTGGAGCACGGTCACCGAAAAGGCATCGATCGAAGTGGAGAGCCGTGAGGGCGTGGTGACTTTACGCGGCAAGGTCGACAGCGCCGAGGCCAAGGAGCTTGCCGGTGTGCTGGCGCGCACCACCGAAGGGGTGCACCTGGTCAACAACCTGGTCAGCCTGGACAGCGCGGCCATGGCCAAGGCCCGGGAAAAACCCGTGGATGCACCGACCGGGCCGCAGCCGAGCGATAACTGGATCGTCGATAAGATCCAGGCGAGCTACCGCTTCAGCCGAAACCTCGACGGCCTCAACCTCAAGGTGGCCAGCGAACAAGGCCTGGTGCGCCTTTCAGGCGAGGTGGTCAGCAGTGAGCAGAAAACCATCGCCGTCGAAGTGGCGCGCCAGATCATCGGCGTAAGAGGAGTGGACGCGGACCTGTTGAAAGTGGCCAGTAAAGTCGAAGGCTGATCGTGCAAAACGCACGGCTTGGAAAAGGCCATCGTGCAGGATACGTGCCCAGGGAGGACTCTAAATTTGCCTAACTCTTTGAAATAAAAGGATTTTAAAAGTCGGCCCGGGCTGGCATGCAGGCTGCAACTTCCCTGTCAGGTTCGAATAAAAAACACAGCAGGAGGAGCCGGCATGAATCGCCAATCCGTCAACCGCTCGCAGACCGCCGAACTGCCCTGGCGCCAGTGCCTGTACCTCGGCCTGGCCCTGCTGCTGACGCTCGCCGCTGGCCAGTTCTACTACAGCTGGCAGACCGCACGGCTCGCCGAGCAGGTCGCGGCGCAGACCGCATTGTTGACGCAGTTGCAGTCGACTCGTGCCAACACCCTGGTGAGAGCGGCAGCGCCGCTGCCAGCGGAAAACGTTTCATCCGACACTCTGGAGAGCGTCGTCACTCAGGAACGCTGGGTGTTCTGAGCAGACAGATTTCGAAAAAGAAAGGAGAACCATCATGCTGAGTTGGGCCATCACTTTCCTGATCATCGCCATTGTCGCCGCCGTGCTGGGCTTCGGTGGTATTGCCGGCGCCGCCACGGGTATCGCGAAGATCCTGTTCATCGTCTTCCTGGTCCTGTTCGTGGCTTCCTTCTTCTTCGGACGCGGTAGAGGTTGAGCATGAGCCGGATGCTATGCAACGTCCTGGCTGCCGCCCTGCTTCTGGGCGGCAGCGCGGCGGCGATGGCGGCCAATGACGGCCAGGTCCGGGTCAGCCAACTGCTGGGTTCGGACCCCGAATATCGAGAAACCTGGCAGGACACCATAAAAGATGAGGAACGCCTGCCCGATTGGGTGATCAACCTCAGCGGCAGCTCTCAGGAGCAGATGTCGGCCGTGACCGAGGATGGCGACAAGTACCTGGTCGGGCCCTTGTGCGAATCCGAGAGCAACTGCACCTACAAGCGCCTGATAGTGGCGTTCAGTTGGGACAAGGAGGATGCCTACGGGATGCTCGTTGAAGTGCCCGAAGGCCTGCCTTCGGACAAATCGCCTACCCGTCACGCGCAGTACCGTTGGCTGGGCGACCCAGACGAAGGCATGAAAGCCATGCTGCGCGAGCAGCTCAAGCGCGACCCGAAGTGGTACTGACCGAAGGTCGTGGTTTGTAACCAGATAGAAGCTGAACCTTTTTATCTTTCAGGCTTCTATGGTGCGCCGCTCCGAGGAGGGGTGGCGCATGACCAGGGGGCCGGGCTGTTCTGATTGCTTCAGGATCGGAGTGGCCTAGGGGTACAGGGAGTACCTCCGTCATGGGCCGGGTCAGGTAAGGCGGCATCGGAAGTCATGGCCGGCGAGTCAGGCGACACAAGTGCCAGGCCGGACTTCCGAGGCGCCTATATAGGAAAGGGCCTACTGTTTGGCTTTTTCATCCCGAGGCACATTTTGCCTCGACCGTACATCGAAATTTTTTTCTTCCAGGTGCGTTGCCGCGCAGTCCTATTCGGCGCCATTCGGATTGTCGAACAAAGCGCGGGAACATCCAAATGACCACTGTCAAATCTGCCGAAAAATGGCGCTTTGGTCTTGTTCGGAAATCCGAACGCAGGAAGCCCAACCCTCTCAGATGCTCGTTTTTGCCTCCGAGCCTCATGCCGATTCGGCATGGGGTAGTCGTTTCCGGCATTAGACTGCCCCTCTTCCCGTCGCAATAGTTGCCGCCTTTTTCGCTGGCCCGAGCGCCCAGACGCTCGCTTGCGGTGACCTTCGATGGCGTCGCCGGACGGAAGCCCAACGTTGCCCAATGTGCTGCCAAAGGCCCTGGGATGCGTTTTTCCGCTTGGCACCCATGACCACTAGAAGAAAGGGTAATGACATGAAGAAGGCAAAACTGAGCCTCGCCTGGCAGATCCTCATCGGACTCGTCCTTGGCGTTGCGATCGGCGCGCTGCTGAACCATTTCAGTGCAGAAAAGGCATGGTGGATCAGTAATGTCCTGCAGCCAGCCGGTGACATCTTCATTCGCCTGATCAAGATGATCGTCGTCCCGATCGTGATTTCGTCGCTGATCGTGGGTATTGCCGGGGTTGGCGACGCGAAGAAACTGGGCAGTATCGGCCTGAAGACCATCGTCTACTTCGAGGTGGTGACCACCATCGCCATCGTCGTCGGCCTGGTGCTGGCCAACCTGTTCCATCCGGGTGCGGGCATCGACATGAGCACCCTGGGTACCGTCGACATCTCCAAGTACCAGGCCACCGCGGCCGAAGTGCAGCATGAGCATGCGTTCATCGAGACCCTGCTGAACCTGATCCCGTCCAACATCTTCGCGGCCGTGGCCCGTGGCGAGATGCTGCCGATCATCTTCTTCTCGGTGATGTTCGGCCTGGGTCTGTCGAGCCTGCCGGGCGATCTGCGCGATCCGCTGGTCCGTACCTTCCAGGGCGTGTCGGAGACCATGTTCAAGGTCACCCACATGATCATGAACTATGCCCCGATCGGTGTGTTCGCCCTGATCGCCGTGACCGTCGCCAACTTCGGCTTCGCCTCGCTGCTGCCATTGGCCAAGCTGGTACTGCTGGTGTACTTCGCCATCGCCTTCTTCGCCTTCATGGTGCTGGGCCTGGTGGCGCGCCTGTTCGGCTTCTCGGTCATCAAGATCATGCGCATCATGAAAGACGAGCTGATCCTGGCCTACTCCACCTCCAGCTCGGAAACCGTGCTGCCGCGGGTGATCGAGAAAATGGAAGCCTACGGCGCGCCGAAGTCGATCTGCAGCTTCGTGGTCCCGACCGGCTACTCGTTCAACTTGGACGGTTCGACCCTGTACCAGAGCATCGCGGCCATCTTCATCGCCCAGCTGTACGGTATCGACCTGTCCTGGAGCCAGCAACTGCTGCTGGTGCTGACCCTGATGGTCACCTCCAAGGGTATCGCCGGTGTACCGGGTGTTTCCTTCGTGGTGCTGCTGGCGACCCTGGGCAGCGTGGGCATCCCGCTGGAAGGCCTGGCCTTCATCGCCGGTGTCGACCGCATCATGGACATGGCCCGCACCGCCCTGAACGTGATCGGCAACGCCCTGGCGGCACTGGTGGTCGCCCGCTGGGAAGGCATGTACGACGCTGCCAAGGGCGAGCGCTACTACAGCTCGCTGATGGCCGGTAACAAGCATGAGGCGGTGGTGGCGGCTGGCAAGCCGGCCCAGCAGAACCAGTAAGGTATTCAGCGCTGCACAGGAAGCCCCGGCTTTGGTCGGGGCTTTTTGTTGGCCGCAGGAAAAATCGCCGGTAAACCGGCTCCTACAGGGGCAGCGCTGGCGGCGTACCTGGGAGCCGGCTCGCCGGCGATTGGGCCGGTACAGCCACCCTGCAATTCCGCTATCATTCGGAGCATTTTTCAGGGGGAACACACGGATGCTCAACGGCCTTTGGCTCGGCTTTTTCCTGGTGGCGGCGGTATCCGCCCTGGCCCAATGGCTGGTGGCAGGCAACGCCGGCATCTTCGCCGCGATGGTCGAGAGCATCTTCGCCATGGCCAAGCTCTCGGTGGAGGTCATGGTCTTGCTGTTCGGCACCCTCACCCTCTGGCTGGGCTTTCTGAAAATCGCCGAACAGGCTGGTATCGTCGAATGGCTGGCCAAGGTCCTGGGCCCGCTGTTCGCCCGGCTGATGCCCGAAGTGCCACCTGGGCACCCTGCCTTGGGCCTGATCACCATGAACTTCGCCGCCAATGGCCTGGGCCTGGACAACGCGGCCACGCCCATCGGCCTGAAGGCCATGCGCGCCCTGCAGGACCTCAACCCCAGCAGCACCACGGCGAGCAATGCACAGATCCTGTTCCTGGTGCTCAACGCCTCGTCGCTGACCCTGTTGCCGGTGACCATCTTCATGTATCGCGCCCAGCAAGGCGCCATGGACCCTACCCTGGTGTTCCTGCCGATCCTGCTGGCCACCAGCGCCTCGACCCTGGTGGGCCTGCTGTCGGTGGCGGTCATGCAGCGCCTGCGCCTGTGGGACCCGGTGGTACTGGCCTACCTGGTGCCTGGCGCCCTGTTGCTGGGGGCCTTCATGGCGTTTCTTGGCACCCTCTCGGCGACAGCGCTGGCCAGCCTGTCGTCGATCCTCGGCAACCTGACGCTGTTCGGCGTGATCGTCGTGTTCCTGGTCGTCGGCGCGTTACGGCGGGTCAAGGTCTATGAAGCGTTCGTGGAGGGCGCCAAAGAAGGTTTCGATGTCGCCAAGGGGCTGCTGCCGTACCTCGTCGCCATGCTTTGCGCGGTTGGCGTGCTGCGTGCCTCCGGCGCCCTGGAACTGGCGTTGGACGGCATTCGCCACACCGTCGAGTGGATGGGCCTGGACACCCGCTTCGTCGAAGGCCTGCCCACGGCATTGGTCAAGCCGTTCTCCGGCAGCGCGGCGCGCGCCATGCTGATCGAAACCATGCAGACCCACGGTGTCGATAGCTTCCCTGCACTGGTAGCGGCGACTGTACAAGGCAGTACCGAGACCACCTTTTATGTGCTGGCGGTGTATTTCGGCGCAGTGGGCATCCAACGCGTACGCCACGCGGTGGGCTGCGCCCTGCTTGCCGAGCTTGCCGGGGTGATCGCGGCGATCTGCGTCTGCTACTGGTTCTTCGCCTGAGCCTGGCTGGCCTGGGCTACCGTCCAGTCCACCAATTGCCCCACCAACCGATCGCTCGCTGCGCCGAAACCGCCGACCACCGCCGAGACCTGCGTGTCGCCCAGCGGCTGGCGCACCTCGAAGCGGTGGCTGGCGAGGATGCGCTGGCTGCGCCCTTGCACCAGGCGTGCGTCATAGCGGATCACCACTTCCACGGCACCGTCGGCACGGTACTCGCTCTGGAAGGCCTGCAGCTCGCCGACCAGCTCGTAGTCGGCTTGCAGGTTGCTGTCATCGGCGCTCAGGCGCTGTACCCGACCATCGCGCTGGAACCCATCGAGCAGGCGGTTGCGTACCAGCAGCGGCACTGGGTCGCTCCAGCGCGCGCCCTTGTAGCTGCTGATCACATCGCCCTGGGGGATTACCGCGATGCGAGGCCCGGCCAGGGTTTCGCTGGCCAGCGGCTTGTTCAGGCGCAGCGACCAGTCCAACGGCGGGACCGTGCGGCCAGCCTGATGCACCGGCAGGCGGTAGATGTCCACCGGCTCGCTCTGCGGCAGGATCGAACAGGCCGTGGCCAGGCTCAGCGTGGCGGCCAGCGCCAGAAGGCGCAGGGGCGGTCTCATGGCTGGAACTCCTTGTTGTTGTCACGGCCCAGCAGGTAGCCGCTCGGGTCTGCTTCCAGGCGCCGGGAGATGCCCTTGAGGGCATTCAAGGTTTCGCGTAGCTCGCGGATGGCCGGGGCCAGCTGGTTCAGGCCTTGAGCGCCGTCGTCGAGGGCTTCGCGGTTGTCCTTGAGCAGGCTGTTGATGGTCGCCGTGCTTTCGGCCAGTGACTGCATGGCCTGTTCGGCGCTGTCGAAGGCCTGCCTGCCCTCGCTGCCGAGCAGCCCATTGGCGTTGTGCATCAGGGCCTGGGTTTCGGCCAGGGTGGCGTTGGCCTGCCTGCCCACTTCGGCCAGTTGCTCGATGGCCTGGCTGATGCCGCCCTTGTTGTCGGCGAAGGCGCCGGTTGTCTGTTCCAGGTTGGCCAGGGTGTTGCTCAGGCGCTCGATGTTGCCTTCGGAGAACATCTGGTTGGCGTTGTGCAGCAGCAAGTTGACGTTGGTCACCAGGTCGCTGCTGTCGCTGAGCAGGCGCGAGATGGGCGATGGCGAGGCCACGATCACCGGCAGCTTGCCGTCCCTGCCCTTGAGCTCCGGGCTTTGCGGGGTGCCGCCACTGAGCTGGATGAACGAGTTGCCGGTCACTCCGGCCAGGGTCAGCTTGGCCTGGGTGTCCTCCTTGACCGGGGTATCGGCGCTCAGGCGAATGCGCGCCAGTACCCGGCGCGGGTCCTTGGGATCCAGGCGCAGGGTGCTGACATCGCCGACCTTGATGCCGTTGTATTGCACCGGGCTGCCCCGGGACAGGCCTGAAACGGCCTCATTGAACACCACTTCGTAGTCTTTGAAGGTGTCGTCCACGCTGGACTTGGTCAGCCACAGGCCGAACAGCATGGCACCGGCCACCACCAGGACGGTGACCAGGCCGATCAGGACATGATGAGCTCGGGTTTCCATTGTTCAGCGCTCCTGCCCGGCACTGGCGGCGGCATGCTCCGCCGCCCGCCCGCGTGGGCCGTGAAAGTATTCGTGGATCCAGGCATCGTCGGTCTGTTCGACCTGGGCCAGGGGGCCGGCCACCAGGACCTTCTTCTGGGACAGCACCGCGACTCGGTCGGTGATGGTATAGAGGGTATCCAGGTCGTGGGTGATCAGGAACACCGACAGGCCCAGGGCATCGCGCAGGGTCAGGATCAGTTGGTCGAAGGCCGCTGCGCCGATTGGGTCCAGGCCGGCGGTGGGTTCATCGAGAAACAGGATGTCGGGGTCCAGCGCCAGGGCCCGGGCCAAGGCGGCACGCTTGATCATGCCGCCGGACAGCGACGAGGGGTATTTGTCGGCGGCGGAGATCGGCAGCCCGGCCAGCGCCAGCTTGACCCCGGCCAGGTGTTCGGCGTCGGCACGGGACAGCCCGGCGTGCTCGATCAGCGGCAGGGCCACATTCTCGGTCACAGTCAGCGAGGAGAACAATGCGCCCTTCTGGAACAGCACGCCGAAACGCCGTTCCACTTGCGAGCGTTGTTCATTGTTCAACGTGGCCAAGTCTTGACCGAAGACCTTGACCTGCCCTTCGTTGGGCCGACGCAGGCCGATGATGCTGCGCAGCAGTACCGACTTGCCGCTGCCGGAACCGCCGACCACGGCGAGAATTTCACCACGGTACAGGTCCAGGTCGAGGTTTTCGTGCACGCTCTGGCTGCCGAAGCGGTTGCAGATGCCCCGGGCCTCGATCACGGCTTCACGTGCGCCACTCACCAGCCCATCTCCATGAAGAACAGCGCCGCCACGGCATCGAGCACGATCACCACGAAGATCGACTGGACCACGCTGGAAGTGGTGTGCGCGCCTACCGATTCGGCGCTGCCAGTGACCTTGAAGCCTTCGAGGCAGCCGATGGCCGCGATCAGGAAGGCGAAGAACGGCGCCTTGACCAGGCCGACGAGGAAGTGCTGCACGCCGATATCGCTTTGCAGCAGCGAGAGGAACATGGCCGGTGAGATGCCCAGCGACAGGGCGCAGACCACTGCGCCCCCGACGATGCCGCAGATCATCGCGACGAATGTCAGCAACGGCAGGGAGATCAGCAAGGCCAGCACTCGAGGGGCCACCAGCAGTTCGATGGGGTTGAGCCCGAGGGTGCGGATGGCGTCGATCTCTTCGTTGGCCTTCATCGAGCCGATCTGCGCGGTAAAGGCGCTGGCGGTGCGCCCGGCCATGAGGATGGCTGTCAGCAGTACGGCGAACTCACGCAGGAAGGAGAAGGCCACCAGGTCGACCGTGAAGATCGTGGCGCCGAAGTCGGCCAGCACCGTGGCGCCGAGGAAGGCCACCACCGCACCCACCAGGAAGGTGAGCAAGGCGACGATGGGCGCGGCGTCCAGGCCGGTCTGCTCGATGTGCGCGACCACCGGCGTGACGCGCCAGCGATGGGGCTGCAGGGCCCGGCGGGCGAGGGTTTCCAGGATCAGGCCAATGAAGCCGAGCAGTTGCCGGGTATCCTGCCAGAGGGTCGCGACCGCGCAGCCGATGCGTTCGAGCAACAGCAGCAGGACGTGGCGCTCGGGCTCTTTGACCGGAATGCAGTAGTCCTGCACCGAGCAGTAGACGTTCTTGAGCAAGGCACGGCTGGCGTCGGGGAGCTCGCTGGTGCAGCGCGAGAGGCGCTCGGAGCCGAGCAGCTCGGCCAGCAGCGAGGCGCCGGCGGTGTCCAGGCGGCCCAGTTGGCTCAGGTCGGCGATGGCATCGTCGCCATATTGCGTGCGCAACTGATCGCTCTCGCGCTTGAGCTCGGCGTAGTGGGCCAGGGTCCAATCACCGGCAATGCGCAGGCAGGCCGGTTGGCTGCTGGTGTCCAGGGTGGCGCTGGGGGTGGTCATAGGCTCCATGCATCTGACAGGGCGCGAGGCGTCGACTCAGATCATAGCGTAATGGTGCCGCTGGGGATGCGCTGCTAGCACCGTCCACTCCCACAGATTTCATTGTGCTGGCGCATCCTCGATGATCTTGAAGCGCAGCACGCCGATCACCTGGCCATCCTCGGTCAGCACCCTCACCTGCCATTTGCCCACGGGGTTGGGCGGGAAGTTCTGCTTGTGGGTCCAGGCCCGGTAGCCCTCCTTGCGCCCACCATGGATATCCAGAGCGATGCGGTCCACCTCTTTGCCGTTCAACTGCCATACGTGGTAGATGCGCTCGTTCAGGCCGCGCGGGGCATTGATCGCGGTGTAGGCGTACAGGCCGCCGCTGCGTATGCGGCTGGCGGGGACTTCATCGAGCGAGTCCCCAGGCTGACGGTTCTGCACTTCGGTGCTGACTGCCACTTCGGTCATCCACAGGGTGGCCGGCGGCACCCAGGAGCGCAGCAGCCAACCACCGCCGCCTACTGCTAGGGTCACCAGCACCAGGGCCACTGCGCGACGCCAGTTATTGATGGGGAAACTGCTGGCAAGGCTGGGGAAGGACAACGCCATGGCGGCGATCAAGGCCAGCTTGAAGCTCTGCGCCGTGGTCAGGTGCAGGATGATCGGCAGGGCGGTCAGCAGCGCAGCGAACAGGGTCAGGGTGTGCAGCGCGAGGAACAACCAACGCCTGGGTGCCAGCCACTTGTAGTACAACGGGTCGATGATCGAGATCAGCCCGGCGGCGGCGAGCAGGCCGGTGAATACCACCTGGCTGCTGTTCCAGGTGGTGGTGATGAAGAAGAACGGCAGGACGAAGAACAGGCTCTCCTGGTGGATCATCTGCGTGGCATAGCGCAGCAGCGGTTGCGGGATCTCGCGCTTGAACACCTTGGTGAACAGGCCTGTGAGGGCGTTCTCCAGCATCAGCCAGATCCAGCTGACCAACATCAGCACGGCGATCCAGCTGGCCAAGCCGGCCTGGCGGTCCACCAGGATGAAACTGCCGATACCGGACAGGAAACCGGCCAGCGCGATGACGCCGGGGTAGCGCTTGAGCAGCTCGATCACACGGATGACGAAGTGGGGTATTGGGGGCATGGGGGCAACAGAGAGGGCATGAATTTAGGGGGCCATACTGGCCCCATCGCGGGACAAGCCCGCCCCTACAGGGGCGATAGGGCCGCAGCTGGCAATATGATGTTGCAAGGATACTGCCAAATCAGGGCTCGCGTGTAGCGTCGCCAGGCTTTGGCGCCGAATGGCGTCGACGTCGCAGCAGGCCGCCGGCCAGGACCAGGCCCAGCAACAGCGCGACCAGCCCGTAGAGCTCGTCATAGCCTAGCAGCGGTTTCTCGATGCGCACGTAGCCCTGGGACTTGAGCATTTCACGCAGGGCCGCATCCGCCTGCTCGAGGCTGACCTGGCGCAGCTTGCGCGCTGGGTCCAGGAAGCGCCCATCGTTGTAGTTGTTGAGCGCGCTCCAGTAGTAGTCGGCCAGGGCGCTGTTGCCTTGGGTGTTCCAGCTTTCACGGGCAATGGCGGCATCCTTGATGCGGGCGAAGGTATCCGGGTCCAGGCCGTGCTCGCGCAGGTGTTCGAACAGCTGCTGCAGCACCTTGACTGCGACGTCCACATCCTGGCGCTCAAGGTCTGCGTTGAGCGCGAGCATGCCGGTATCGCCGAAGCTTTCGCGCCGCACCGATGGCCCGTAGGACAGGCCGTGGCGCAGGCGCAGCTGGTCGTAAAGGGCCCATTCCAGGTAGCGCGAGAGCACGTCCAGGGTGGCCTCGTGGCCCTCTTCGAGTACCGGCTCGATGAACAGCCAGTGCAGCTTGACGTTGTCACCCAGCCAGCCGCGCGTCAGGTCGCGGCGTTGTTCGGCCTGCTGGCTGATGGACTCAAGGCTGCGACGCTCGCCCGGCTCGCTCGCCGGCAGCTCGCCGTAGGTGCGCTCCAGGTAGGCCGGCAGCAGGCGGTCGAGGCCTCCGACCACGATCAAGGTCATGTTGTTGGCAGCGTACCAGTGCTCGCGCAGGGCCTTGACCTGCTCGAGGGTCATGGCATCGACGTTGGAGCGCTCTGGGCACTTGAGGCCAAGCTCCACGGCCAGCTGGTCGCTGCCGGGGTGGCCGATGTCCTGGCGGTCGAGCCAGCGTTGCAGGTGGCCGTAGTGGCCGCCATCCTCGCGTTCGATGATCTTCTTGGCCGTGGCCAGGGCCTTGGCGTCGATGGGCGTATCGCGGATCACCGCCAGCAGCAAGTCGAGCACCTTGCGCTGGTTACGTGCCGGGGCTTCGATCACGAAGGTGGTGTCGGCGCTGCTGGTGTAGGCGTTCCACTCCCCGCCCAAGGCTTGGATGCGCTCTTCCAGGCCGCCTTCGCCGGTGTCGTCAATACCATTGAACAACAAGTGTTCGAGCAGGTGCGGCAGCTCTTTCTGGTCGCAGTCGAAATCGTCCAGGCCGACGCCCACCACCAGGCGTATCGCCACGTGGTCGCGCTCGTAGCCGGATTTGAGGATCACCTGCAAACCGTTGGGCAACAGGTAGCCCTCTACCCGTGAGCGATCGAGGGCAAGCGAAGGGAGGCTGCAGATCAGCAGGCAAACGAACATCAGGCAACGCATTGGCGAGCGAGGGTCTCCGGTGTGCAAGTTCAGGACAGGCGGGCTTCGTCCGGCACGCTGTCGAGCAGAAGCCCGCCCGTATCCCCGCCGCCCAGTACCACATAGGCACTGCTGCAGAACAAAGAGTTCAATCGCTTCATGTCGGCGATCAGCTCCAAGTGTAGCGAACTGGTCTCGATACTTTGCACCACTTTACGTTGCAGGCGGCTGACATGGGCATGGGCAAGGCGCCGTTCCTGGGCGCGAAAACGACGTTTCTCGCGCAACAGCAGGCGTGCGCTCTCCGGATCGGCGCTGAGGAACACCGACAACCCCAGGCGCAGGTTGGCCAACAGTTGCTCCTGAAGGCCGGTCAGTTCCTCCAGGCCGACCTGGGAGAACTCCCTGCGCTGGGACGTCTTCTGCTGCTGGACCTTGCGCAACATGCGCTCGATCAGGTCGCTGGCAAGCTTGAGGTTGATCGCCAGCTCGATGATCTCGGCCCAGCGCCGGTTATCCTGCTCGCTGAGATCTTCCCGGCTCATCTGCGCCAGGTACAGCTTGATGGCGCTGTACAACGCCTCGGCATCCTCGCCGAGCGCACGCACCTGCTGCGGCAAGGCGGTCTGAGTGCCGCGCAGGGCGCCGAGCATCGCTTCGAGCAGGCTGTCGACGATGTCGCCTAGGCGCAATGTCTCGCGCGCCGCGTTGGCCAGGGCCAGGCTTGGGGTACCCAGGGCGGTGGTATCCAGGTGGCGGGGGCGGATCTGCCCGTTGCCGTTATCCCGGTCAGGCAGTAGCCAGTTGCACAGGCGGCCCATGGGTTTGACCGTGGGCAGCATGATCAGGCAGCGCAGGGTGTTGTAGAGAAGGTGGAAGCCGATCACCAGCTCCTGGGGGCTGAAGCTCAGCGAGTCCATCCAGTCCACCAGCGGGTGCAGCACCGGAATCACCAGCACCAGGCCGATCAGCTTGTACAACAGGCTGCCCAGGGCCACCCGGCGCCCGGCGGCGTTCTGCATGCTGGTGGTGAGGAACGCCAGCAGGCCGCTGCCGATGTTGGCTCCGACCACCAGGCCGATGGCCACCGGCAGGCTGATCACTTCTGCCCCGGCCAGGGTGGCGGTGAGCAGCACGGCGGCGAGGCTGGAATAGGACACCAGGGCGAACAGGGCGCCGATCAGCGCATCGAGCAGGATGTCGCCGGTCAGGGAGGCGAACAGCACGCGTACGCCTTGGGCGTGGGTGATCGGTGCGGCGGCCTGGACGATCAGTTGCAGTGCCAGGATGATCAGGCCCAAGCCGATACCCACGCGGCCTAACTGGCCGGCGCGGGTCTGTTTGCGCGACAGGAAGAAGATCACGCCAAGGAAGATCAGCAGCGGCGACAGCCATGAGAGGTCGAACGTCAGCACCCGCGCCATCAGGGCCGTCCCGACGTCGGCACCGAGCATGATCGCCAGCGCCGGGGTCATGGCCATCAGGCCCTGGCCGACGAACGAGGTCACCAGCATCGCCGTAGCGTTGCTGCTTTGCACCAGGGCTGTCACCACGATGCCGGCGATGAAGGCCAGCGGACGCTTGCTCATGTTCTGGCTGAGCACGCGGCGCAGGTTGGAGCCATACACCCGCAGGATGCCGGTACGCACGATATGCGTGCCCCACACCAGCAGGGCCACGGCGGACAGCAGGTTGAGCAGGGTCAGCATGTTCAGGCCCCCCTTGTTGCCGATGCCCCAGGCTGGGGCCAATGGTGAAGCCGTGAGCCGGTGCCCGGGGGTGGGCGTTTTTATCTCGTGCTCACTCAAGCTTTAGTTGTTTTGCGGACCTGCCGCCAGCTTCGCATGCGCGGCAAGCTTTTGAAACATATCTGTCATGAAAGCGTTGTCATGACCCGGAAACGACAAAGGGCCCCGGAGGGCCCTCTGTTTTGCGCTTCCTGATCTTATTGACCCGGAATGTCCTTGCGCAGTTTCACTGGCTCGTGCTCTTTGCCTTCCTTGCGTGCCAAGGCGGTGCGCATGCGGATGTTGATCGCCTCCACCGCCAGGGAGAACGCCATGGCGAAGTAGACGTAGCCTTTCGGCACATGCACGTCGAAGGATTCGGCGATCAGCACGGTACCGACCACGATCAGGAACGACAGCGCGAGCATCTTCAGCGACGGGTGCTTGTCGATGAAGTCGCTGATGGTGCCGGCGCACAGCATCATCACCAGGACCGCGACGATGATCGCAGCGATCATCACCGGTACATGGGAGACCATGCCGACCGCGGTGATCACCGAGTCCAGGGAGAACACGATGTCGATGATGGCGATCTGAATGATGGTGTAGAAGAACTTGCCGCCCGCGCCCTTGGGCTCGTCCTGGCTTTCGTCTTCGCCTTCCAGACCGTGGTAGATCTCCTGGGAGCTTTTCCACAGCAGGAACAGGCCGCCGAAGAACAGGATCAGGTCGCGCCCCGAGATGCCTTGGCCGAAGACCTCGAACAGGTCGTCGGTCAGGCGCATCACCCAGGTGATCGACAGCAACAGCATGATGCGGGTGATCATGGCCAGGGCCAGGCCGAAGATCCGGGTGCGCGGCTGCATGTGCTTGGGCATGCGGCTGACCAGAATCGAGATCATGATGATGTTGTCGATACCGAGAACGATCTCAAGCGCGGTAAGGGTAAAAAAGGCAACCCAGATTTCCGGGCTGGTCAGCCATTCCATGTGTAATCCTTCGAGTGGTAGAGGCGATACGCCCGGCTGGGCGCATCGCGATGTGGGGTTCGCCTTACAGGCTGCTGAACAACGGGAAGATGCCCATCAGCAATGCGGCGAGCATTATGCACATGCACACGAGCACTGCCCACTTCAGTGTGAAGCGCTGGTGATCGCCGAATTCGATACCCGCCAGGGCCACCAGCAGGTACGTAGAAGGTACCAGCGGGCTCAGCAGATGTACCGGCTGCCCGACGATCGACGCACGGGCCATTTCCACCGGGCTGATGCCGTAGTGGCTGGCAGCTTCCGACAGTACGGGCAGTACGCCGTAGTAGAACGCGTCGTTGGACATGAAGAAGGTGAACGGCATGCTGACGATGGCCGTGATCACCGCCAGGTACGGTCCCAGAGTGTCTGGAATCACGGCCAGCAGGCTTTTGGACATGGCTTCGACCATGCCGGTACCCGACAGGATGCCGGTGAAAATACCCGCTGCGAAGATCAGGCCGGTCACCGCCAGCACGCTGCCGGCATGGGCGGCGATGCGGTCTTTTTGCTGCTGCAGGCAGGGGTAGTTGACGATCATGGCGATGCTGAAGGCGATCATGAACAGCACCGGCAACGGCAGCGCACCGGCGATCAGGGCCACCATCAGGGCGGCGGTCAGGGCGCCATTGAACCAGATCAGCTTCGGCCGGCGTGCTTCAGGGAACTGCGAGACGCTGATTTCGCTGTGATCGATGTCGTCGGTAGGCAAATGGAGTTCGCCCAAACGGGCCCGTTCGCGTTTGCCGTACATGTAGGCGATAGCCAGGATCGCCAGCACACCGAAGACCATGGCCGGGATCATTGGCACGAAGATATCCGAAGGGTCGACGTGCAGGGCGCTGGCGGCGCGGGCGGTGGGGCCACCCCAAGGGGTCATGTTCATCACGCCCCCGGCCAGGATGATCAGGCCGGCCATGATTCGCGGGCTCATGCCCAGGCGGCTGTACAGCGGCAGCATGGCGGCGCAGCAGATCATGTAGGTGGTGGCGCCGTCACCGTCGAGGGAGACCACCAGGGCCAACGCTGCGGTGCCGACCGATACCTTCAGCGGGTCGCCCTTGACCAGCTTGAGAATCTTGCGCACGGCCGGGTCGAACAGGCCGGAGTCGATCATCAGGGCGAAATAGAGAATGGCGAACATCAGCATCACGCCGGTGGGCGCAAGTTTGCTGATGCCTTCGAGCATCATCGGGCCGATATGGCTGTAGAAGCCCCCGAACAGGGCGAACAGGATCGGTACCAGGATCAGGGCGATCAAGGCCGACAGGCGCTTGGTCATGATCAGGTACATGAACGAAATGACCATGGCGAAGCCGAGGAAGGTCAGCATGGCGGTACTCCAGGCGTGGCGCGGCGAAAGGAAAGTCGATTCGGGCGGATCAGCGCGTCAGGCGCTGCGCGGGGAGCAACCGGGGGGGAACAGCGAAAAGGCGGGCACAGGAAAACATCGGTATCACCATTGTTGTTGTCGATTGGGCCGGGCGCGGAATGTTCCGGGTGCCCTGGCTGACCGGTCTGCTGCCGGTAGTGGGGCTATCCTATGGGCGCAACCTTTCAGCCAGCTTTCGTCTGGAACAAGGCGACCGGAGGTCATGGTGAGGGCGGCAGTACAGGCGGCTACGGCAATTGCAGGCCGCCCGCGGCCTTGTGCAGTGCCCGCAGGTGCTCGCCGATCTGCTTCACGTTGGCTTCGACTGCCGCGATCTCCCTGGCCCGGGAGGGCTCCAGCAAGGCGCGCACTTCCTTGTCCAGGTCGGTGCTCAGGCGCAGCAGCTGGGCCTGCCGTTCGCGGCTGACCTTTTCCAGGTGCTCGCGCTCCTGCGGCTGCGGCAGGCCATAGCCCTTGGCCTCCAGCAGCTCCGCCGGGCGGCTGAGGAAGCCGCTGTTGGCGAGCATCTGCTGCAAGGTGTCGTTGGCCTTGGCGATGCTGCCATCCTTGAGCGCTGCGGCGTTGAGGTAACGCTGCTTGACCTCGTCCTGGGCCAGCAGCAACTGGCGGCGCAGGCTGGCTTGCTCGAGCAGGAGCAAGGCCGCGCTGGTGCGCAGGTCGGCCTTTGGGAACCAGGCACGGCGCTGCTCGGCATCCAGGGCCAGCCAGTCCTCGACCTTGTCTTGCTTGATCGGCAACTGCTTTTTCAAGACGTCGAACATGGCCTGGTAGCGCTCGCGGTAGGAGTCGAAGCGATAGCCCAGGCGCAGGGCTTCGCGTGGGTCATCGAGCACGCTGGTATCGGCCAGCCCGCGCCCCTTGAGCACCTCCAGCAAACCGTTAGGCATGATGCTGTCCAGGTCGTTGAAACGTGGGTTGCCGGTACCGCTGCGCAGTAATTTCAACGACTCCACCGCGCAGTTGTTGGACAGGAAGAAGTAGCTGCCGTCATAGCTCCAGTGCATCTCGGCCGCCTGGCGCACCACGCTTTCCACTTCCTGGCGGGTCAGCTTGAGCGGGATCGAGGCCAGGCTGCGTAGCTCGGTCTTGGTGTATTCGTCGATCACCTGGCTCAACGGCAGCACGAACAGCCGCGAGGGGTAGGCGCCGGTGAGGCCGTCCCAGCTGGACAGCTGCAAGTCGTTGACGAATGCCCGGTAGGACAGCACCAGGTGCTGGTCCAGGTCCAGCCGGCAATCCGGGCCGCGTGGTCGGCCGGGGGCGCAGATGACCAGGCGCAGCATACTGTGGCCCCAGCGGCTGACCCAGTTCTGGTTGGCCTCGGCCAACAGGTAGTCGACTTCGTAGACCCGCTCGGGGTCGATCTCGCCCAAGGGCTGGCGAGCGAAGTCGCTGCCTGCATTGAGGAACGGCAGGCCGCTGGCGCATGGGGTGGGCTGTGGTGCCCAGCCAAAGTGCTCGCTCAGGTATTGGTTCAGGGCCGGCCGGCGGCAGGCGTAGCTCGGGTCGAGGAGGAAATACTCCATGTTGACCGCGATGTATTCCTTGGGGCTGCTCAGCTCGTAGCTGTCGGGGCTGCGCACGAACTGGCCGTTGTGCTGCTCGCGCTCGCCGCGCCTGCCGACGTATTGCGGCCAGCCGGCCAAGTCGAGCAAGCGTGGGTCGTCGCTCAAGGTAAAGCGCCGTTCTGCCTGGCCACGGCATTGTTGCGGCAGGCCAACCTTGCCCAGGCTGCCTTGCTGGCGCTTGCAACGGGTGATCAGCTGACGTTCGGCGGCAGGCCACAGGCGCGCGCGGTCGTAGATGTGGGTCAGCTCGTGGAGCACCGTGGCCAGCAGTTCCTGGCGCACCGTGCCGTGGGGGCGGCCGGTCTGCTCGCGCGCGGCGCTGCCATCGACCAGGCCTGGCAACAGGCGGCGGTTGAGGTCGAGTGTCGAGACCAAGGAGGCCTGGCCGTAGGCATCGGCAGGCATATGCGTACTCCAGCTGACCTGGATGCGTCGGTCCAGTTGCTGTTTGAAGCGTGGCGGAAGTTTCGCCATGGCCTCGTCGAGCAGGGCCTGGGTGGCCTGCTGCTGCTGCGGGTCGAGGCCGGTTGTCTGCGGCTCGAGCTGCAGGTCTGCCAGAGCGGGCGTGCCGAGCAGCGTCAGGGCGCAGCCCAGCAGCCAGGCACGCACGCGTTTCACAGGGCGAGAATGGCTTCGGCCAATACCTGGTCGCTGGCGTCGCGCGCTTCGGGAACGCGTTGGCGAATGGTGTTGAAGGCGGCTTCGAGCTGGGCGCCCCGGATCTCGCCGCGGCTGGCGACAAAGCTGGCCGCGTCGTCGTGGGCTTGCTGCACGACCTTCGAGTCGCGGATGGAGGTGGTGGTATCAGAGGTGAAATCGATCGAACGGCCGAAGGCACGGACGATGATATTGCTGGTGGCCACCAGGGTTTGTGCCTGGGCCAGGTCTGCCAGCAGCAGCATGCCGAGGGCGGCGGCGATCAGCGGTTTACGCATGGAGCATCTCCGGAGGATACGGGTATTCATTGGACGAGAATCGCTTCGGCCAGTTCAAGGTCGCCGACAGAATGATGCGGGTGGGCATGACGTAGCGAACTGAGGGCCGCCTGCAGGCGTGCGCCACGGATCAGGCCGTCTGTGGCGACGAAGGCCGCGGCATCGTCACGGGCTTGGATGACCAGTTTGCGATCGAACGGCGCGGTGGTCACCTGGCTGGTGACATAACCGCTGGCGACCAGGCTCT
Organism: Pseudomonas sp. p1(2021b); assembly: GCF_020151015.1. Lineage (NCBI taxonomy): Bacteria > Pseudomonadati > Pseudomonadota > Gammaproteobacteria > Pseudomonadales > Pseudomonadaceae > Pseudomonas > Pseudomonas sp. p1(2021b). The sequence goes on from NZ_CP083746.1 coordinate 115,399, forward strand.
GGGTGGTGACATCCATGGCATGGGCGCTTCCCATGCCGACGAAGGCGAACAGCAATGGCAACAGATAACGCATGACTTTCGAGTGACGTTGGACATGGACGGCGAAGGCTACCCCGGAAGCGCCGGCCAAGGCCAGCGTATCCGGGTTGGCGCGTCGTGGATCAGAGCGCCAGGATGGCCTGGGCCAGTTGCGCGTCGCTGGCTTGCAGGCTTGGCTGTTGCTCGCGGATATGAATGAAAGCGCTTTCCAGCTTGGCGCCGCGGATGGCGCCTTCGCTGCCGACGAAGGTCGCGGCATCGTCACGGGCGGCCTGGACGATCTTGTCGTCTTTCAAGGACGAGGAGAGATCGGAAGTCGCGTCGGTGGACGCGGCAACACCGCGCACGACCGCGTCAGTCGTGACGACGAAGCTGGAGGCGTTGGCAGTGCCGGCCAGGGCCAGCAGCAGGGCGGCGCCGATGAAATGGTTACGGGACATGGTCGTGGACTCCTGCGTAAGGGTCTTGGGTGGTTCTGGTTATCGGGCGTCGCTCGGCTCGTCACGGTATTTGCCAAGCGGCTGAAGCGAAGCGTATCACGCGCCAGTGCAATGCAGCTCATCGCCGACAGTTTTTGCGTAACTGTTGCGGTACTAATTGGCTATCCGAAAACTGTACTGGTTGGGACTGTAAGCCCCATGCCAGACGCTTAGAAAACAAAAAGCCCGCCGCGGTCTCCCGCGACGGGCTTCAGGAATTCTGGGTGCTGGCCGAGGCCAGCGAGCCCGGGCTTAGCGCCAGAACGGCTTGCTCAGCTCTTCGTAACGCTGCGACTCGCTGATACCGGCGTCGGCCAGCAGGCGGGCGTCCAGGCGAGCCAGCTGACGGCGGCTGGAGACGCGGCGCTGCCACAGCAGCAGGGTCGACAGGGCGCGCAGAGGCAGCGAAGCGTGGGAGGCTTGAGCGTTGTTTTCAAAAACCAGATCGGAACTGAGGGTGCGTTCCATGATGTGTCATCCTTCCGCTTGTGGCGGCATTAGGTAGTGATTTAACTGATGCCAATGATCCTCCTCTGTCGTCCAGAACAGTAGATACAGTTCATCTGTATTGCGATGGCTCAGTTAACTGTTTAACCCGACTGTTGCACTTGAAATTGGCGCAACTGTACTGGTCAGCACTGATTTGGTGCATTTTTAAGTCGTGAAGGAATTTGCAAGGCGGGAAAGCCGGTTATTTACCGGTACAGTTGAACAGTTTTTTGGTTTCTGTTCGAGGTTGTTTTGAAACTGTGGTGGTCGTTTGTAGGAGCGGGCTTGTCCCGCGATCAAGGGCGAAGCCCTTTGCCATGAAAACGTGATGGCAGGGCAGCCTGATCGTGGGGCAAGCCCGCTCCTACAGGGTTCAATCAAGACAGCTGCGGATCAGCTGGCGAGCATGCGTCCGCTTTCTTCCAGGTTCTCGTGCCAGCTCAGCGCCTCGCGCAGGATGTGCGGGGTATGGCCGCCACGCTGGCAGGCACGGTCGAAGTAGTCGTTGAGCGCAGCGCGGTAGTCTGGGTGCACGCAGTTGTCGATGATCGCCCGGGCACGTTCGCGTGGCGCCAGGCCACGCAGGTCGGCCAGGCCTTGCTCGGTGACGAGGATATCCACGTCGTGCTCGGTGTGGTCGACATGGCTGACCATCGGAACCACGCTGGAAATCGCACCGCCCTTGGCGATCGACTTGGTGACGAACACCGCCAGGTGGGCATTGCGGGCGAAGTCGCCGGAGCCACCGATGCCGTTCATCATCTTGGTGCCGCAGACGTGGGTCGAGTTGACGTTGCCATAGATGTCGAACTCAAGCGCAGTGTTGATGCCGATGATCCCCAGGCGGCGCACCACTTCCGGGTGGTTGGAGATCTCTTGCGGGCGCAGCACGAGCTTGTCCTTGTAACGCTCCAGGTTGCCGAACACATCGGCATTGCGGCGCGTCGACAGGGTGATCGAGCTGCCCGAGGCGAAGCGCAGCTTGCCGGCGTCGATCAGGTCGAAGGTCGAGTCCTGCAGGACTTCGGAGTACATGGTCAGGTCTTCGAACGGCGACTCGATCAGGCCGCACATCACCGCGTTGGCAATGCTGCCGATGCCAGCCTGCAGCGGGCCGAGCTTGTTGGTCATGCGGCCTGCGTCCACTTCGCGCTTGAAGAAGTCGATCAGGTGATCGGCGATGGCCTGGGTCTCGTGGTCCGGTGGCAGCACGGTGGACGGCGAGTCCGGCTGGTCGCTGATGACGATGCCGACGATCTTCGCCGGGTCGATCGGAATGGCGGTGCTGCCGATGCGGTCGTCCACCTTCACCAACGGGATCGGGGTGCGAGTCGGGCGGTAGGTGGGGATATAGATGTCGTGCAGGCCTTCGAGGTTGGCATTGTGCGACAGGTTGATCTCGACGATGACCTGCTTGGCGAAGATCGCGAAGCTGGCCGAGTTGCCCACCGAGGTGGTCGGCACGATGTGGCCTTGTTCGGTGATCGCTACCGCTTCGATGACTGCGATGTCCGGCAGCTTGAGTTGCTGGTTGCGCAGTTGCTCGACGGTTTCCGACAGGTGCTGGTCGATGAACATCACCTGGCCGTCATTGATGGCCTTGCGCAGGGTGCTGTCCACCTGGAATGGCATGCGCCGGGCCAGGACACCGGCCTCGGTCAGCTGCTTGTCCAGGTCGTTACCCAGGCTGGCGCCGGTCATCAGGCTGATCTTCAGGGGCGATTGCCTGGCGCGTTCGGCCAGGGCATGGGGCACGGCCTTGGCTTCGCCGGCGCGGGTGAAACCGCTCATGCCGACGGTCATGCCGTCCTGGATCAGGCCAGCGGCATCAGCCGCACTCATTACCTTGCTGTGCAGGGAGGACAAGCGGATACGATCACGGTACATGGATTGTTATCTCGGGCTACTGAAGCTACTGGAGCGCAGTCTAGAGATTTCACCCGGTGCCGTCCCGCGACCATGGTCGTAGGCGAAGGCTGGAAATAGAGCCGTTGATCTGGATCACATAAATGCGAAAGCCCCCGGGAAGGTCGTTCCCGGAGGCTGTTCAAACGGCTGCGCTGGCCTTATCGCCGGCTTGCCGGCCATGGGCTGCAAATCGCCCCGGAAGAGGCGTGTTACTCGACCGCCTTGACCATGTCCTCGATCACCTTCTTGGCATCGCCGAACACCATCATGGTCTTGTCCAGGTAGAACAGTTCGTTGTCCAGCCCAGCATAACCGCTGGCCATGGAGCGCTTGTTGACGATGATGGTCTTGGCCTTGAACGCCTCGAGGATCGGCATGCCGGCGATAGGCGACTTGGGGTCGTTCTTCGCAGCAGGGTTGACCACGTCGTTGGCGCCCAGCACCAGCACCACGTCGGCCTGGCCGAAGTCGGCGTTGATGTCTTCCATCTCGAACACCTGGTCGTATGGCACCTCGGCTTCGGCCAGCAGCACGTTCATGTGCCCGGGCATACGGCCTGCCACCGGGTGGATCGCATACTTCACGTTCACCCCGTTGTGGGTCAGCTTCTCGGTCAGCTCCTTGAGCGCATGCTGGGCGCGGGCCACCGCCAGGCCGTAGCCAGGAACGATGATCACGCTGTCGGCGTTGCTCAGCAGGAAGGTAGCATCGTCGGCCGAGCCGGACTTCACCGGGCGCTGCTCCTTGGAGCCGGCAGCTGCGCCTGCGTCTACATCGGCGCCGAAGCCGCCGAGGATGACGTTGAAGAACGAGCGGTTCATCGCCTTGCACATGATGTAGGAGAGGATTGCACCGGACGAGCCCACCAGGGAGCCTGCGATGATCAGCATCGAATTGTTCAGCGAGAAGCCGATACCCGCCGCGGCCCAGCCCGAGTAGCTGTTGAGCATCGACACCACCACCGGCATGTCGGCGCCGCCGATCGGGATGATGATCAGCACGCCCATGATGAAGGCCAGGGCCAGCATCAGGGTGAAGGCGCTGTAATGGCCGGTGAAGGTGAACAGCAGGCCCAGGGCGATGGTGGTCAGGCCCAGGATCAGGTTCAGCTTGTGCTGGCCGGCGAACTGTACCGGTGCGCCCTGGAACAGGCGGAACTTGTACTTGCCAGACAGCTTGCCGAAGGCGATCACCGAGCCGGAGAAGGTGATGGCACCGATCGCCGCGCCGAGGAACAGCTCCAGGCGGTTGCCGGTGGGGATCGGGTCGCTGATGCTGGCGACGATGCCCAGCGATTGCGGTTCGAGTACTGCGGCGATGGCGATGAACACCGCTGCCAGGCCGATCATGCTGTGCATGAAGGCGACCAGTTCAGGCATCTTGGTCATTTCCACGCGCTTGGCCATGATCGAGCCGGCGGTACCGCCGATCAGCAGGCCGACGATCACGTAGCCGATGCCGGCGGTGGCCAGCTCGGCACCGAGCTTGTAGATGAGGCCGACGGTGGTGAGGATCGCGATCCCCATCCCGATCATGCCGAACAGGTTGCCCCGACGCGACGTCGTCGGGTGCGACAGCCCCTTGAGCGCCTGGATGAAGCAGACCGAGGCGACCAGGTAGAGAAGCGTTACCAGATTCATGCTCATGCTTACTTCTGCGCCTCGTTCTTGGTTTTCTTCTTGAACATTTCCAGCATGCGGCGGGTGACCAGGAAGCCACCGAAGACGTTGACCGCCGCCAGGGCCACGGCCAGGGTCCCCATCACCTTGCCTGCAGGGGTGACAGTCAGGGCGGCAGCCAGCATGGCGCCGACGATGACGATTGCGGAAATGGCGTTGGTGACGGCCATCAACGGCGTATGCAGGGCCGGGGTGACGTTCCAGACCACGTGGTAGCCCACATAGATGGCCAGCACGAAGATGATCAGGTTGTAGATGCCATGGGAAATCAGCATGTCTTCCATTGTCGTGCTCCTTAGCCGTTCTTGCGCACGACCTGGCCGTCGCGGCACATCAGGCACGCGGCGACGATGTCGTCTTCGAGGTTGATGACCAGCGCGCCGTCCTTGTCGAACAGCAGCTTCATGAAGTCCAGCAGGTTGCGTGCATACAGCGCCGAGGCGTCCGCAGCCACCTGGGCCGGTAGGTTGGTCGGGCCGACGATGGTCACGCCGTTCTCCACGACTACTTGGTCCGGTACGGTCAGCGGGCAGTTGCCGCCCTGGGCGGCAGCCAGGTCGATGACCACTGCGCCGGGCTTCATCTGCGCGACGGTTTCCGCACTGAGCAGGGTTGGCGCCTTGCGCCCCGGGATCAACGCGGTGGTGATGACGATGTCGGACTGCTTGGCGCGCTCGTGCACCGCTTGGGCCTGGCGCTGCATCCAGCTGGCCGGCATGGGGCGGGCGTAACCGCCGACGCCTTCGGCGCACTCGCGCTCTTCATCGGTTTCGTAGGGAACATCGATGAACTTGGCGCCGAGCGACTCGATCTGCTCCTTGACTGCCGGGCGCACGTCCGAGGCCTCGATCACCGCCCCCAGGCGCTTGGCCGTGGCGATGGCCTGCAGGCCAGCGACGCCAGCGCCGAGGATCAGCACGCGAGCAGCTTTCACGGTACCTGCGGCGGTCATCAGCATGGGCATGAAGCGCGGGTAGTGATGGGCAGCCAGCAACACGGCCTTGTAGCCGGCAATATTGGCCTGGGACGACAGCACGTCCAGGCTCTGGGCGCGCGATGTGCGTGGCGCGGCCTCGAGGGCGAAGGCGGTAATGCCGCGCTCGGCCATCTTGGCGATCAGTTCGCTGTTGAACGGGTTGAGCATGCCGACCAGTAGGCTGCCGCTGTTGATCTGGGCGAGCTCCTGGTCGTTGGGGGCGACTACCTTGAGGACCAACTGCGCGCCGAAGGCATCGGCGGCATTGCCCAGGGAGGCGCCAACGGCTTCATAGGCACTGTCCGGAATGCTGGCGTTGAGCCCTGCCCCCCGTTGGACGGTGACCTGATGCCCCTGGCCAACCAGCTTCTTGATGGTTTCCGGGGTAGCGGCGACCCGCGTTTCGCCCGTCTGCGTCTCGAGAGGAACACCAATGTGCACGACTTTGTCTCCTGCGGTGACCTTTTGTCTTTGTTGAAACCAGTGCACTTCGGGTGGTGCATCTGGAGCGGCCGTTCAGCAACGAACCCGCCTGAATCCCGGGCGGGCCGAGCATTTTGCAGACGAACCGAAGGGGCTTCAACCGGTTCTGGAGCGATACGAAGCCAAAACTACAAGTCACCCTGTGACCGTATGTCGCAACGATTCGAAAGCAGCCCGTCAAATGCGGGCAATTCAGAGATTACGGCAAAATTTGCAATTTTTTGTAGGCGTTGCGCGGATACGTTCGTGGATGTCGCAAATAAACCCTGAAAGCCGCGTGGTTGGGAGGCTTGAGTGCATTTTTCGGATAAGCAGGAACAGTTTGTTTATTCGCGACAATTCCTTATATCTGTAGGTGTTTAAAATAATTGACTACAGAGTCAGGAATGAAGGTCGTCACGGTGGGTCGCGGTATAGCGTGCGGCCTGTTCTACCAGCCAGTCGCGGAAGGCCCGAAGCGAGGCGGATTCCACCTTGCGCTCCGGAATCATCAGGTAGTAGGCCTTGGCGCTGGTCAGGGCCTGGCGGTTGGCGATGACCAGCCTGCCCTCCTCCAGCTCGCGCTGGATGAGGAACGGCGGAATCAGTGCAATGCCCATCTCGTGCATGGCTGCCTGGGCCAGCATGGAGAATAGCTCATAGCGTGGGCCTGTCATGTCGCGTTCCACGGTCATGCCCAGTGTGCCGAACCATTGGCGCCAGGCGTAGGGCCTGGTGGTTTGCTGCAGCAGTGGCAACTCGGCGATGCGCTGTGCCTCCAGGCTGGCCTGCCCTCCCAACAGCGTCGGGTTGCATACGGGCACCGGGTTTTCGCCCATCAGCCGGTGGGACTGGGTGCCGGACCAGTCCGCGTCCCCGAAATAGATGGCGGCATCGAAGGCTGTATCGGCGAACAGGAACGGACGCGTGCGGTTGGTGAGGTTGACCGTGACTTCCGGATGACGCTGTTGGAAATCCTTCAACCGCGGCAGCAGCCATTGCGTGCCGAATGTCGGCACCACGGCCAGTTCGATCACGTTGGCGCCCTGCTGACGCATCACCGACAAAGTGTCTCGTTCCACAGCGTCCAGTTGCGCAGCCACTTGGCGGCTGTAGGAAAGGCCGGCCTCGGTCAGCTTTACGCCGCGGCGAGAACGCCTGAACAGCTCGACATTGAGAAAGGCTTCCAGGCCGCCGATCTGGCGACAAACGGCCCCTTGCGTCAAGGCCAGTTCCTGCGCCGCCTTGGTGAAGCTCTCGTGGCGGGCGGCCGCTTCGAAGCAGACCAGGGCCGTGGTGCTGGGGATCTTGCGGCGCATGTACGTTAACCTCACTTCTTGGGTGTTGAATATGGCGTTTTTTGCCATTTCGGAGTGACAAAATATCACTAAACCGTGCGCAATCCTCGTTTGTCCCCGCGGCTGATCAGGCCTAGGATCAAGGCACAAGACATTTTCGTTCCCACATTTCGAGGAATTCGCTCATGGCCGGTAAAGCAAGCTTCAACTGGATCGACCCGCTGCTGCTCGACCAGCAGCTCACTGAAGAAGAGCGCATGGTTCGGGACAGCGCCTATCAGTTCGCCCAGGACAAGCTGGCCCCCCGCGTGCTGGAGGCCTTCCGCCACGAGCAGACCGACCCTGCGATTTTCCGCGAAATGGGCGAAGTCGGCCTGCTGGGTGCGACGATTCCGGTCGAGTACGGTGGCAGCGGTTTGAATTATGTGTGCTACGGCCTGATCGCCCGTGAGGTGGAGCGCATCGACTCTGGCTACCGCTCGATGATGAGCGTGCAGTCGTCGTTGGTGATGGTGCCGATCAATGAGTTCGGCAGCGAAGCGCAGAAACAGAAGTACCTGCCCAAGCTGGCCACCGGCGAGTGGATCGGCTGCTTCGGCCTGACCGAGCCCAACCATGGTTCCGACCCAGGCTCGATGATCACCCGTGCACGCTCGGTCGACGGCGGCTACCGCCTGACCGGCAGCAAGATGTGGATCACCAACAGCCCGATCGCCGACGTGTTCGTGGTCTGGGCCAAGGATGATGCCGGCGATATCCGCGGCTTCATCCTCGAGAAGGGCTGGGAAGGCCTGAGCGCTCCGGCCATCCATGGCAAAGTTGGCCTGCGTGCGTCGATCACCGGTGAAATCGTCATGGACAACGTGTTCGTGCCGCAAGAGAACATCTTCCCCGAAGTGCGAGGCCTCAAAGGCCCGTTCACCTGCCTGAACTCGGCCCGCTATGGCATCTCCTGGGGCGCGCTGGGTGCGGCCGAGGCGTGCTGGCATACCGCTCGCCAGTACACCCTGGACCGCAAGCAGTTCGGCCGCCCGCTGGCTGCCAACCAGCTGATCCAGAAGAAGCTGGCCGATATGCAGACCGAGATCACCCTGGCCCTGCAAGGCTGCCTGCGCCTGGGCCGGATGAAGGACGAAGGCACCGCAGCAGTGGAAATCACCTCGATCATGAAGCGCAACTCCTGCGGCAAGGCCCTGGATATCGCGCGTATGGCTCGCGACATGCTCGGCGGCAATGGCATCTCCGACGAGTTCGGTGTGGCCCGTCACCTGGTCAACCTCGAGGTGGTGAATACCTACGAAGGCACCCATGACGTCCATGCGCTGATCCTTGGCCGCGCCCAGACCGGCATCCAGGCGTTCTACTGATCGGAGGAGCCTGCCATGGGGGCACTATCACATCTGCGGGTGCTGGACCTTTCGCGCGTGCTGGCGGGGCCTTGGTCCGGCCAGATCCTTGCCGACCTTGGGGCTGACGTGATCAAGGTCGAGCGCCCTGGCACGGGTGACGACACCCGCTCCTGGGGGCCACCCTTCCTCAAGGATGCCCAGGGCGAGAACACCAGTGAGGCGGCTTACTACCTGTCGGCCAACCGCAACAAGCGCTCGGTGACCATCGACTTCACCCAGCCGGACGGCCAGCGCCTGGTGCGCGAGTTGGCGGCGAAGTCGGATATTGTCATAGAGAACTTCAAGGTGGGTGGGTTGGCCGCCTATGGGCTGGACTACGAGAGCCTGAAAGCGGTCAACCCGAAGCTTATCTATTGCTCGATCACTGGATTCGGGCAAACCGGGCCTTACGCCAAGCGTGCGGGCTATGACTTCATGATCCAGGGGCTGGGTGGGCTGATGAGCCTGACCGGGCGTCCTGAAGGTGAAGAGGGGGCTGGCCCTATAAAGGTTGGCGTTGCCTTGACCGACATCCTGACCGGGCTCTACTCGACGGTCGCGATCCTGGCGGCTCTGGCCTATCGTGACCAGACTGGCGTCGGTCAGCATGTCGATATGGCGCTGCTGGATGTGCAAGTCGCCTGCCTGGCGAACCAGGCGATGAACTACCTCACCACGGGCACGCCGCCACGGCGCCTGGGGAACGCTCATCCGAACATCGTGCCTTACCAGGACTTCCCGACGGCGGATGGTAATTTCATCCTCACCGTGGGCAACGATGGGCAGTTCCGCAAGTTCGCCGAAGTGGCCGGGCAGCCGCAGTGGGCGGACGATCCGCGCTTTGCCACCAACAAGCAGCGGGTTGCCAACCGTGCCGAACTGATTCCATTGATTCGCCAGGCCACGGTGTTCAAGACCACGGCCGAATGGGTCAGCGAACTGGAAAAGGCCGGCGTGCCCTGCGGGCCGATCAACGACCTGGCGCAGATGTTCCAGGACCCGCAGGTGCTGGCCCGAGGCTTGGCGCTGAATATCGCCCACCCGCTGGCGGGCAGTGTGCCGCAGGTGGCGAGCCCTATTCGGTTGTCCGAAACACCGGTGGAATATCGCCAGGCCCCTCCTTTGCTGGGTGAGCATACCAATGCGGTACTGGAGGAGGTGTTGGGGATGGATGTCGAGGCGGTACAGCGCTTGCGGGGTGCTGGGGTGCTGTGAACGGCGGGTAGCCATATAAGCAGCGGGAAGGCCGAAAGGCTTTCCCGTTTTGTTTTTCGGCGATATTAAAGTTTTTTGAAAATAACGGTTGACGTGCCGTTTCAGAGGCCTATAATGCGCCCCACTTCCGACGCAGTCGAAACGCAAAACTCCTTGAGATTCAATGGGTTGAACGCTTCAGGTAGTATCGGAAGGCTTCGGTCTCACAGATCGGCAGCGGTGAAAAAGGCAGTTGACAGCAGGTTTTAACGCTGTATGATTCGCCTCCCGCTACGAGAGATCGCGGCGCGTTAAGCGGTTGAAGTTGAACGAAAAACTTCAAAATAAACGCTTGACAGACTCTGAGGAAAGCGTAGAATGCGCGGCCTCGGTTGAGCAAAGCGCTTAACCAAATCGCTCTTTAACAATCGAATCAAGCAATTCGTGTGGGTGCTTGTGAGTACGGTCTGATAGTCGCCAAGATTATCAGCATCACAAGTGGCCATGCGAGAAATCACATAGTCATTTGAGATTGCTGAGCCAAGTTTAGGGTTTCTTAAAACCCAAGCAGTATTGAACTGAAGAGTTTGATCATGGCTCAGATTGAACGCTGGCGGCAGGCCTAACACATGCAAGTCGAGCGGATGACGGGAGCTTGCTCCTTGATTCAGCGGCGGACGGGTGAGTAATGCCTAGGAATCTGCCTGGTAGTGGGGGACAACGTTCCGAAAGGGGCGCTAATACCGCATACGTCCTACGGGAGAAAGTGGGGATCTTCGGACCTCACGCTATCAGATGAGCCTAGGTCGGATTAGCTAGTTGGTGAGGTAATGGCTCACCAAGGCGACGATCCGTAACTGGTCTGAGAGGATGATCAGTCACACTGGAACTGAGACACGGTCCAGACTCCTACGGGAGGCAGCAGTGGGGAATATTGGACAATGGGCGAAAGCCTGATCCAGCCATGCCGCGTGTGTGAAGAAGGTCTTCGGATTGTAAAGCACTTTAAGTTGGGAGGAAGGGCAGTAAGTTAATACCTTGCTGTTTTGACGTTACCGACAGAATAAGCACCGGCTAACTCTGTGCCAGCAGCCGCGGTAATACAGAGGGTGCAAGCGTTAATCGGAATTACTGGGCGTAAAGCGCGCGTAGGTGGTTCGTTAAGTTGGATGTGAAAGCCCCGGGCTCAACCTGGGAACTGCATCCAAAACTGGCGAGCTAGAGTATGGTAGAGGGTGGTGGAATTTCCTGTGTAGCGGTGAAATGCGTAGATATAGGAAGGAACACCAGTGGCGAAGGCGACCACCTGGACTGATACTGACACTGAGGTGCGAAAGCGTGGGGAGCAAACAGGATTAGATACCCTGGTAGTCCACGCCGTAAACGATGTCAACTAGCCGTTGGAATCCTTGAGATTTTAGTGGCGCAGCTAACGCATTAAGTTGACCGCCTGGGGAGTACGGCCGCAAGGTTAAAACTCAAATGAATTGACGGGGGCCCGCACAAGCGGTGGAGCATGTGGTTTAATTCGAAGCAACGCGAAGAACCTTACCAGGCCTTGACATGCAGAGAACTTTCCAGAGATGGATCGGTGCCTTCGGGAACTCTGACACAGGTGCTGCATGGCTGTCGTCAGCTCGTGTCGTGAGATGTTGGGTTAAGTCCCGTAACGAGCGCAACCCTTGTCCTTAGTTACCAGCACGTCATGGTGGGCACTCTAAGGAGACTGCCGGTGACAAACCGGAGGAAGGTGGGGATGACGTCAAGTCATCATGGCCCTTACGGCCTGGGCTACACACGTGCTACAATGGTCGGTACAGAGGGTTGCCAAGCCGCGAGGTGGAGCTAATCTCACAAAACCGATCGTAGTCCGGATCGCAGTCTGCAACTCGACTGCGTGAAGTCGGAATCGCTAGTAATCGCGAATCAGAATGTCGCGGTGAATACGTTCCCGGGCCTTGTACACACCGCCCGTCACACCATGGGAGTGGGTTGCACCAGAAGTAGCTAGTCTAACCTTCGGGAGGACGGTTACCACGGTGTGATTCATGACTGGGGTGAAGTCGTAACAAGGTAGCCGTAGGGGAACCTGCGGCTGGATCACCTCCTTAATCGAAGACATCAGCCTGCTGATGAGCTCCCACACGAATTGCTTGATTCCTTGAAGAAGACGATGCTGTAACGCGACCCTGTTATAGGTCTGTAGCTCAGTTGGTTAGAGCGCACCCCTGATAAGGGTGAGGTCGGCAGTTCAAATCTGCCCAGACCTACCATTCGCTGGGTGCAGAGACGACGGGGCCATAGCTCAGCTGGGAGAGCGCCTGCCTTGCACGCAGGAGGTCAGCGGTTCGATCCCGCTTGGCTCCACCATTTGCTTTGCTGCACAGTTACCTGCAGAACTTAGAAATGAGCATTCCGCTGCGAATGTTGATTTCTGACTTTTGTCAGATCGTTCTTTAAAAATTCGGATATGTGATAGATAGACTGATGACCACTTTCACTGGTGGGCCATCAGGCTAAGGTAAAATTTGTGAGTTGCTCGCAAGAGCATCAATGCGAATTTTCGGCGAATGTCGTCTTCACAGTATAACCAGATTGCTTGGGGTTATATGGTCAAGTGAAGAAGCGCATACGGTGGATGCCTTGGCAGTCAGAGGCGATGAAAGACGTGGTAGCCTGCGATAAGCTTTGGGGAGTCGGCAAACAGACTGTGATCCAGAGATCTCTGAATGGGGGAACCCACCTAGGATAACCTAGGTATCTTGCACTGAATACATAGGTGTAAGAGGCGAACCAGGGGAACTGAAACATCTAAGTACCCTGAGGAAAAGAAATCAACCGAGATTCCCTTAGTAGTGGCGAGCGAACGGGGACCAGCCCTTAAGCTGGCTTGAGATTAGTGGAACGCTCTGGAAAGTGCGGCCATAGTGGGTGATAGCCCCGTACACGAAAATCTCTTGCCAGTGAAATCGAGTAGGACGGAGCACGAGAAACTTTGTCTGAACATGGGGGGACCATCCTCCAAGGCTAAATACTACTGACTGACCGATAGTGAACCAGTACCGTGAGGAAAGGCGAAAAGAACCCCGGAGAGGGAGTGAAATAGAACCTGAAACCGTATGCGTACAAGCAGTGGGAGCCTACTTTGTTAGGTGACTGCGTACCTTTTGTATAATGGGTCAGCGACTTATATTCAGTGGCGAGCTTAACCGAATAGGGGAGGCGTAGCGAAAGCGAGTCTTAATAGGGCGTTTAGTCGCTGGGTATAGACCCGAAACCGGGCGATCTATCCATGGGCAGGTTGAAGGTTAGGTAACACTGACTGGAGGACCGAACCGACTACCGTTGAAAAGTTAGCGGATGACCTGTGGATCGGAGTGAAAGGCTAATCAAGCTCGGAGATAGCTGGTTCTCCTCGAAAGCTATTTAGGTAGCGCCTCATGTATCACTCCAGGGGGTAGAGCACTGTTTCGGCTAGGGGGTCATCCCGACTTACCAAACCGATGCAAACTCCGAATACCTGGAAGTGCCGAGCATGGGAGACACACGGCGGGTGCTAACGTCCGTCGTGAAAAGGGAAACAACCCAGACCGTCAGCTAAGGTCCCAAAGTCATGGTTAAGTGGGAAACGATGTGGGAAGGCTTAGACAGCTAGGAGGTTGGCTTAGAAGCAGCCATCCTTTAAAGAAAGCGTAATAGCTCACTAGTCGAGTCGGCCTGCGCGGAAGATGTAACGGGGCTCAAACCATGCACCGAAGCTACGGGTATCACCTTAGGGTGATGCGGTAGAGGAGCGTTCTGTAAGCCTGTGAAGGTGAGTTGAGAAGCTTGCTGGAGGTATCAGAAGTGCGAATGCTGACATGAGTAACGACAATGCGAGTGAAAAACTCGCACGCCGAAAGACCAAGGTTTCCTGCGCAACGTTAATCGACGCAGGGTTAGTCGGTCCCTAAGGCGAGGCTGAAAAGCGTAGTCGATGGAAAACAGGTTAATATTCCTGTACTTCCAGTTATTGCGATGGAGGGACGGAGAAGGCTAGGCCAGCTTGGCGTTGGTTGTCCAAGTTTAAGGTGGTAGGCTGAAATCTTAGGCAAATCCGGGATTTCAAGGCCGAGAGCTGATGACGAGTTGCCTTCAGGCGACGAAGTGGTTGATGCCATGCTTCCAAGAAAAGCTCCTAAGCTTCAGATAACTGGGAACCGTACCCCAAACCGACACAGGTGGTCGGGTAGAGAATACCAAGGCGCTTGAGAGAACTCGGGTGAAGGAACTAGGCAAAATGGCACCGTAACTTCGGGAGAAGGTGCGCCGGCGAGGGTGAAGGACTTGCTCCGTAAGCCCATGCCGGTCGAAGATACCAGGCCGCTGCGACTGTTTATTAAAAACACAGCACTCTGCAAACACGAAAGTGGACGTATAGGGTGTGACGCCTGCCCGGTGCCGGAAGGTTAATTGATGGGGTTAGCGCAAGCGAAGCTCTTGATCGAAGCCCCGGTAAACGGCGGCCGTAACTATAACGGTCCTAAGGTAGCGAAATTCCTTGTCGGGTAAGTTCCGACCTGCACGAATGGCGTAACGATGGCGGCGCTGTCTCCACCCGAGACTCAGTGAAATTGAAATCGCTGTGAAGATGCAGTGTATCCGCGGCTAGACGGAAAGACCCCGTGAACCTTTACTATAGCTTTGCACTGGACTTTGAGCTTGCTTGTGTAGGATAGGTGGGAGGCTTTGAAGTGGGGACGCCAGTTCTCATGGAGCCATCCTTGAAATACCACCCTGGCAACCTTGAGGTTCTAACTCAGGTCCGTGATCCGGATCGAGGACAGTGTATGGTGGGTAGTTTGACTGGGGCGGTCTCCTCCCAAAGAGTAACGGAGGAGTACGAAGGTGCGCTCAGACCGGTCGGAAATCGGTCGCAGAGTATAAAGGCAAAAGCGCGCTTGACTGCGAGACCCACACGTCGAGCAGGTACGAAAGTAGGTCTTAGTGATCCGGTGGTTCTGTATGGAAGGGCCATCGCTCAACGGATAAAAGGTACTCCGGGGATAACAGGCTGATACCGCCCAAGAGTTCATATCGACGGCGGTGTTTGGCACCTCGATGTCGGCTCATCACATCCTGGGGCTGAAGCCGGTCCCAAGGGTATGGCTGTTCGCCATTTAAAGTGGTACGCGAGCTGGGTTTAGAACGTCGTGAGACAGTTCGGTCCCTATCTGCCGTGGACGTTTGAGATTTGAGAGGGGCTGCTCCTAGTACGAGAGGACCGGAGTGGACGAACCTCTGGTGTTCCGGTTGTCACGCCAGTGGCATTGCCGGGTAGCTATGTTCGGAAGAGATAACCGCTGAAAGCATCTAAGCGGGAAACTTGCCTCAAGATGAGATCTCACTGGGATCTTGAATCCCCTGAAGGGCCGTCGAAGACTACGACGTTGATAGGTCGGGTGTGTAAGCGCTGTGAGGCGTTGAGCTAACCGATACTAATTGCCCGTGAGGCTTGACCATATAACACCCAAGCAATTTGCTGTTGAGAATTGCGGTGGTGAAGACGAACGAACCGAAAGTTTGCATCACAAATTCACATATCCGAATTGGCTGGCATGTCCATCTGGACGTTCTGGCAACAGAATTTCTTGACGACCATAGAGCATTGGAACCACCTGATCCCATCCCGAACTCAGCAGTGAAACGATGCATCGCCGATGGTAGTGTGGGGCTTCCCCATGTGAGAGTAGGTCATCGTCAAGATTCATTTCGCAAAACCCCTATCTGCGTGAGCAGGTAGGGGTTTTGTCTTTAAGTAGAGAGACCAGAGATTCGCCGGCACGTCCTGAGGACGGGCTAGCACACAGAATTTCTTGACGACCATAGAGCGTTGGAACCACCTGATCCCATCCCGAACTCAGCAGTGAAACGACGCATCGCCGATGGTAGTGTGGGGCTTCCCCATGTGAGAGTAGGTCATCGTCAAGATTCATTTCGCAAAACCCCTATCTGCGTGAGCAGGTAGGGGTTTTGTCTTTCCGCTCTCCAAAAGACTCACGCCTCCCCTGTAGGAGCGGCCTTGTGCCGCGAATCGGGCGCGCAGCGCACGTGGGTCCAGGCAGCGCGGTGCACCAGGGTGATCGAGGTTGGTAAGGTAACGGCCGCTACGCGCCCGATTCGCGGCACAAGGCCGCTCCTACAGCGGGCCGGGTTCAACGTACCTTGATCCTGCGCAGCCTGCTGCTACGCCTGGCCTGCAGCTTGCGCCACCAGATATACACCCCGGTGATCGAAAGCACCGCTATCACCACCCCCAGAATCGCAATCAGCACCTGCCCGGTAACCCCAATGATGCGTCCCCCATGGATGGGTAATTGCAAGCGGTAGAACTGTTCTCCCAGTGTTCCCTGACCGGCGATCTCCTGGCCTAACAATCGCCCATCGGTGCCGTGGAAGAACAACCAGGACTTACCATGCGCATCGGTATCGTGCTGGCCAAAACCTGCGCCATAGAAGTTGTATTCGAAGCTGTAGTAGAGCTCGCCTATCGGCGCGGTCAGCCCTAACCGCGCGCCTTCCTCCTGGGCTAGCTGATACGCTTGTTGGTAAGTCAGCTGGGTCACCCCCAGCGCCTCTTTCGGCATTGCGCCTCGGGCTTCGTAGACGCTCGGTTCGATCGGTGAGAAAAGCGATACCGCTGGCTTGAACACTTGTGCAGGCAAGTTCATCGCCACGCTGCTGATCGCGATGGGTAATAGCAACAGCCACAACCACAAGCCACTCGCCCTGTGGACATCCATGTTCAACCGATAGGTATGACCGCCCTTGATCTTCCAGGCCGTGGCCCACTTGCGCCAGAACGGTCGACCACGGGGCAGGGTGAGCAACACGGCAATGAAGCAGTCCAGCACCCAGAGGATGGCCACCACACCCATCAACAGGACGCCCCAATTGCCAGGCAAGGTCAGGCTGTAATGCAGTTCCAGGATGAACGGCATGAAGTTCTCGCGAGAGAAGCAGCATTCGCCCCAATAGCGCTGACCGAGTGTTTCGCCGCTGACCGGATCGAGGTAGAAGACCGTGTTCTTTTCGTCATAGGGCTGGCCAGACTGCGGATCGTTGCGCGGTACCATGGCCAAGAGCGCGGAGTGCCCGGGCTCCTGTGGATATTCCATGTACCAGACCTGCAGACGGGGATGTTCGCTCTGTACCTTATCCACAAGCACGCCCGGCTGTTGAAGCGTGCCTACGGCCGACGCTTCATAGAAGCCTGGGTTGAGCCATTCATCGATTTCATGATGGAAGGCCAGCAAACTGCCAGTCAGGCCGGCCAGCGCAAGAAACACTGCGGTGACCAAGCCCAGGTAGCGATGCAGCAGGACATAGCATTGACGCATGGAAACGGGACTCCGATAAAACGCCAGAAACGAAAAAGCCAGCCCCTGGTTCAGGCGCTGGCTTCATGCACGGAAAGTGGGTCAGAACTGATAGCTGACCGTGGCGCTGACATTGCGTTCTTCGCCCATGTAGCAGTAGTTCAGGCTTGCGCAGGAGGCGACATAGGACTCGTTGGTCAGGTTGTTGGCATTCAGGCGCACATCCATGCCCTTGAGGCCAACCTTGCCCAGGTCGTAGCCGATGGATGCGTCGAACAGGGTGTAGGAGGGCACCTTCATGCTGTTTTCCGCGTCGACCCAGCTGTACCCCACGTAACGGACCCCACCGCCCAGGCGCAGGCCATCCAGGGAGCCCTGGTTGAAGTTGTAATCAGCCCAGAGCGAGTACATCTGTTCAGGCGCCTGGGTCGGTGAATTGCCCTTGTTGTCCAGGCCTGGCGTCACCAGGCTGGGCATTGCCTTGGTGTACTCGACGTTCGTGTAGGTGTAGCCACCGATCAGCTTGAGGTTATCGGTGACTTGCACATGAGCCTCGAGCTCCAGGCCTTGGGAGCGCACTTCACCCACGGCACGATAGAACTCTTCGTCCGGTTGCTTGGAGGCCAGGTTTTCCTGTTCGATGCGGAACACCGAGGCCGTGAACAGGTTATCGGTACCCGGTGGCTGGTACTTGATACCGGCTTCCCATTGCGTGCCTTCGGTAGGCGCCAGCGGGCGGCCGTCCTGGTCGGAAACGGTGTTGGGGTTGAACGACTCGGAATAGCTCACATAGGGCGCAATACCATTCTCGAACAGGTAGAGCACGCCGGCCCGGGTCGTGAACTTGGAACGGTCGTCGTTGACCTTGGTGTCGGTATCGCGGTTTTCCTCGGACACCTTCACCCAGTCCTGGCGCAGGCCAAGGGAAAAGCGCCACTGATCCAGCTCGACCAAGTCCTGCAGGTACACGCCGGTTTGCTGCAGACGTCGCAGGTAATTGTTCTCACCCAGAATCTGCAGGTTGCCGTTGCCATATTGCGGGTTGCTGGCGTCCAACGGGTCGACCGTGCCATAGCGCCAGGCGACATCGGCTTTGCGCCGCTGGTAGTCGGCACCGAGCAGCACGGTGTGCTTGGCAGCCCCGGTGAAGAATTCCGCCTGAAGCATGTTGTCGATGATGAATGAATGCAGGCGCTCGTCACCACCGGTATAGGCCCGGTTGAGGATATTGCTGGTGGCATCGGCCCAGCCGGCCGAATAGACCTGGTCCATCGAAACATCCGAATCCTGGTAGCGGAAGTTCTGACGCGCCGTGAAGACATCGTTGAAGCGATGCTCGAATTGATAGCTGAATGACTGCTGGGTGCGCTCGTAGTTGTCGATCCCGGGCTCACCTTCGAAGAAATGGTCGGAAAGACGCAGCCCATTACGCGGGTGGAGCATGCCATCGGCCGGGTTACCGCCGTGGTAGCCACCATTGGGGTCGTGTTGCAGGTAAGCCTGCAAGGTCAGCGAGGTGTCTTCGCTGAAGTCGATGCTCACCGCAGGGGCGATGGCATAACGCTCTTCCTTGTTGTGGTCGAACTGTGTGTCGGAGGCATCGGCAAGGCCGGTCAGGCGGTAGGCGATGCGTTTGTCGTCATCCAAGGGCCCGCTGAAGTCGAACCCCATGCCGCGTTGCCCTTGGGTGCCCACGGTGCCCTGGATTTGGTGATACGCATCGAACAGCGGTTTCTTGGTGGTCAACGCGACCAGGCCACCGGGTGAGCTGCGGCCGTACAGCACGGAGGAGGGGCCCTTGAGGATATCGATACGTTCGAGGAAATACGGGTCTACCTGCATGGTGCTGTAGGTGCCGTTGTCGCCCATGGACTTCAGGCCATCGACATAAATGTTGTCCACGGAGCCATCGTTGAAGCCGCGCATGGCGACATAGTCGTAGCGGTGGGTCGCGCCATAGGGATTGGTCAGCACACCCGGTGTGTAGCGCATGGCCTGGGCGACGGTCTGTGAACCCTGGTCGTCCATCTGTTGGCGAGTGACCACCGACACCGACTGGGTGGTTTCCAGTATCGGCATGCTGGTTTTGGTCGCCACCTGACTGTGTGTGGCGTTATAGCCTTCCATGCTGCCCAGGGCATTGCCGAGGGTGAAGGCGCGCACGTCGGTGCTTGGCAGGGCAAGCGCCGCATCCTCGGGCTGGGCGCGCAACACATAGCTGCGACCATCCTGGCTGACCGCTTCCAGGCCAGTGCCATTGAGCAGCTGGCGTAGAGCCTGGTCCGTGGAATAGTGCCCTTGCAACCCCGGGGATTGCAGCGCGCCAGTCAGTTGTGGGGTACTGGAAAGAGTGATGCCAGCTTGGCGCGCGAATTGGTTGAGTACAGTGTCCAGGCTCCCTGCGGGAATCGCATAGGGCTGGCTGACGCTTACCGGCTCGGCAGCCATGGCCAGCGGCGCAATGCCGGCCATGCCGAGGGTGGTGCCGAGCAGGGCGGCGCGTATCGCCTTTCCGAGCAATATTGAATCCAAGACAGGTCGAAACTCATTCGTATTTATGGGTTTCAGCAAGGGCTGGGCGTCTGGCATGGGTAGGGTCCGTGAAAATCGATTAGGGCTGAAGGCGTTGCTTACAGTCCTAGCCGGACCTGAAGGAAAAACCCGCCAGAAAGTGTTAGAGAAATATAAGAAATCAAGCCAGCCGTTCTACCCGGACCCACCAACGTGTGCGCAGGCGAAGTGTAATTGGCAGCGTCTGTGGCAGCAGCCCAAGCAGTTTGTCGGTGTCTTCCAGGCGGAACACACCGGAAAGGCGTAGGTCGGCAACGTCATCGCTGCAGCCGAGATAGCCATGACGATACCGGGCGACTTCTGCGAGAAAGTCGACCAGGCGCATATTACGGGTGACGATCAGCCCTTCGGCCCAGGCGCTGGCGTCCATCGTGGGGTGTTCGATCAGCCGGACGCCCTGGTGGTCGAGACGCCAAGTCTGCCCGCTGGTGAGCCACGACAACGGACCGCCCGCCGCGTGATGCATGGCCACCTTGCCTGTACTGACGCTGACACGGGTGCAATCAGTGTCCTGGCGCACCACGAAACGGCCGTCGAAGCCTTCGAGCAGCGCATCGCGGGTTTCCACCAGAAGTGGGCGTCCATGGGCCTGCTGGGTGTTGCAGGTGAGCATCAGCTCGCCCTGCCTGAGGCGCACAAGCCGCTTGTGCTCATCGAAGGCCAGGTCAGCGGTGCTGCGGGTGTTGAGCTGCAACTGCGAGCCGTCTGGTAGCGTGAATGTGCGGCGTTCGCCGGTACTGGTCGCGAAGTCCGATGTCCAGTTGCTCAGCAGTTGCAGGTCCTTGGCCAGCCAGGCAGCCGAGCCTGCCAGGGCGACACCGCTCAACAGGGTCAGGGCCTGGCGTCGGTGCAGGCGGCGTTGGCTGGTCTCCAGGGTTTGCAGGGCGACGCTGGCGCCAGGGATGGTGCGAAGGTTGAGCTCCTGATGCAGGCTGGTGACCCGCTGCCAGGCCAGCTCGTGATCATGATGCGCTTTGCGCCATTGCTCGCACTGCATCAGCAGGCTGGGGTTCTGGCCGCTTTCACGCAGGCGCAGCATCCAGTGGATCGCCTGCTTCACCACCTTGGGCGAGGGATTGTTGATGCCCATCGTTTCAGGGCTCGTCTTCATAGCGCAGCAGATAGCAATGATAGAGCGCATCCGCTACGTAGCGTTCGACGGAGCGCAGGGAGATACCCATCTGTTCGGCAATGGCTTTGTGGCTCAGCCCATCGCATTGAGCCAGGAGGAAGGCGCGACGCACCTTGGGCTTGAGACCTTCGAGCATGCGTGCGATGCGTTCGAGCAATTCCAGCATGAGTTCGCGGGTTTCGGCACAGGGTACCTCGGCCTGCGGCGCATGGGCGAGCGCTTCGAAGTAGGCGCGCTCCAACTCCTCGCGGCGCCAATGGTCGATCACCAGGCCCCGTGCAACGGTCCTTAAGAAGGCACGGGGCGCATTGAGCTCCAGCTGCTCGCGTTGCAGCAGGCGAACGAAGGTGTCCTGGGCTAGGTCCGCCGCGTCGGCAGCATTGCCGAGCTTGCTGCGCAGCCAGGTATACAGCCAACCATGGTGGTGGTTGTAGAGCGTGTGCACAGAGTCTCTGGAAGGCATGGAGGCGCACTGCGGTGATGGGCATGAATGATAATTAGTCTCATTGTTGGCGGGATGGCGTTTTTTTGCAACAGCCCGCGGGTGCTATCGTCGCGCCATCCATCATAAAAGGGCTCCGCCGGCCAACGGCCGGCGGAGGCACGCTTAGCTCAGCAGGTTCTTCACATTGTGCATGGCCTCGTCGGCGAAGCCCTGAAGAAACGCCTGGAACCCCGGCAGCGCCTCGGCCCCACCTTCCCATGGCTCGGCCTGGATGGTCCAGGTGGCCCGGCTGTGGGTATCGTCGAGGGCTTTGACCTGCATCGCCGCCCACAGGTTGCCGATATTCAAACTGGTGTAGATCAGGCTCCAGGTCATATACATGGCCTGCTCGTCCCGAGCGTTCAACTGCTCGATGACCACATTGCCGTCCTTGAACAGTTTCTTGCGGATGGAGCGCACGCCGCTACCGGTCATCTCGATGTGCGAGAGTGCGGGAATGAATACCGGGAACCCTGCGAAATTGCCCACGATGCTCCACACGCTGGTGGCGGGAGCTGCGATGTCCACATGGGCCACAACCTGGCAGCCTTCGGGGTTACGGATCAGGGTATCGGGTTTGAGGGTTTGCATGTGCATTGCTCCTGTTGTGGATAAAAGTGATCAGATGAAACCGATATCGCTCAGATGGCGGCAGCCCAGGCGCAGCAGCGCCGGGCTTTTGGCCGGATAGCAGGCCCCCATGCGCTGCACGCCGGCACGGGCATTGGTGTGTTCGATGGCGCTGATATCGCCGATGTCTTCGCCGAACCCTTCGAGGTAGAAGCCCAGGACATCGAACAGGGCGTTGTCGCGGTCGACCCGGTGCAGTTGACGTTGCCACTGCTCTACCGAGACCAGGTCGAACCTGTGCCCCTGCTCCTGGAAAGCCGCCACGTAGTCACGCCAGCGCAATGGCTCGGGGTTGTGCAGGTTGAACACCCACGCATTGGCCTGGTGGCGGCTGGCATGGAAGCCGATGAAGCGGGCCAGGAAATCCACTGGCATGAGGTCGAAGTCGATCGCCAGGTCCGGCACCAGGCCCAGTTGCAGCGAGCCCTTGAGCATGAGCATCAGGCGGTTGCGCTGGGGTTGGCAGATGCCGTTGCGGCTGTCGAAGGTGATGTTCCCTGGGCGGAACAGGTTGACCCACACGCCCTGGCCGCGGGCGCGCTGGAGAATGCGCTCACCGACCCATTTGCTCAGGTTGTAGCCGTTGCGGATGTAGATCGGCGCAGTGGCCGCCGGTGCTTGTTCGAGCACGCGTCCATCAGCATCCACCGCACTGCAGGCAGAAAGGGTCGAGACGAAGTTGAAGATCTTCTTGCGCCGCCCTTCGCACAGGCGCAGGCATTCGAACAGAGGTTCGATGTTGTCTGCAGCCAGGGCCTGGTAATCCAGCACATGGTTGACCTGCGCGGCGTTGTGCAACAGCGCGCCATAGTGGCTGTCCAGGTAGTCGTAGTCGCTTTCGCACAGGCCCAGGCGCGGCTGGCGCAAATCGGCGTCGAACACCCGCAGGCGGCTTGAATCCAGAGAGAGGCCGTTCTCCTCGATGGCCTGGGCGAAGCGTTCGCTAGCCGACTGGCCATCGCTGCTGCGCACCAGGCAGGCCACTTCGGTGGCGCCCCAGGCGAGCAGGGCTTCGACCAAGTGTACGCCGAGGAAGCTGTTGGCGCCGGTGACAATGACCTTGTGTACATCGCCCAGACAGTCCATCGGCAGTACTTGCAGGCCCAGTTCGCGATTGGCGTCCTGTTCCAGGCGCTCAAGCGGTCGTTCCTGTGGAGCCTCGGGGCGGTCGATCAGTTCGGCCAGGCGTTGCAGCGTTGGTCGTTCGATGAAGTGGTTGATCGGTACACCGTGGCCGAACTGCTGACGCACCTCCAGCAGCAGACGTGACAGCAGAATCGAGTGGCCACCCAGGTTGAAGAAGCTGTCGTGCGTGGATATCTGCGTTTCAGGCAACTCCAGCAGCTCGCTCCAAAGGTTGCACAAACGCTGCTCGGTCGCTGTACCAGGTACCGATCGCTCGTGCACCGGCAGCGCCAAGGGCCGTGCATGCAGGGCCTTGCGGTCGACCTTGCCGTTGGCGGTATAAGGCATGTGCTGCAGGACTTGGTAGAACGCTGGCCGCATGTAGTCGGGCAACTGCTGTTCGGCATGGGCACGCAGCGCGGCTTCGGCCCCGGTGTGGGCTGGCTGTGCGACGAAGGCCAGGACGCGTCGCTGGTCGTCGATCACCACGGCGACCTGGGCGAACAGGTTGCTGGCGCGCAGGCAGTGCTCGATCTCTTCCGGTTCGACCCGGAAACCGCGGATCTTCACTTGGTTGTCTCGTCGACCGCAGAGCTCGATGCCTTGCGCTGTCCATTGGGCGATATCGCCGGTACGGTAGGTCTGCAGGTTGCGTCCATCCGGCAAGCGCAGCTCGACGAAGCGTTCTGCAGTCAGCGCAGGGTTGTTCAGGTAGCCAAGCCCCACACCCGGCCCGCTGATGTACAGCTCGCCCGGGGTACGCTCACACACCGGGCGCAGATCGTCATCGAGGATCAGTACCTGGGTGTTGGCGATCGGTGTGCCAAGGTTACGGTTGCTGTCGCCGGGGGTGAACGTGCGGGTGGTGGCCAGCACTGTGGTTTCGGTCGGGCCATAGATATTGTGCATCCGGCACTGCCCGGCGAGGCGGGCAATGACCTGCGGCTCGCACACATCGCCACCGGTGATCAGATGGTGCAGGCCAAGGTGCTCGTCAGTGGGCAGGATGCTCAGCAGCGCGGGGGGCAGGAAGGCATGGCTGACTTCCTGGCTGTGGATAAGCCGTACCAGTTGTACCGGATCACGGCGCTGTTCCTCGCTGGGTACCACCAGTTCGGCGCCATGGGTGAAGGTCGGCAGAATGTCGAGCAGCGATGCATCGAAGCCGATGGTGGAAAACTGCAGGACCCGGCTGTTGGCATCGAGCGATACGTGATCGGCATACCAACTCGTGAAATGGGTGAGGTTGCGCTGGCTGAGCAGCACGCCCTTGGGCTGTCCCGTGGTGCCTGAGGTGTAGATCGCAACGCAAGGGGCATCCAGGGCGAGCTGGCGCACCTGCAGCGAAGGCAGTTGTCGCTCCGTCACTTCTGCCAGTGTGCGCACATCCAACCCAGGCATGCCGCCATGAACCTGCCCATCATGCAGAAGGGCGCAGGCGCCGGCATCGTCCAGGATGCGTTGGCGCCGTTCGAACGGAGTGGCCGGATCCAGCGGCAGGTACACCGCGGCGCAGCCGAGCACTGCCAGCAGGCTGGCATACAGTGCAGGTGACTTGGCCATGCAGACCGCAATTACCACCGGTCGTCCGTCAGCGCTGGGCAGCAGGGGCAGCAGTGCGCGCTGGATACCGACGGCCTGGGCGTGCAGTTGCCGATAGCAAGTACGCGTACCGTTCTCATTGAGAGCCGGTTGGGCGGCGAAGCGGTGCAGGCTCAGCTCGAGCCGGTCCATCAGGCAGGTTTCCGCTTTCTCCAGCAGGTCTGCCCGGAGGGTGCGGTTGAAGGGGTGGCGGTGTGCCAATGACTCCAGCCAACCCAACCCGTGTTCACGCTCCTGCAAGGCCGAGCCGAGCTGCGGGGCGTGTTCCAAGTATTGCGGGTCACGGGCGAAGCGCGTCACCACCGAGGCCAGCAGGTCCTCCAAGGCCAGCAAGGCCTCCTGCCGTAGCTGCTGGCCGTTGCCGGAGGCTGGGGTTTGCAGTGCTACGCGCTCGATCAGCCGTTGGGTATCGCCATCGGCGTACCAGCACAGGAGCTCGACGGCAGGCAGGACTCCCGCATAGCTCGCGCCCACGCGAAGCTTGAGCAACGGCGTGGCTCCTACCCCGCGCCGGTCGAGTTCGCGCAGTGAAAGGCTGCCATCGTCCACTACCAGGTGCGTGGCCTTGGCCGAGGCGGAACGCCAATCGTCCGGCGTTTGCACCACCGTCGTTCGATGAGCGTGCTCCTCGAGCAGGCTGGTCAGTTGTCGTATGGCGGGGCTGCTGCCCACCAGGAGTATGTCGAGGCGTCTCATGACGGCTTCCTCAAGGCAGATAGTTACGTAGCGCGTCCTGTACGCAGGGCGACTCGAGCATCGAGCTGCTGCGCAGGAAGCGCAGGATGTTGCCCAGCAGCGGATGCTGGTGATTGATCGGGTAGGCCAGGCTGCGGACTTCTTCGCGCAAGGCCTGGCGAACGTCCTGTGCCACCGGCAAGGCCTCGATCAACTGGAAATCGAATGCTTGTTGCAGATCGTTGGTCAGGTATTGGCCAAGGAACACAGGCAAGACATTCGCGATGGCTTCACGGTCGGGTTGGGGAGCGGTGTGCCAGTAGATCCGCGTCAGGCGTGTCCAGAAGCTGGAATGGCGACCTTCATCGAGCAGGTGGTCGGCCATCAGGCCCTTGATCGAAGGCTTGACCGTATCGTCGCGGGAAAAGGCGGCGACATCGTCGGTCAAGGTGTTTTCGGCTATTCCCACACAGATGAGCTCCATGGCGTCACGCAACCGCTCAGGGACTTCGGCCAGCGCTGCGGGGATGGCCCGGCTGAGTTCGATCTGTCGAGGCAGGGCGATCGGCTCGATGCCAGTCATGGCGATGGTCTGCTGGAGGAAGTCCATGGCCACCAGCGCGTGGTAGTCCTCATCCACGACAACGGTCATGGCGTCGTAGCGGCAGGCATTGGGGAACGGTATGGCGAAGCGTTCCTTGGCGATGCGCCGTGCGGTGCTATCGACGATTTCGGTCTCGAAGATCACGACGTCGTTGATGAACTTGTAGAGGCTCTGTACCAACACGAAATCGCGTAGTTGCGGGCATTCGCGCTGGAAGGTGGCGCTGAGTACCAGCGGTTGACGGCAGAGTGGATAGATCAGTCGCTGGTCGTTCTCCAACAGTCGGCGCGGCCGGGTGCGGATGGTTGCCCGTGCTTCCCACACATCGGCGAACGAACTGTACTTGGGTGCGCTCATTGGGCCACCTCGCCGAGTGCGGCGTGAAGCTGGGTTCGCACCCGGTCCCACAGAGCCATCCGGTTATCCACGGCAGTAATGGCGGCCTGATACACCTCTGCCAGGCGCTGCGGGTCGCCCTCGACCAGCCGGGCCAGCAGCCGTTCCGCCGCAGGGCCATGGTCTTGCGAGTCGACTTCAATATGGCGTTGCAGGTAATAGCGGAAGGTCGGGGCCTGTTCGCTACCGATATCCCATTGATCGAGGATCTGCTGGAACATCGTCGGGATGACGCTTTCGCGTCCATGCAGGAATGCAGCGGCCACATGATGACGAGGGGCGTCGAGTGCAACGCTCAGGGTCTGGCGAACGAAACGCTGGGCGGCGTCCGGGGCACCACAGCGCTGCAGGGCGTCCAGGTAGTGAATGCCTTGCTGCTGAAGTGCAACGAATTGCTCGATGGCTGTAGTGTTCGCGCCTACTTCCCGCATGGCATCCAGATACAGTTCGAAATGGCTGTAGTAGCCACGATCGACACGGTCATCGGATTCCTCGCCCAGGACGATCTCGTTGATCAGGCGGGCTGCTGCCGGGTCCACCGGTGGCAACCAGGGCAGGCTGACGCAGGTGAGTTCAAGTTGCAGGCGTTTGGTCAATGACATGAAGTCCCATACTGCGAATACATGGGTTTCCATGAAGCGTCGCAATACCGTCAAAGACGTAATTTCGGAAAAGACGGGGTGTTTGGAAAGTTGCTGTTTTTTGAGCGACAGCGTCTCGTGCAGTGAGTGCATGGTGAATTCCTTCGGTCATGTTTTCCAATGAGGTTGTTTTGTTGGCTTTTAATGCGTCATATTTATTAAGGGCGTGCGAAGGCCTCGAGGAAGAATTCGATGATGAATAGGCGTTGATATCCGCAGGCATTGGCATGCATTGCGATGGTCGCCGGCGCGCTGGTGGCCGGCTGACGGGATAAAAGTTAGAACAATTGCAAAGTTGCCTGCAATTATTTTTTTATATTTTTTGAACTTTCAATTTATTATGGGCGAGCGAGTTCGATAAAACTTTTGGCGAAGTTTTATTTGGCAAAAAAGTGCTCCTTCCGATAATAAGTATCAGAAAATTCTGAAGTTATAGGTGAATAGGTCACCCAAGCACTTGGTAAATAAGACGTTCGGAATTGGAAATTTTGGGGGCTGTTGTCTACTGTGCCCCGGTCGCTGGCCCCTCCTGATGAACGATTGGAAGGCAACGATCCAGCCTGCCCGATGGCGATCAGCATCGTTGCGAGGTGTAGAGTGGGCCGAAATGCTGGGCACTGCCATGCCGGTGGGCGAGGATTGCGAAAAGACCGGAAGGATGAGGGGGCGGCGAGGCTTGGGGAGGCAAGAAACCTATCGGTGTGCGACGGGAGGGGAGAAAGGCTTTGAGGGGTATCAGCGCTCGCGCGCGCGCATTGGGGTAGCGGGCAAGCGTATTGTCACGAGAGGTAGGGAGGTTCTGGAGCTGCGCAGTCGACCTCAGTGGGCCGACTGGCTGTTCAGGTACTTGCGGATGGTGCGAGAGGCATTGTTCAGGTGCTCTTCCAGCACCCTGATGGCTTCATCTACCGATTTGTCGCTGGCGGCGTCCACCAAGGCGATATGATCGTCTTGGGTAAGCTTGCCCAGGCCCATCGAGGAGAGGTGGAAGCGCAAAAAGCGTTCCTCTTCGTTGAGCTCGATCTCGATCATGCGCAGCAGCTTCTGATTGGGCGCCTTGCTGTAGAGGGTCATGTGCAACAGGCGGTTGAGGCGCCCGATCTCGGCATGACGGGTCTCATTCTCCAACTGCTGGATATAGCCGCGCGCCTGGGCGATATCATCGGCATCGAGCAGTGGGATCGACTGGCGTAGCGCTTCGGACTCGAGCAGGACACGCAGCGCATAGGTGTCGACGGCATCCTCACCGATCAGAGGGGCGACCACGGCTCCCTTGTGCATGACGACCTGCAGCAGCGATTGCGCCTCCAACTGGCGTAGGGCTTCACGCACCGGCATGCGACTTACGCCGAACAACGTGGCGATTTCCTGCTGGCGCAAGGCGGTGCCAGGCGGCAGGCGACCATCGACGATCGCGCTACGCAGGCGCTCTTCGATGACGCTACGGGCCTGGTGCGGTGGTACCTGCACACTACCTAGAACGGTTTTCAGAAGTCGAGTTTTTTCGGCCACGCGGTGGATGCCTCGATGCCTATTGGAAATTGGATCCAATTACAGTAGTGAGTTGAGGGGGCAATTGTCAAACTGTCGCGACGATGTGCGCACTGGCCAAGGGGGTTAGGCCGAGGCAGGAAAGAGGCTATCGTGAATGAACTCCCAGGGTGAGGAAAGCAGTACTTTTCTCTCTGGAATATGGAAGAAATCTGGTTCTGGATAACATACCATGATTGTAATGTGCCATTGTCTTTTCCTTCCACAGGCAGCACCATCACGGCTTTTCCAGGGGCTGAACGGGTCTGCACAGTGACAACACCCCCTATGCTGATAGTAGCTTGGCGGCGCATTGGCCTTGCCGCGCTGTTCGGCTGCCTGCTGTCGGGTGTTTTGCAGGCGGACTGGGATTTTTCCCAGATCAGCCGCCGTGCGCAATCGCTCTATGGCCAGTTGGGGGCGGGGCAAGGTCGTATCGATGCCTGGCAGAACCTGTTGGCCACCCAGAAGCAGGGCAGCGAGCTGGATCGCCTGCAGGCGGTCAACCGCTTCTTCAACCAACAGCTGCGCTATGTCGAGGATATCGACCTGTGGCACGACGTCGACTACTGGGCGACGCCGATCCAGTCGCTGATCAAAGGCGCCGGTGATTGCGAAGACTACGCGATCGCCAAGTACTTCAGCCTCAGGCGCATGGGCATACCCAGCGAAAAACTGCGCATTACCTACGTCAAGGCCCTGCGCCAGAACAGGGCGCACATGGTCCTGACCTATTATTCAAGCCCACAGGCCCAGCCGTTGGTGCTCGACAGCCTGATGGATGCCATCAAGCCGGCCAGCCAGCGTACCGACCTGTTGCCGGTATATGCCTTCAATGGTGAAGGCTTGTGGCTGACTGGGGCCGCAGGCAACAAGAAGGTCGGCGATACCAAGCGCTTGTCCCGTTGGCAGGATTTGCTGAAGAAAATGCAGGCCGAAGGGTTCCCTGCCGAACCGGTCTACTGAAGGAGCACAGATGTCACTGTTCAAACAATTGCTGCTTGCCATTTGCCTGTTCCTGGTGGTCGCCTTCAGCGGCAGCTTCATGGTCAGCCTCGAAAGCTCGCGCAGCCAGTACGTCAACCAGTTGCGTTCCCATGCCCAGGACGCGGCCACTGCACTGGCCCTGTCGCTGACCCCCAATATCGACGACCCGGCAATGGTCGAGCTGATGGTCAGCTCGATCTTCGACAGCGGTTACTACTCGAGCATCAAAGTCGTCGACCTGGGCTCCAATGCCGTATTGGTAGAGCGTCATGCCGAACCAGACAGCAATGGCGTACCCGCCTGGTTCATTCGCCTGATCGGCCTGGAGCCGGCCGGTGGCGATGCCATTGTCAGCCGTGGGTGGCAGCAGGCGGCGCGGGTCGAAGTGGTCAGTCACCCGATGTTCGCCTTGGCCAAGCTTTGGCAGAGCGCTCTGGGCAGTCTCGGCTGGCTGCTGCTGTGTGGCGCGGCGAGCGCTGTACTGGGCGCTCTGTTGCTGCGGCGCCAGTTGCGTCCGCTGGACTATATGGTTGCCCAGTCCCACGCTATTGCCCGGCGCGAGTTCCTCAGCCTGCCGGAGCTGCCACGCACGCCAGAACTGCGCCGGGTGGTGCAGGCCATGAACCAGATGGTCGAGAAGCTCAAGGCATTGTTCAACGAACAGGCCGAGCGTAGCGAGAGGCTGCGCTCGGAGTCTTACCAGGACAGCCTGACGGGTCTGGCCAACCGTCGTTATTTCGAGATGCAGCTCAACGCCCGTGTCAGCAACCTGGAGGACGCGCGTGCAGGCTACCTGCTGCTATTGCGGGTGCAGGACCTGGCGGGCCTGAATGCTCGCCTGGGCGGCCAGCGTACCGATCAGTTGTTGCAAGCGGTGGGTGAGCAGTTACGGCGAACCTGTGCCCACTACCCCGAAACCAATAACCTGATCACCCGCAGCCGTGGCGGCGAGTTCGCTGTGCTGGCGCCGGGCATGGTCCATGAGGAGGCCATACAGCTGGCCCAGGCTCTGGAGGCCACCCTGCAAAGCCTGCACCAGACTGGCGCCAGCGATGTCGACCCGGTGGCCTGCATAGGCCTTGCGCCTTATAGCCCAGGGGATGCGCCACATGCACTGTTGAAGCTGGCCGACGAAGCCCTGGCCCGTGCCGAGAGCCAGCCTGAGCCTGGCTGGGTATGCCTGGAGCAAGGGGTCGCGGCGCAGGCCGCCGATAGCCATCATGCCTGGCATGAACGGTTGGACCAGGCGCTGGCCAAGGGGCAATTCGAATTGTTCTTCCAGCCGGTGGTCGACAGCCGTAGGCCGGAGCGGGTGCTGCACTACAAGGTCATTTCTCGCCTGCACGATGCTTCGGCCGAGGCAGTGGCGGCAGGGCGCTTCCTGCCCTGGCTGGAGCGCTTCGGCTGGATGCCACGGCTGGATGTGCTGGTGCTGGAGAAAGTGCTGGCGCACCTGAGAACCCATGGCGATGCCTTGGCGGTGAACCTGTCTGCGGCGACCTTGGCCGATGCCGGTGCGCTACAGCGGATCCACGCATTGCTGAGCCAGTATGCCGGGTTTGGCTCGCGTCTTACGCTGGAGATCGGCGAGGAACAATTGCCTGAGCAGCAGGCGCTCGAACAACTGACGCGCCGTCTGCATGCCCTGGGGTTCGGCCTGGCACTGCAACGCTTTGGCGGCCGCTTCAGCATGATTGGCAACCTGGCCCATTTGGGCCTGGCCTATCTGAAGATCGATGGCAGCTACATCCGCAACATCGACCAGGAGCAGCACAAGCGCTTGTTCATCGAAGCTGTGCAGCGGGCGGCGCACAGCATCGACCTGCCGCTGATTGCCGAGCGTGTCGAGACAGAAGGCGAGTTGCAGGTGTTGCGCGAGATGGGAATTCAAGGGGTCCAGGGGCAACTGGTCGGCGAACCTGCGCCCTGGAATTGAATACAAATGGCATCGGCTGGCCGGTGTTCGCCGGACAGCCCAACGTGCTGAAGTTCAGATCAACCCACCTTCCTCGTCTTCCTCGATCAGGTTGGTCAAGCTGCCCAATGCCTTGCGCGCCGAAGAGCGATTGAGCAGCTTGGCCTGGGCGCCAGCGGGCAGGTCGGTGATGCTGATAACGCCCTTGGTGGTCAACACTTCGATCAGGTCTTCCAATACGCGGATCATGTCCAGGTCGCTCTGCTTGAGCTGACGCAGGCTGTTTTCCACCACATCGTCGGCGAACCATTCCTGGATTTCGGCATGGTCGGCCGGGAGTATTTCGGTGTACTCGGCGTAGGGCGCGGCTTCTACTCGCTGCAGCTGGCCCGCGGCGTCGCGTTGCACGTAGAACATGGCGTCGACCCTCGTCACATTGATTCCATCTTGGTAGGCAGCAGCATAGGCAAAGTTCACCCGGTGTGCCGTCGGCGCACGAGTATGCGCCGTCAGGCATTGGCCCGGGAAGCCCAGGCCTCGCTGGCGGCCACGAGGGCCGCCGCATCGGGTGGGCTCAGCTGTTGGAATTGTCGATCTTGATGGTCGGGTCGCCACCGCTGATCAACGAGTTGATCGTGGTGTTCGACCAGTTGACGCCCTCGAGCTTGATGGTCACGTCGGCGTTGGCCAGGCCGCCGGCCTCGTTGAGCTTGCCTTGGCTGCTGATCTGCAGGGTCGAATCGCCGCCGACCGTGGTGATCTTCAGGTAGTCATCGATGGTGCTGGCCTTCTCGCCCTGCAACAGGTCGCGCAGGTCGAGGCGATCGCCCTGGTCCCTGTTGAAGTCCTTGATGACGTCGTGGCCGGTGTCGCCGGCCTTCCACATGAAGATATCGGCACCGCCGCCGCCGACCAGTACATCGTTGCCTTGCCCGCCGATCAGCGTGTCATTTCCGGTACCTCCCAGCAGGATGTCATTGCCTTTGCCACCGTCCAGGAAGTCATTGCCACCCTGGCCGAAGAGGATGTCGTTGCCGTCGCCGCCAAGCAGGGTGTCGCTGCCATCGTTGCTGCCCGAGATGTCGAACTCGCTGACATGCTCGGTGATGTATTGGTGCAGCACACGGCCGTCGACCTGGTCGGCAGTGGTGCCCAGCTTGCCGGCCACATAGGCCTGCATGGCCTCGACGCCGTTACCCGGGATCGCATCGAAGCTGATCAGGTCGCCGAAGATGATGTCGTGACCATCGCCGCCGTTGACCGTGTCATTGCCTGGCGCGGCCGCTTCGGTGTGGCCCAGGATGGCTTCGGCCAGCTTGCTCGGGTCGATGTTGGTTTGCGGCTTGCCGTCGCTGTCGTAGGGCTTCAGGTCGTTGGCATTGACGCCTTTGTTCAGGCCGATGGCTTCGACAGTGGATACCTCTGACAGCTTCTCGAAGCCTTGCTGGGAATTCTGATCTACGGTTGATTGCCAGCGGCCCGCGGTGACTTCGGCAAGCTCGTAGGTTCCGTCGCCTTGGGCATGCAATTGTCCTGTGGCATTGGAGTCGGTCCACCACCTGCCATCGCTTTTGTATTCAACGGTCAGGTACCCGTTCTTGTCGATGCTGTAACGGGTATTGCTGCCAAGCATTTCCCGGTCCACGACGGTGCCAATCTTGTAGCCGTCCAGCACCTCATCCAATTTGTAGCCTGAATAACCGAAGGTTGGATTGGGGCGCTCACCACTTTGATAGTAGTTGGGCTTGCCATCGGTGATGAAGAATGTCTGGCGACTGCCGGTGCTGCCTGCTGCCATCAACTCATGGAACCAGTTTGCGGTGGTCTTGAACGCATCTTCGTAGTTGGTGTTGCCGGTAGCGCGCAGCTTGTCCAGCGCGGTATTGAGGTCCGCCAGGGCATTTTTGTTGGCGAGGTTCACCGAAATGGTCGTGTTGACCTGAGTGGAGAAGTCCACCAGCAGGACATTCACGGTGCCGGACTGCGCGCCCTTGACGCTGTTGGCCAGCGTCTCGAAAACCGATTTCAGCGAATTGCGTGCTGTGGTCACGCCAGATGAGCCCATGCTGCCGGAGGTATCGACGATGAACGCCAGGTTGTAGTCCTGGCCCGGTACTACATGCAGGCCATTGACGTCGGCAACCACGATGTCATTCCCGGTGGTGCCGGTAACGCTGTCGTTGTCCACCGTGAGGTTGCTGGTGTTGTAGATATCCGGATACACCGTGACCTTGATCGAGCCTTCGCTGACGGCCTTGCTGCCGCCGACGCTTTCGGTGGACGTCGAGGTGACCTTCACATCGAACTGGCCCTGGTAATACGCAGGTGGCTTGATGGTCAGACCGTTGAGGTTCCAGCCCGTCACGTCGACCTCGGTCTTGCCCACGGTCACGCTGTGGCCGGCGCCGTCGCTGAGCACAGAGCCTTGCGGGATGCCGCCCAGCTTGACGTTCAGCGACTCGGAGCCATCGGTATCGGTCAGCTGGGTGGAAATCCCTACCAGCTTGACCGTGCCGTTCTCGGCGCTTTCGTTGAGCTTGAAGCCATCGTAGTAACCCCTGCCACCATCGCCATGCAGCTCGGAGACGCTGACGCCTGCATTCACCAGAGCATCCACGTTCGGGAACATCGGGACGGCGCCGCTGTTGAGGTCTGTCACCGGCCCGGTGCCGACTCGGATGTTGACGTCGTAACTACCGGGACCTGCCTGGTTGGCATGAAGCATTTCCAGTGTGTAGTAGCCGCTCTTGGGCGGAGTGAAACTGCCCGAGACCTTGCCACCCGCACCCCAGGTAGCCTCCACCACATTGGTGCCGCCGATATTGATGACCATGCTGTCATCGGCTGTGCCGCTGAAGGTATAGGTCTGGCCGGCCTCCAGGTAGATCAGGCCGGAAACCTTGGTGCCGGTGCCAGGCGTCACGTCGCTCACGGACTGCACATTGCTGGTCGTTTCTGACTTGCTGGCCTGGCCGGAGTTGGCGAACACATCCTGCAACGCCTTGCCGGTGATGCCATTGCCGCCGGTACCCAGGCCTTTTAGGCTGTTCCAGGTTTCTTTGGTCAGGCCGATGGAGTCGATGGTGTTGCTGCCGATCTCCAGGGTCGGTTTGTCGGCTACGGGGGTGATGTCCACCTTCAGGGTGACTTCGCCACCGATATTGGTGCCATCGTTCGGTTTGTACTTGATGTGGGCGTAGTCGGCCTGCTGGTTGCCGACACCCGTGCCACCGTAGCCATCGACACCCGACTCGTTGGCCTTCGGCACGAATTTGAGGTGGCCAGCATCGATGTCCTGCTGGCTGATGGTCTGGTTGACCTTGACGTCGACCCAATTGCTGCCATCGAAGAACTTCAGGCTTCCCTGGCCCGGCAGCTGGCTGATGGTTACACCCAGCTCGGTATTGCCATCGGCATCGGAGACATTGAAGTCGCTCCAACCGAAGGTATAGCCGAGGTCTTCCACACCGGTGACGGCGCCGCCAGTGGACACCGGCACATGGTCATTGTCGATGATGGTGGTGGTGACGCTGGCATTGTTCGCATCGACTTGCAGGTTTTCGAAACCGCCGCCGCTGACCTTGTCGATCTTCACCACGAAGTGCTCGGCACCTTCGGCGAAGCGGTCATCGATGGTCCGGATGTCGAAGCTGGTCCCGGTGCTGTTGACCGGGACCTTCACCGTGACGACACCTTGGAAGTCCACGCCGTCGGTGGCGGTACCGCTGTAGGACAGGGTAACCGTGACTTCGCTCTTGGCTGGGTTGCTCAGGGTCAGATTGTAATGAGCGGTATCGCCTTCGATAACCGACCTGTCGCCGCTGATACCAATCGTGGTCAGGTCGCCCTGGCCGCTTGGCTCATCGGTCACGGTAGTGGTCAGCGTGGTGCCGTCGAGGCTCAATTTCTCGAAGTTGGCGCCGCCCTCGACCGATACGAGTTTGTTCACCAGGCTCGCTTGCCCGCCGACGTAGGGGTCGTCCTTGGTGGTGATGGTCAGGGACCCGCTGGCGCTACCGGCCGGGATGGTGATCTTGGTGCCATCGGTCAGAGTGAAGACCAGGCCACCGTGGCCGTTGACCGGTAGTTTCTGGCCATTGCTCAGGGTGACGGTATAGGTAATCTCGCCGCCCTCGGTGACGCTGGTCTTATCGACGGTGAGGGTTGCAACGACTTCGCTTTCGGTATCGGTAATCTTGACCGTGGCGTCATCGCCCAGTTGCAGATTCTCGAACTGCTTACCGGCAACGGTCGCATCGGTCACGCCCAGCGAAACTTCATCTGCGTCCTTGAATACGTCATCGCCCTGAGCCGGCAACGAATAATCGACTTCCGTTTTACCCGCTTGAATGACGACCTGCTGGTTGTTGCTCAGCGTGACGGTGACATCGTGCTCGAGCTTTTCGCTGATCCGAATGGTGAAGGTCGGCTGCTGGTCCTCGGTCACATCACCCTTGCTGACGATAGTGACTTCAAACTTATCGCCTTCGTTGCCGGTATTGGTGCCCGAACCTGGCTCATCGGTGATGTCAGTCGAGACGGATTGATCGTCGAGGGTCAGCTTCTCGAACTTGTCGCCACCTTCTACCGATTCAAGCTTGTTGGTAATGGTCGGCTGCCCACCGGTGAACACGTCATCCGGTGCTTTGACGGTAATAGAGCCGCTGGCGCTGCCGGCGGGGACAGAAACCTTGGTGCCGTCGGTCAGAGTGAAGACCAGGCCACCATGGCCGTTGACCGGCAGTTTCTGGCCATTGCTCAGGGTGACGGTATAGGTAATCTCGCCGCCTTCGGTGACGCTGGTCTTATCGACGGTGAGGGTTGCAACGACTTCGCTTTCGGTATCGGTAATTTTGACCGTGGCGTCATCGCCCAGTTGCAGATTCTCGAATTGCTTGCCGGCGACGGTCGCATCGGTCACGCCCAGCGAAACTTTACCTGCGTCTTTGAATACATCATCACCTTGGGCCGGCAACGAATAATCGACCTCCGTTTTACCCGCTTGAATGACGACCTGCTGGTTGTTGCTCAGCGTGACCGTTACATCGTGCTCGAGCTTTTCGCTGATCCGGATGGTGAAGGTCGGCTGCTGATCTTCGGTGACGTCACCCTTGCTGACGATGGTGACTTCGAACTTGTCGCCCTCGTTGCCGGTGCCAGTACCTGTGCCCGAACCTGGTTCATCGGTGATTTCCGTCGAAACAGAATTCTCACCCAAAGTCAGTTTCTCGAACTTCTCACTGCCCTCTACCGATTCAAGCTTGTTGGTGATGGTCGGCTGGCCACCGGTGAATACGTCGTCCGGCGCTTTGACGGTGATAGAGCCGCTGGCGCTGCCGGCGGGGATAGAAACCTTGGTGCCATCGGTCAGAGTGAAGACCAGGCCACCGTGGCCGTTGACCGGTAGTTTCTGGCCATTGCTCAGCGTGACGGTGTAAGTAATTTCACCGCCTTCGGCGACAGTAGATTTATCCACAGACAGCGTGGCTTTCACTTCGCTGATCGTGTCGGTGATGTTGACGGTGGCCTTGTCGCCCAGTTGCAGGTTTTCGAACTGCTTACCGGCAACGGTCGCATCGGTCACGCCCAGCGAAACTTCATCTGCGTCCTTGAATACGTCATCGCCCTGGGCCGGCAACGAATAATCGACTTCGGTTTTGCCGGCTTGGATAACAACCTGTTGGTTGTTGCTAAGCGTGACGGTGACATCGTGCTCGAGTTTTTCGCTGATCCGAATGGTGAAGGTCGGCTGCTGGTCCTCGGTCACATCACCCTTGCTGACGATAGTGACTTCAAACTTATCGCCTTCGTTGCCGGTATTGGTGCCCGAACCTGGCTCATCGGTGATTTCCGTCGAAACAGAATTCTCACCCAAAGTCAGTTTCTCGAACTTCTCACCGCCCTCTACCGACTCAAGCTTGTTGGTAATGGTCGGCTGGCCGCCGGTGAATACGTCATCCGGCGCTTTAACAGTAATGGAGCCGCTGGCGCTGCCGGCGGGGATAGAAACCTTGGTGCCGTCCGACAGGGTGAATTGAAGACCGTTATGGCCTGTCACCGGCAATTTCTGGCCGTTGCTCAGCGTGACGGTATAGGTAATCTCGCCGCCCTCGGTGACGCTGGTCTTATCGACGGTGAGGGTTGCAACGACTTCGCTTTCGGTGTCGGTAATTTTGACCGTGGCGTCATCGCCCAGTTGCAGATTCTCGAATTGCTTGCCGGCGACGGTCGCATCGGTCACGCCCAGCGAAACTTCATCTGCGTCTTTGAATACATCATCACCTTGGGCCGGCAGCAAGTAATCGACTTCGGTTTTGCCGGCTTGGATAACAACCTGTTGATTGTTGCTCAGCGTGACGGTGACATCATGCTCAAGCTTTTCGCTGATCCGGATGGTGAAGGACGGCTGCTGGTCTTCGGTGACATCCCCTTTGCTGACGATGGTGACTTCGAATTTGTCGCCTTCGTTGCCGGTGCCAGTACCCGTGCCCGAGCCTGGCTC
The DNA here is from genome assembly GCF_020151015.1 of Pseudomonas sp. p1(2021b). NCBI lineage: Bacteria > Pseudomonadati > Pseudomonadota > Gammaproteobacteria > Pseudomonadales > Pseudomonadaceae > Pseudomonas > Pseudomonas sp. p1(2021b). The sequence continues at coordinate 153,463 of NZ_CP083746.1, forward strand.
ATCGGTGATTTTCGTCGAAACGGCTTGATCGTCGAGGGTCAGTTTCTCGAACTTCTCACCGCCCTCTACCGACTCAAGCTTGTTGGTGATGGTCGGCTGGCCGCCGGTGAATACGTCGTCCGGTGCTTTGACAGTAATAGAGCCGCTGGCGCTGCCGGCGGGAATAGAAACCTTGGTGCCGTCCGACAGGGTGAATTGAAGACCGTTATGGCCTGTCACCGGCAATTTCTGGCCGTTGCTCAGCGTGACGGTATAGGTAATCTCGCCGCCCTCGGTGACGCTGGTCTTATCGACGGTGAGGGTTGCAACGACTTCGCTTTCGGTGTCGGTAATTTTGACCGTGGCGTCATCGCCCAGTTGCAGATTCTCGAATTGCTTGCCGGCGACGGTCGCATCGGTCACGCCCAGCGAAACTTCATCTGCGTCTTTGAATACATCATCACCTTGGGCCGGCAGCAAGTAATCGACTTCGGTTTTGCCGGCTTGGATAACAACCTGTTGATTGTTGCTCAGCGTGACGGTGACATCATGCTCAAGCTTTTCGCTGATCCGGATGGTGAAGGACGGCTGCTGGTCTTCGGTGACATCCCCTTTGCTGACGATGGTGACTTCGAATTTGTCGCCTTCGTTGCCGGTGCCAGTACCCGTGCCCGAGCCTGGCTCATCGGTGATTTTCGTCGAAACGGCTTGATCGTCGAGGGTCAGTTTCTCGAACTTCTCACCGCCCTCTACCGACTCAAGCTTGTTGGTGATGGTCGGCTGGCCGCCGGTGAATACGTCGTCCGGTGCTTTGACAGTAATAGAGCCGCTGGCGCTGCCGGCGGGAATAGAAACCTTGGTGCCGTCCGACAGGGTGAATTGAAGACCGTTATGGCCTGTCACCGGCAATTTCTGGCCGTTGCTCAGCGTGACGGTATAGGTAATCTCGCCGCCCTCGGTGACGCTGGTCTTATCGACGGTGAGGGTTGCAACGACTTCGCTTTCGGTGTCGGTAATTTTGACCGTGGCGTCATCGCCCAGTTGCAGATTCTCGAATTGCTTGCCGGCGACGGTCGCATCGGTCACGCCCAGCGAAACTTCATCTGCGTCTTTGAATACATCATCGCCCTGAGCCGGCAACGAATAATCGACTTCCGTTTTACCCGCTTGAATGACGACCTGCTGGTTGTTGCTCAGCGTGACGGTGACATCGTGCTCGAGCTTTTCACTGATCCGGATGGTGAAGGTCGGCAGCTGATCTTCGGTGACATCACCTTTGCTGACGATGGTGACTTCGAACTTGTCGCCTTCGTTGCCGGTATTGGTGCCCGAACCTGGTTCATCGGTGATTTCCGTCGAAACAGAATTCTCACCCAAAGTCAGTTTCTCGAACTTCTCACCGCCCTCTACCGACTCAAGCTTGTTGGTAATGGTCGGTTGGCCGCCGGTGAATACATCGTCCGGCGCTTTGACGGTGATAGAGCCGCTGGCGCTGCCGGCGGGGATAGAAACCTTGGTGCCGTCGGTCAGAGTGAAGACCAGGCCACCATGGCCGTTGACCGGCAGTTTCTGGCCATTGCTCAGGGTCACGGTATAGGTAATCTCACCACCTTCCGTAACGCTCGATTTATCCACAGACAACGTGGCCGTCACTTCGCTGACTGTATCGGTGATCGTAACGCTCGCTTCGCCACCCAGTTGCAGGTCTTCGAACTGCTTGCCATCAACGCTGGCATCGGTAACGCCCAATGTTACCTTGCCCGGATCGGTGAATACGTCGTCGCCCTGGGCGTCGAGCTTGTACTCGATCTCGGTCTCGCCAGCCTTGATGACCACTTTGTCCCCATTGCTCAACGTGACGGTCAGGTCGTGATCCAGCTTCTGGCTGACCTTGACAGTGAAGGCCGGCTGTTGGGCCTCGGTTACATCGCCGTTGCCAGTGATGCTGACCGTCACCGTGTCGATACTGTCCTTGATCTGGGTCTCGGCAGGTGTAGTGTTGGTCGTCAGCTTCTCGAAGTTGCCACCGCTCGCGCCTGTAATGGTCGTGCTGACAGTGCTGCCATTGACGAAGACATCATTGGCCGGGGTCTGGAAGTCTACGGTACCGGTGGTCTCGCCAGCCTTGATGGTGATGGTCTGGCCATTGGACAGGGTCACGGTGACTGGCGTTTGCGCTGGGTTGCTCAGGGTGGCGGTGTAGGTAATCACGCCCCCTTCGGTGATACCTGGCGTCGCGGTCAGGATGACGCTGGTGGTGTCGATCGAGTCGGTGATGACGGTTTCGGCAGGTGCCGGGTTCGGCGTCAGCTGCTCGAAGTTGCCGCCGGTGGCGCCGGTAATGGTGGTGCTGACGGTGCTGCCGTTGTTGTAGACGTCATTGGCCGGTGTCTGGAAGTTCACGGTGCCGGTGGTTTCGCCGGCCTTGATGGTGATGGTCTGGCCATTGGACAAGGTCACGGTGACCGGTGTCTGTGCCGGGTTGCTCAGGGTGGCGGTGTAGGTGATCACGCCCCCTTCGGTAATGCCTGGCGTCGCGGTCAGGGTGACGCTGGTAGTGTCGACCGAATCGGTGATGACGGTTTCGGCAGGCGCCGGGTTCGGCGTCAGCTGCTCGAAGTTGCCACCGCTCGCGCCTGTAATGGTGGTGCTGACGGTGCTGCCATTGTTGTAGACGTCATTGGCCGGGGTCTGGAAGTCCACGGTACCGGTGGTTTCGCCAGCCTTGATGGTGATGGTCTGGCCATTGGACAAGGTCACGGTGACCGGTGTCTGCGCCGGGTTGCTCAGGGTGGCGGTGTAGGTGATCACGCCCCCTTCGGTAATGCCTGGCGTCGCGGTCAGGGTGACACTGGTGATGTCGACCGAGTCGGTGATGACGGTTTCGGCAGGTGCCGGGTTCGGTGTCAGCTGCTCGAAGTTGCCGCCGGTGGCGCCGGTAATGGTGGTGCTGACGGTGCTGCCATTGTTGTAGACGTCATTGGCCGGGGTCTGGAAGTCCACGGTACCGGTGGTTTCGCCAGCCTTGATGGTGATGGTCTGGCCATTGGACAGGGTCACGGTGACCGGTGTCTGCGCCGGGTTGCTCAGGGTCACGGTATAAGTGATCACACCGCCTTCGCTCACGCTCGGCGTTGCGGTCAGCGTGGCGGTGGTGTTGTCGATGGTGTCGGTGACTTCGGTCACCGCCGGGCGCGTGTCGGGGGTGACGACCAAGCCATTGCCACCGCTGGTGCCGGTGATGGAGGCGGAGATTTCGCCGCCGTCGACATACACCGTGTCATTGGGCGCGATGGTGACATTGACGCTGGCGCTGGTTTGGCCAGCCGGAATTACGATGACAGCGCCGTTGGACAGGGTCACGGTCAGGTTGGTCAGTGGCGGCTGGCCCACAGTAGCGGTGTAGACGATTACGCCACCTGCTTCGGTGATCGAAGGGGTGGCGGTCAGGGTCAGCCCAGTGGCGACGGGGATGATGTTGTTGGTCGTCGTGCCGTTGGGGTCGAGCCCGCCGATTTCCTCGTTGGCTTGCGCGATGGCAAAGCCCAGCGGATCGGTCGGGAAGCCGATGGTCGGGTCCACGGCACCCGCAGTCTCCTCGAGCATCACGAAGCTATGGCCGCCCCCCAGGGCGCCGTTGCCACCCGCCGAGGCCGGGCCGGCTGCCGGCGCTTCCAGTTCGGTGGTCGGGTCGAGGCCTGCGGCAATGGCCTGTTGCAGTTCTTCCACGGAGGGGGCCGCCTGGGCGGTCGCCTGGCTCAGGTCGGCAGTGCTGTCGGGCGTGTCGGCGCTCCATTGGGTGTCGCGGCCCAAATCGAGCAGGCGGCCATCAGCCAACTCCAGGGTGACAGCACCGCCCGGGCCGGTCAGCACCTGCTCGCCGGCGAACAGGCGGTCGCCTTCGACCAGTACACGGCGGACACCTTCAGGGGATTCTGCGATGACTTGGCCAACAATGCTTTTGACGATAGCAACAACACTGCTCATTGGACTCTCCGGGTTTCCCGTTCAGGTGGCTTCCATGCCCAGCCGATGTACGTGTGCGGCCTTCCGATGGAATAGTTCAAAAAAGTTTTGACGCATTAATTCGTCAAATTTACGTCTATAATTTCTGGCTATTAACTTTATGCCAAACTATTGACCTTCTGGTTGCCATCCTAAACAATCGTCCAAGTAATGTCACATTGATATTTAACCGGCAGCCACCCTTCCTTCGTACATCCAGTACCCCTCCGGAAGTCCGTACTACGGTCCATCAGGCCGCCATTTTCCAAGGTTGGAACAGCTACGGCTGTGATTTGGGACAACAGCTCCCTCGGGAATCAGTAAAAATGCGTGCGTCACTGTTCACCGCTATTCCTCTGGCTTTCGCCGCCACTTTCGCCCAAGCACAAACCCTGCCTGAAGCCATGCAGAAGGCGCTCGAGGTGCATCCGGAAATCCAGGCCGGAGTCAACGCCCGGGTGGCTGCGGACTATCAACTGCGCGCCGCGCAGGGCGGCTATTTGCCGCGGGTCGACCTGACGGCCGGCTATGGTCGGGAGGGGACCGACAGCCCGAGCACCGGCAATCGATGGGAAACGCTGAACCGTGGCGAGTCCGCCGTGCGTCTTCGGCAAATGGTTTTTGACGGTTTCGCCACCTCCAGCGAGGTCGGGCGTCAACAAGCCACCGTCAACGCCCGTGCCTACTCGCTGATGGGGACTTCCGAACGCACCGCGTTGACGGTCGCCCAGGTGTACCTGGATGTATTGGCGCGTCGCGAGATGGTGCGCCTGGCCGAGGACAACCTGCGCAACCACGAACGCATCCTCGACCAGATCCAGCTGCGTACCAGCCGCGGTGTTGGGCGCATGGCCGACCTCGACCAGGCCGAGGCGCGTCTGGCCCAGGCGCGCAACAACCTCATCACCGAGCAGACCAACCTGGCCGATGCCAACACCAACTACCTGAGCGTGGTGGGCCAGATGCCGGATGAACTCAGCAAGCCCGCACCGTTCATCGACCTGCTGCCGGCCAACCTGGAAGAGGCGCGCTTGCAGATGATCGAGAGCAGCCCGGTGCTGCGTTCGGCCGAATCGGATATCGCGGCTGCGGAGAAACAGTACGAGGCGGCCAAGTCCACGTTCTACCCTCGCTTCGATGCAGAACTCGGCCGCACGGCCGATAACAACCTGGACGGTGCCCGCGGCCACAACAACGAGTGGCAGGCGATGCTGCGCATGAACTTCAACCTGTATGCCGGCGGCAGCAACAAGGCCGACCTGCAGTCCAAGTCGTACCTGGCCAACCAGGCGCTGGACATTCGCAACAATGCCTTGCGCCAGCTCAATGAAGAACTGGGCCTGGCCTGGAATGCTCTGGACAACGCCAATGCCCAGTTGCCGATCGCCCAGCAATACGTCGACCACAGCAACCGTGTACGCAGTGCCTATCAGCAGCAGTTCAGCCTGGGCGAGCGCACCTTGCTCGACTTGCTCGACAGTGAGAATGAAACCTTCACTGCCCAGCGTCGTCTCGTAGAGGTAAAAAACCTACAATTGTTTACTCAATATCGAATCAAGGCGACCATTGGCCAGCTGCTCAAGAGCCAGGGTGTCGTAGCTCCCATGGCCACCGTTGTGCAGAACGACCTGAAACCCAAAGTGAACCTTCCAGGCATGAACTGAAAGGTGCACCCGCCCCATCTAAACCAAGGATGAAGAGAGCGCCGCGTGGAATCCGAAGTCCGTCGAGTCCAACTCAGCCACGATCCACGCAGTCAGCATGACGACCCCTTGCTGGACAGTCTGCTGACCCTGTGTGTCCTGCATCAGAAACCCGCCAGTCGGGCCATGCTGACCACCGGCCTACCGCTGCCTGCCCAGCGCCTGAGCCCCGAGCTGCTGCCCCGCGCGGCCGCCCGGGCCGGCCTGCAGGGGCGCTTGCTGCAGCGCAAGCTCGAGCACATCCCCAGCATCGCGATGCCGGCCATGCTGCTGCTCAAGGAGGGGCGCAGCGCCGTCCTGCTCGGCTGGGAGAACCAGGACACTGCACGTCTGCTGCTCAGCGAGAGCGACGGTGGCGAGGTGCATGTCAGCCGCGAGGCGCTGCTGGACGACTACAGTGGCTTGGTGTTCTTCGCCCAGCCGCAGCACAAGTTCGACGTCAACCACGGCAACCTGATCCCGCGCGCCCGCTCCTGGTTCCGCGACACCCTGATGCGCAGCTGCTGGCTGTACATCGATGCCATCGCCGCGAGCCTGGTGATCAACCTCATCGCCCTGGCCGCGCCGCTATTCGTGATGAACGTCTACGATCGGGTGGTGCCCAACCAGGCCACCTCGACCCTGTGGGTGCTGGCGATCGGTATCACGGGCGCCTATATCTTCGACCTGATCCTAAAGGGCTTGCGCAGCCTCTGCCTGGACCTTGCCGGCAAGAAGACCGACCTGATCATTTCGGCGACCCTGTTCGAGCGCATCGTCGGCATGGCCATGAAGTACCGCCCCGCCAGGGTCGGCAGCTTTGCCCAGAACATTCATGAATTCCAGGGGCTGCGCGATTTCCTTGCCTCGCTGACCCTCACCAGCCTGATCGACCTGCCATTCACCGTCCTCATCCTGATCGTCATCGCCATCATCGGTGGGCATCTGGTGTGGATCCCGATCATTGCCTTCCCGCTGGCCTTGGGTATCGGCTACGCCCTGCAAAAACCGCTGATGGCTACCATGGAGCGAACCATGGCCCTGGCCGCGGAGCGCCAGTCCAGCCTGATCGAGACCCTGGCGGGACTCGATGCGGTGAAGGTCAACAACGCCGAAAGCGAACGCCAGTACATGTGGGAGCAGACCCTTGGCACCCTCAGCCGTCTGGAGCTGCGGGTCAAGATGCTGTCGAGCCTGGCGATGAACATCACCTCACTGGTCCAGCAACTGGCAGGCGTAGCGATGATCTGCGTCGGCGTCTACCTGATCATCGACGGCCAGCTCAGCATGGGCGGGCTGGTGGCCTGCTACATGCTCAGCGGCCGCGCCCTCGGCCCGCTCAGCCAGCTCAATGGGCTGCTGGCGCGCTACCAGCAGGCCAAGGTGACCATGACCGCCACCGACCAGATGATGGAGCTGCCTCAGGAGCGCAATTTCGAGGAGCGGCCCATGAGCCGTCGCACCCTGCAAGGCGCCATCGAGTTCCGAGGGGTCGACTTTACCTACCCGAACCAGCAGAACCAGGCGCTCAAGGGTATCAACCTGAACATTCGACCGGGCGAAAAGGTCGGCATCATTGGCCGCAGCGGCTCGGGCAAGAGCTCCCTGGCCAAGCTGATCGTCGGCCTCTACCAGGCCGATAACGGCTCGTTGCTGATCGATGGCGTGGACATTCGCCAGGTGGATGTCAGCGAGTTGCGCCACAACATCGGTTACGTGCCCCAGGACATCCAGCTGCTGGCCGGTACCCTGCGTGACAACTTGGTCAGCGGTGCTCGCTACATCGAAGATGAGCTGGTGCTGCAGGCGGCGGAGCTTGCCGGCGTGCACGAGTTTGCCCGGCTGCACCCGGATGGCTATGAGCTGCAGGTCGGCGAGCGTGGCCAGAACCTCTCCGGCGGCCAGCGGCAGAACGTCGCCCTGGGCCGTGCACTGCTGCTCAACCCGCAGATCCTGCTGCTCGACGAGCCCACCAGCGCCATGGACAACACCGGCGAAGAACGCCTCAAGCAGCGGCTGCAGGCGGTGATCGAGGGCAAGACCGTGCTCTTGGTCACCCACCGCGCCTCGCTGTTGTCGCTGGTGGACCGCCTGGTGGTCATCGACCGAGGGCAGATTGTCGCCGATGGCACGAAGGCCGCGGTCATGGATGCGCTGAAGAAGGGGCAGATCAGTGTTGCATAAGCTGGATATGGGGCGTTTCAAGGACAATCTGCGCCGCTATTTCAAAGGCTCGGAATCGCTCGGCGGGCAGCCCTTGCCCGAGGTCAACAAGGCCCTGATCGAAGATGCACCGCGTGTCGTGCGCCTGACCATCTGGGGGGTGATCGCCTTCTTCGTGTTCCTGATCGTCTGGGCCAGCTTCGCCCACATCGACGAGGTCACCCGTGGCGAAGGCAAGGCCATTCCGTCGTCCAAGGTGCAGAAGATCCAGAACCTGGAAGGCGGCATCGTTGCCGAGATCTTCGCCAAGGAAGGGGAGGTGGTGGAGGTCGGCCAGCCGCTGCTGCGCCTGGACGAAACCCGCTTCGCCTCCAATGTCGGCGAAACCGAGGCCGACCGCCTGGCCATGGCCCTGCGCGTCGAGCGGTTGAGCGCCGAGGTGGAGGACCGTCCGTTGAAGATCGACGAAACGTTGCGCAAGGCCGCACCGAGCCAGGCAGCCAATGAAGAATCGCTGTACCTGAGCCGTCGCCAGCAACTGCAGGATGAAATCGGCGGCCTGCAACAACAACTGGTGCAGCGCGAACAAGAACTGCGCGAATTCAATTCCAAGCGTGCCCAGTACGCCAACAGCCTGCGCCTGCTGCGCCAGGAAATCTCCATGTCCGAGCCGCTGGTAGCCCAGGGCGCGATTTCCCAGGTCGAGATCCTGCGCCTGCGCAGGGCCGAGGTAGAGAACCGTGGTCAGCTGGATGCCACGGCCCTGGCCATCCCGCGCGCCGAGGCGGCGATCAGGGAGGTTCAGAGCAAGGTCGAGGAAACCCGCGGCAAGTTCCGCAGCGAGGCCCTCACCCAGCTCAACGAGGCGCGTACCGAGCTGAACAAGGCCACCGCCACCAGCAAGGCGCTGGACGACCGGGTCAACCGTACCCTGGTCACCTCGCCGGTGCGCGGCATCGTCAAGCAATTGCTGGTCAACACCATCGGTGGCGTGATCCAGCCGGGCAGCGATATCGTCGAGATCGTACCGCTCGACGACAGCCTGGTCATCGAGGCGAAGATCCTGCCCAAGGACATCGCCTTCCTGCACCCAGGGCAGGAGGCCACGGTCAAGTTCACGGCCTATGATTACACCATCTACGGTGGGCTCAAGGCCAAGCTGGAACAGATCGGTGCCGATACCATCACCGACGAAGACAAGAAGACCACCTACTACCTGATCAAGCTGCGTACCGACCGCAGCCACCTGGGCACCGATGAAAAGCCGCTACTGATCATCCCCGGGATGGTCGCCACGGTGGACATCATGACCGGCAAGAAGACCATCATGAGCTACCTGCTCAAGCCGATCATCAAGGCCCAATCGGAAGCCTTGCGCGAGCGGTGACCTCCTTGGAGGTGCCACGGGCCTGTAGGAGCGGCCTTGTGCCGCGAAACGAGGGCGTAGCCCTCGCATATGTTTATGCGTTAAAGATATTTAAACTATAGTTCTTATGACTTTATAGTCATCCCCACTGCGTACCTGCCGACCAATCGGCGCGCCGCACGACTCGAACCCACACGGGAATTCCCCCGTGCGTTTCTGATCGTTGCGCGCCCTTTGGTCGCGCACTGCGTGGGAGTGAACAATGCCAGCCGCCTCGAACGCCTTGTCGTCCATCGACAGCGCCCAGCCGCAAACCTTCGATATCCGCCCATTCCCCGGTGCTGTCGGCGCCGAGGTCACGGGCCTCGACCTGGCCCGGCCGATCAATGCCGCGGACTTCACCCGGATCCACCGCGCCCACCTCGATCATCACGTCCTGGTGTTCCGCGACCAACACATCACTCCCGAGCAGCACATCGCCTTCAGCCGCCGCTTCGGCGAACTGCAGATCCATGTGCTCAAACAGTTCCTGCTCGAAGGGCACCCCGAGATCCTGATCGTTTCCAACATCATCGAAAACGGTCGCAACATCGGCCTGGGCGATGCGGGCAAATTCTGGCATTCCGACCTCTCCTACAAAACGCTGCCCAGCCTCGGCTCCATGCTGCATGCCCAAGAGCTGCCCAGCGAAGGCGGCGACACCCTGTTCGCCGACATGCACAGGGCCTGGGACGCGGTGCCTGAAGCATTGCGCAAGGTGGTCGAAGGCCGTAGCGCCGCTCACTCCTACACCGCCCGTTATGCCGAGACCAAGTTCGAGGGTGACTGGCGGCCCACCCTGACCGCCGCGCAACTGGCCGAGGTCAAGGAAGTCATCCACCCGGTGGTGCGCACCCACCCGGAGAACGGCCGCAAGGCGCTGTTCGTCAGCGAAGGCTTCACCACCCGCATCGTCGGCCTGCCGGACGACGAAAGCCGCGACGTGCTGCAGCAGCTCTACGCCTTGAGCGTGCTCGAGGCGAACATCTACCGCCACCGCTGGCAGCCTCACGACCTGGTGTTCTGGGACAACCGCTCGTTGATCCACCTGGCCGCCGGCTGCCCTGCGCACCTGCGGCGCAAGCTGTACCGCACCACCATCCAGGGCGATGCCCCTTTCTGACGACCGAGGATATTCATCATGCGCAAATCCATCAGCCGCCTGGCGGCGAGCATCGGCCTGGGCGTCACCCTGGTCGTCGGTAGCCTGGCCGCCCCGGCGGCGGCCCAGGCCGAAGGCAAGATCCGCATCGCCGAACAGTTCGGCATCGTCTACCTGCTGCTCAATGTGGTCCGCGACCAGCAGTTGATCGAGAAGCATGGCAAGGCGCAGGGCGTCGACATCCAGGTCGACTGGGCGCAGCTCTCCGGCGGCGCGGCGATCAACGACGCGCTGCTGTCCGGTTCGGTGGACATCGCCGGTGCAGGTGTCGGCCCGTTGTTGACCGTATGGGACCGCACCAGGGGGCGGCAGAACGTCAAGGCTGTCGCCTCGCTGGGCAACTTTCCGTACTACCTGGTCAGCAGCAACCCGAACGTGAAGACCATCGCCGACCTGGGCGCCAGCGACCGCATCGCGGTACCGGCGGTCGGCGTCTCGGTGCAGTCACGCTTCCTCCAGTACGCTGCGGCCCAGCAATGGGGCGACAAGGAATACGCCCGCCTGGACAAGTACACCCTGGCCGTGCCGCACCCGGACGCCACTGCAGCCCTGCTGGCCGGCGGCACCGAGCTCAACGGGCACTTCTCCAACCCGCCGTTCCAGGACCAGGTGCTGGCCAACAAGAACGTCCACGTGGTGCTCAACAGCTACGACCTGCTTGGCCCGAACTCACCGACCCTGCTGTTCGCCACCGAGAAGTTCCGCAAGGACAACCCCAAAACTTATAAAGCTTTCATCGATGCGCTGGCCGAGGCCGCAGAATTCGCCCAGAAGGACAAGGCCGCCGCTGCCGATACGTATATCCGCGTGACCAAGGCCAAGATCGACCGCGACACGCTGATCAAGCTGATCGACAACCCGCAGTACGAGTTCACCGTCACGCCGAAGAACACCTACAAGTTGGCCGAGTTCCTCTACCGGGTCGGCGCTATCAAGCACAAGCCCGAGTCGTGGAAGGACTACTTCTTCCAGGACGAACGCCCGCTGCAAGGGAGCTGATCGCCGATGACCGCCCCACTGCCAGGCCACGCGGCCAGCACCCTGAGCCGTGTCGCCACGCCACCGCTGTTGCAAGTGGACGACTTGAGCCTTGAATACCGCACCGCCCAGCGCGTGGTGCGGGCCACCCACCAGGTCAGCTTCGAAATCGATCACGCTGACCGCTTCGTCCTGCTGGGGCCCTCCGGTTGTGGCAAATCCACGCTGCTCAAGGCCGTGGCCGGGTTCATCGAGCCCAGGGAAGGGCAGATCCTGCTCCAAGGGCAGCCGGTCAAGGGCCCTGGGCCCGACCGCATCGTCGTGTTCCAGGAGTTCGACCAGCTGCCGCCCTGGAAGACGGTGAAGCAGAACGTCATGTTCCCCCTGCTGGTGTGCGGCCAGCTCAAGCGCGCCGAGGCCGAGGAGCGGGCGCTGCATTATCTGGACAAGGTAGGCCTGGCCAACTTTGCAGACGCCTACCCGCATACGTTGTCTGGTGGCATGAAGGCACGGGTGGCCATTGCCCGGGCCTTGGCCACCCAGCCCAAGATCCTGCTGATGGATGAGCCCTTCGCCGCGCTCGACGCCCTGACCCGTCGCAAGATGCAGGAGGAACTGCTGCAGCTGTGGGAGGAGGTGCGTTTCACGTTGCTGTTCGTCACCCATTCCATCGAGGAGGCTTTGGTGGTCGGCAACCGCATCCTGTTGCTTTCGCCCCACCCGGGCAGGGTACGAGCGGAAGTGCACAGCCACCAGTACAGCTTCGGCAGCCTGGGCGGTGCCGACTTCCAGGCCAGCGCCCGGCGCATCCATCGCCTGCTGTTCGACCAGGCTCCTGAGGCGCAGGCCGCGGCGGAGCTTGGTTTCAACGATATCCGCATCGCCTACTGACAGGAGCTTGTGCCATGACGACCCTACCTGCACGCCAGGAATATGAAGTGCAGCTGGCGCCTCTGCCCGATGTAAGCCTCGAACGGCGGCTGCCCATTGCCCAGCGTCTCTGGCAACACGGCTGGTTGCGAAAGGCAGTGATTCTGCTGATATTGGCGGCGATCTGGGAAAGTATCGCTCGCTTCCAGGGCAACGACCTGCTGTTGCCCAGCTTCCTGCAAACGGCCACGGCGCTGTGGGATGGCCTGCGCAGCGGCGAGTTGCCAGCCAAGGTGGGTGTTTCGCTGGTGGTCCTGCTCAAGGGCTATGTGCTGGGCATCGTCCTGGCTTTCGGCCTGACCAGCCTGGCGGTGTCGACCCAGTTCGGCCGTGACCTGCTCGGCACCCTGACGTCGATGTTCAACCCACTGCCGGCGATCGCGTTGCTACCCCTGGCGCTGTTGTGGTTTGGCCTGGGCGACAACAGCTTGATCTTCGTCCTGGTGCACTCGGTGCTCTGGGCGCTGGCGCTCAATACTTATGCCGGGTTCCTTGGGGTCTCGCAGACCCTGCGCATGGCCGGGCGCAACTATGGGCTGCGAGGCTTGCGCCTGGTGCTGCATATCCTGGTACCGGCGGCGCTGCCGTCGATACTCTCGGGGCTGAAGATCGGCTGGGCCTTCGCCTGGCGCACATTGATCGCTGCCGAGCTGGTGTTCGGCGCCAGCAGCGGCAAGGGCGGGTTGGGCTGGTATATCTTCCAGAACCGCAACGAGCTGTACACCGACAAAGTATTCGCCGGGTTGGCCGTGGTGATCGTCATCGGCTTGCTGGTCGAAGGGCTGGTGTTCAATAGCCTGGAGCGGGTGACCGTGCGCCGCTGGGGCATGCAGCGTTGATGCTTTAGCCGGGGCTGCTTTGCAGCCCATCGCAGGCTGTCGCCAGCTCCTACCGAGATCGCGCCGCTTTCAAGACTTGCGAAATCACTGTGGGCCTTGTCCCGCGATAGGGCCCACGCGGTGCCTACTCCTTGTACAACGCCGCCGCACTGTTCAGCGTCTGCGCAATCTCCTCGCGCAGTGCCAGCGGCAATTCCACCACCAGCCCACCCCCTTGGCTCAACAGCCACCAGCGCAGCGGTCCGCCATCGCTCACCGTGGCCCGCAGACGGTGCCCATGCTCCAGTGCGGTGAGCTGCATGTCGCGGGTCAGCGGCGCCTCGCGCAACTGGCGGGCCAGCGCGTCGCTGATCCAGGCCTGCAGCGTGATGCCTGCCTCCTGCACCGGCTGCAGCGCTTCGCTGCGCAGGTAGCCGTGCAGGTCGAAATTACCCCGCAGCTCACCCACGGCGCTGGCCGACCAATGCCAGCCGTACGGGATGCTCTTGTCGTTGCGTTCCAGCGGAAAGATCAACGACAGCTCGTTGAGGTCGCGTTCGATCGTGCGTTTGCTGACGCTGAAGCCCACATCGCGCAGGCGCCAGACCAGCTCGGCGCTGGTGATACCCGGGGAGCGGCTGGGCAGCTGGCGCAGCAGTGCCCATTGTCGGCTGAGGGTGGCGCGGGTGGTGGCGAACGGCAAAACGGAACGTCCTTGTCTAGGGTTGCCGCAATAGCATGGCGGCTGTCATGGCTGCGTGGCAATTGGCCATTGCGTTGCTCAGATCAAGGAACCGACGTTTGGTTGCCTGGCTCCGATTCGTCCGCGACAGGTTTTGACGTGCTGTCGCGCAGAATCTCTGGCTCGCACAGTCGTGGTCGGAGCTGTGGGTCGTTCAATGAGGATGAACATGTCTGCTGCCAGCAACATCCATTCGCTGCTCGCGCGCCTTCTACCCGAGCGGGTCATGCCAGCCCCGGCACGCCATGCCCTGCGCCATCGGCACTTCGTCGGCATCGGCCTGCCCAGCCAGCCCACACTGCCAGGCGAGCGTGCCAGGTTGGTCGCGCGTCTGGACGAGTCGAACGACCCGCAGCAGGTCTACCGCGACCTGCGTGGCCAGGCACTGGAAGGCAGCGTGGCGGCGCTCAATGACCTGGGCTGGATCTGGCTCAACGGCAAGTACTGGCGCGCCGATACGCTGCTGGCCGGGCACCTGCTGCGCATGGCGGCCATGCAAGGCGACGCCATGGCCTGGTTCAACCTGGGCCAGCAGCACTATTTCGGCAAAGGCGTGAAGGTGTCCTACAGCCAGGCTGCGGAATGCTATCGGCACGCCTTCGAGCGGGGCATGTGCCACGCCGCAGCGGCATTGGGCGACCTCTACGAAGAAGAGGTGTGCGACCCAGCCCTGCAATGGCAGGTCGACCTGGCCGAAGCCTGCCAGTGGTTCCTGCGTGGGGCAGAACAGGGCGAGCCCCGTTGCCGCTTCGAAGTGGGCTACCGGTTGCTCCATGGCGTTCATGTGCAAGTCGATACCAAGGCCGCGTTGTACTGGCTGGAGCTGGCGGCGTCTGCAGGGGTGATGCAGGCGGCCGAGGAACTGGCTGTGCATTACAGCCGCCGCGACGGCGCCCGCTACCTGAGCTGGCGTGACCAAGCGATCGAAATGGGCAGTGCGCTGGCGCTGACCATGAAGCTGGAAGACCAGGTCCAAGGCTGAAGCCGACGCTCACATGAACAACAATTCATCCAGGCAACCTGTCGCCCCCGGTTGACGACAGGGGGAGGGCAGGGCGTAATATTGATAGTTAGCAAACTATGAATATCCTCGGTTCCTCACATGACACTTGATGCACTGCACATGAAGATCAGCAGCGGCATGGTCGTGGCTGCCCGCCATTGGCGGCGCATCTGCCAGGCGGCCTTGACCGGCTACGGGATTTCCGAGGCCTGCGCCGTACCGTTGCTGATGATCGTGCGCCTGGGCGATGGTGTGCACCAGGTGGCAGTGGCCCAGGCCGCGGGCCTGGAAAGCCCGTCATTGGTGCGCCTGCTCGACCAGCTGTGCAAGGCCGGCCTGGTGTGCCGCAGCGAAGACCCTCTGGACCGCCGGGCCAAGGCCTTGAGCCTGACTGGCGATGGCCGCGCGCTCGCCGAGTCCATCGAGGGCGAACTGGTACGCCTGCGCCGGGAGGTCCTGCGTGGCATCGACCAGGCTGACCTGGAAGCGACCTTGCGCGTCATCCATGCCTTCGAAGCAGCCGGCCAGGTAGCCCCGGCATGAGTGATTTCTTCAGCTCGGTGCCACCGGCCCGCGACTGGTTCTACGGCGTGCGGACCTTCGCTGCATCCATGATCGCCCTGTACATCGCCCTGCTCATGCAACTGCCACGGCCCTATTGGGCCATGGCGACGGTCTATATCGTCTCCAGCCCCTTCGTCGGCCCTACCAGTTCCAAGGCCTTGTACCGGGCGCTGGGCACGCTGCTCGGGGCCGGCGGCGCGGTGCTGCTGGTACCGCCTCTGGTGCAGTCGCCGGCATTGCTGGCCGTGGCCATCGCCCTATGGACCGGCACCTTGCTGTTCCTGTCGCTGAACCTGCGCACGGCCAACAACTATGTGCTGATGCTGGCTGGCTACACCCTGCCGATGATCGCCCTGGCGGTGGTGGACAACCCCTTGGCCGTATTCGACGTGGCTTCTTCCCGCGCCCAGGAGATCTGCCTGGGCATCGTCTGCGCGGCGGTGGTCGGCGCGATCTTCTGGCCGCGTCGCCTGGCTCCGGTGGTGCTGGGCTCGGCCAACAGTTGGTTCAACGAAGCGATACGCTACAGCGACACCTACCTGGCCCGTGAGGTCGCCGCCGACAAGGTCGGCGGCATGCGGGCCGCGATGGTCGCCACCTTCAACAGCCTGGAAATGATGATCGGCCAGCTGGGGCATGAAGGCGCTGGGCCGCACACCTTGAAGAACGCCCGCGAGCTGCGCGGGCGGATGATCCACCTGCTGCCAGTGATCGATGCCCTGGACGATGCCTTGGTCGCCCTGGAAGGCCGCGCCCCGGCCCAGTTCGCGCAGATCCAGCCGCTGCTGGAGGCGGCCCGTGACTGGCTCGCGGGCACGGCCGAAGACGCTTCGCTGGCACGCTGGAGCGCGCTGCACGAGCAGCTCGAGCGCTCGCAACCCAGTGCGGCGGCCATGGACCAGCGTCACGGGCTGCTGCTCTCCAACGCCTTGTACCGCCTGACGGAGTGGGTCGACCTCTGGCAGGACTGCTGCGCCCTTCAGCACGCTTTGCGCAAGGACGACGCCACGCCCTGGCGTGCGGTATATCGGCACTGGCGCCTGGGGCGACTTACGCCTTTCTTCGATCGCGGCCTGATGCTGTACTCGGTATTCTCCACCGTCACCGCGATCATCGTCGCCTGCGGCCTGTGGATCCTGCTCGGCTGGAACGATGGCGGCAGCGCGGTGATCCTCGCCGCGGTGGCCTGCAGCTTCTTCGCCGCCATGGACGACCCGGCACCGCAGATCTACCGGTTCTTCTTCTGGACGCTGATGTCGGTGATCTTCTCCAGCGTCTATCTGTTCCTGGTACTGCCCAACCTGCACGATTTTCCGATGCTGGTGCTGGCCTTCGCCGTGCCGTTCATCTGCGTCGGCACACTCACCGTGCAGCCGCGGTTCTACCTGGGCACGCTGCTGACCATCGTCAACACCGCCACCTTCATCAGTATCCAGGGGGCCTACGACGCGGACTTCCTGACGTTCATCAACGCCAACATGGCTGGCCCGGTCGGCTTGCTGTTCGCCTTCATCTGGACCCTGCTGCTGCGCCCGTTCGGTGTGGAGCTGGCGGCCAAGCGCCTGACCCGCTTCAGCTGGCGCGACATCGTCGAGATGACCCAGCCAGCGACCTTGGCCGAGCATCGCCATGTGGGCGTGCAGATGCTCGACCGCTTGATGCAGCACCTGCCGCGCCTGTCCCAGACCGGCCAGGACAGCGGCGTGGCCCTGCGCGACCTGCGCGTGGGGCTCAACCTGCTGGACTTGTTGGCCTATATGCCGCGGGTAGGTGAACAGGCCCGTGAGCGCCTGCAGACCGTGGTCGAGGAAGTGGGCGCCCACTATGCCGCCTGCCTGCGCGCCAATGAACGCCTGCACGCCCCGGCGGCGCTGCTGCGCAACATGGAGCGCGCCCGCCAGGCGCTGGCACTGGGCGCGCAGCATGACCGTGGCGATGCCCGCGTGCACCTGTTGCATGCCCTGAGCGGTCTACGCCTGGCCCTGTTGCCTGGCGTTGAAGTGATGCTCGAGCCTGCCGACCAACCGCAATTGCCCCCCGGCATCGATGGAGCGCCCTTGTGATCGGTGATCTGGATATCAGCGGGGTGTTCCTGCCCACGCTGCTGGTGATGATGGTCTTCACCTACCTGCTGTTCCTGGGCGTGCACGCCGTGCTGGTGCGCCTGCAGTTCTACCGCCTGGTCTGGCACCGGGCGCTGTTCAACGTTGCCCTTTACGCCGTGCTGCTTGGCGCGGTGGATCACTTTTGCCGAAACCTGATGGTGCCATGAAAAAACCGTTGTTGACCCTGGGCCGCGTGGTCCTGACATTGCTGGTGGTGACCTTCGCAGCCGTGCTGGTCTGGCAGATGGTCGTGTATTACATGTTCGCGCCCTGGACCCGCGACGGGCACATCCGTGCCGACGTGATCCAGATCGCCCCGGATGTTTCCGGGCTGATCCAGAAGGTCGAGGTGCGTGACAACCAGATGATCAAGCGCGGCGACGTGCTGTTCACCATCGACCAGGACCGCTTCACCCTGGCCCTGCGCCAGGCCAAGGCGACCCTGGCCGAACGCCAGGAGACCCTGGCCCAGGCCTCTCGTGAGGCGCGGCGCAATCGCAAACTGGGCAACCTGGTGGCGGCCGAGCAGCTGGAGGAGAGCCAGTCCCGCGAAGCCCGCGCCCGCTCGGCGGTAAGCGAGGCCCAGGTGGCGGTGGATACCGCCCAGCTCAACCTCGACCGCTCGGTGGTGCGCAGCCCCGTCGACGGCTACCTCAACGATCGCGCGCCACGTGCCCACGAGTTCGTCACCGCTGGCCGGCCGGTGCTGTCGGTGGTCGACAGCGCCTCCTACCACGTCGATGGCTACTTCGAGGAAACCAAGCTCAGCGGGATTCATATCGGCGATGCCGTCGATATCCGTGTGATGGGCGACAACACCCGCCTGCGCGGCCATGTGCAGAGCATGGCCGCCGGCATCGAGGACCGTGACCGCAGCAGCGGCGCCAACCTGTTGCCCAACGTCAACCCGGCCTTCAGCTGGGTGCGCCTGGCCCAGCGCATCCCGGTACGCATCGCCTTCGACGATGTGCCAGAGGACTTTCGCATGATCGCCGGGCGTACCGCCACGGTGTCGATCATCGAGGGCCAGCGGCCATGAAACACCTGATGCTGGTTGGCCTGGCACTGTCGCTGGGGGCATGCGCCCTGGTCGGCCCCGACTACGAAGTGCCCAAGGATGCTGCCGTGCAACGCAGCGACCTCAACGGCCCGTTGCGCCGGGATGCAGACAGCGTGGTATCGGCGCCGGTGCCGGAGAACTGGTGGCAGCTGTACCAAGACCCGCGCTTGAACGACCTGGTGCGCCAGGCCCTGGCTGCCAACACCGAGCTGCGTGTGGCGGCGGCCAATATCGCCAAGGCCCGTGCGCAGGTAGAAGTGGCCGAGGCCCAGGGCGGCTTCAACGGCGGCGTCAAGCTCGGGGCACAGCGCCTGCAGGAGTCCGGCGAGGCCTTCCTGCTGCCGGAGAAGGTCCCGGTTGCCAACATCGGCGAGGCCATCATCAGTGCCTCCTACCAGTTCGACCTGTGGGGCACCTTCAAGCGCGGCACCGAGGCGGCCAAGGCCAATGCCGACGCGGTGCAGGCCGCAGCTGACACTGCGCGCATCACCTTGGTGGCGGACGTGGTCAAGGCGTATATCCAGGTGTGCTCGGCCAACGAGGAATATCACATTGCCCGCCAGTCCCTCGACCTGCAGGAGCAGAGCGTGCAGTTGAACCAGCGCCTGCGCGATGCCGGGCGCGGCGACGAAACCCAGGTCACCCGTTCGCAGACCCAGTTCAAATCCCTGCGCGCCGAGCTGCCGCGTTTCAAGGCAGAGCGCGAAGCGGGCCTGTATACCCTGGCAGCGCTGCTGGCCAAGCCGGTCGGACAGCTGCCTGCCGGTACGGCCGAATGTGCCGAGCTGCCGCATATCGGCCAGCTGATCCCGGTGGGTGACGGCGCCGCGCTGCTCAAGCGCCGCCCGGACGTACGCCAGGCCGAACGCCAGCTGGCCGCTGCCACTGCTACCATCGGAGTTGCCACGGGTGCGTTGTACCCGGATATCAGCATCGGTGCCCAGGTCGGCACCATCGGTATCCTGGAGAACCTGGGCGACCCCTCGACCAACCGCTGGGGCTTCGGCCCGCAGATCAGCTGGAGCATCCCCACCAACGGCACCCGTGCCCGCATCCGCGAAGCCGAAGCGTCGACCCAGGCGGCGCTGGCCCATTTCGATGGCGTGGTGCTCAACGCCATCCGCGAGACCCAGACCCGCCTGGCACAGTACAGCGCCTTGCTGGACCGTCGCGATGCCCTGGCCGACGCCGAGCGCTCGGCGAAGGAATCGGCCGAGCAGGTCCACCTGCGCTACCAGGCCGGGCGCGAGTCGTTCCTGGCCGACCTGCAGGCTACTCGGGCCTACACCGATGTCCGTGCGCAGCTGGCGGCGGCCAACAGCCAGGTGGCCATGGGGCAGATCGGTGTGTTCCTGGCGCTGGGTGGTGGTTGGAAGCCATCCGCAGAAAAATGACCCCCAGGTAAAGGCGCCACCTCCGGGCCATGCTGCCCCCTGTAGGAGCGGCCTTGTGCCGCGAATCGAGGGCAAAGCCCTCGCCCATCTTCCAAAATTTGTCACAAGATTTTTCATGAAATCCGTCCGCGAGCCTTGAGCGAAAGGGAGTGGAAGTGAACAATGTTCTCTTTCGCATTTACTTCGAGACTGGCCATGACTTCCCGCCCCCGTCCGTTCGCCTGGCTGCCGGCCCTGTTGCTGGCGCCAGTGTTGGCGCTGTGCAGCACTTCGGCACTCGCCGAATCCCCCGCCGAGGCTGCCAAAGCGTTGCACCTGCTCGATTACATCGGTGCCGACTACCCTCCGACCGTGCACGACGGCAAGGTGGTGGACGAAGGTGAGTACCGCGAGCAGCAGGAGTTCAGCACTGTACTGGCCGACTTGCTCGAGGGCCTGCCGGAAAATGCCGAGCGCCCGGGGTTGGAGCAGGGCGTCGCGGCGCTGCGCCAGGCCATCGACCAGCGCCAGGACGGTGCGCTGGTCGCCAAGCAGGCTCGCCAACTGGGCGCACGCCTGGCGGTTGCCTATGAAGTCAGCCAGGCACCGGTCATCACCCCTGATCCGGCCCGCGGCGCCGCGTTGTACGCGCAGAACTGCGCGATCTGCCATGGCGACAGCGGCTCCGGCGACGGTCCTGCCGGGGTCGGGCTCGAGCCACCGCCTGCCAACCTGCGCAGTGTCGAACGGCTCGACCAGCTGAGCCTGTTCGACCTCTACAACACCCTGGCCCTGGGGATAGATGGCACCGAGATGCCGTCGTTCGCCGATCAACTCGACGAGCGCCAGCGCTGGGACGTGGCGGCCTATGTGGCCAGCCTGACCGCCGATCCGCAGGCCGCCAAGGCGGACGCGGCCTGGAACCTGGCTGACCTGGCGCGCCAGACGCCGGCCGAAGTCGCGGCCAGCGAAGGCGCCGGTGCCGTGGCCGCCTTCCGCGCCCAGCGGGCCCAGCCTCCGCAGGTCCAGCGGGGGCCGGCGCAGTTGCTCGAGTACACCGCCAGTACCTTGGACAAGAGCCTTGCCGCCTACCGCGATGGCGATCATGACCAAGCCTATGACCTGTCGGTGGCCGCCTATCTGGAAGGTTTCGAACTGGTCGAAAGCTCGCTGGACAACATCGATACCCAGGCCCGCAAGGACACCGAAAAGGCCCTGATGGCGTACCGTCAGGCGCTGCAGGACGGCCTGCCGGTCGCCCAGGCCGAACGACGCCTGGCCGAGGCCAAGGCCAAGCTCGATGGCGCGGCCAAGTTGCTGGGCAGCGATGGGCTGAGCTTGTCCCTGAGCTTCGTTTCCGGCCTGCTGATCCTGTTGCGCGAAGGGCTCGAGGCGATCCTGGTGCTGGCGGCGATCCTGGCCTTCCTGCGCAATACCGGCCAGCAGTCGGCGGTGCGCAGCGTCAATATCGGCTGGGGTCTGGCGCTGGTCGCAGGCTTTGCCACCTGGGCCCTGGCCGCTTATGTGATCGACGTCGGCGGCGCCCAGCGCGAGCTGCTGGAAGGCTGCACGGCACTGTTCGCCGCAGTGATGGTGCTGTGGCTCGGTGTGTGGATGCATGATCGGCGCCATGCCGCGGCCTGGCAGGACTACATCAAGAGCAGCCTGGTCAGCGGCGGGGGGCGCTTTGGCTTTGCCGTGCTGGCGTTCTTCTCGGTGTATCGCGAGCTGTTCGAGGTGATCCTGTTCTACGAAACCCTGTGGCTGCAGGCAGGCCCAGCTGGCCACAACGCCGTGCTGGCCGGTGGCGCCACGGCGTTGGTGCTGCTGGTGGGCCTGGCCTGGGTGATCCTGCGCGGGTCGGCCAAGCTGCCGCTGGCGCTGTTCTTCAGCATCAACGCGGCGCTGCTGTGCGCGTTGTCGGTGGTGTTCGCCGGGCATGGCGTCAAGGCGCTGCAGGAAGCCGGCGTGCTGGGGACCCGGCCGGTGCCCTTCTTCGAGTTCGATTGGCTGGGCATCCATGCCGACGCCTACTCGCTGGGCGCACAGGTGGTGGCGTTGCTGGCTATCGTCGTGCTGTACGGGCGCAGCCGTCTGGCCGAAAAGCGCCGGCCCGCGGCGAGCTGAAGGCGTACTATGGGCACTTTCAGCCCCAGTTTCCAAGGAATACCCATGCGTGTATGGATCGACGCCGACGCCTGCCCCAAGGCAGCCAAGGACCTGATCGTCAAATTCGCCCTCAAGCGCAAGTTCGAGGTCGTCCTGGTGGCCGGCCAGGCCCAGGTCAAGCCCGCGTTCGCCTGTGTACGGTTGATCGTGGTTCCCAGCGGCATGGATGCGGCTGATGACTACTTGGTGGAGAACGCTGTGCCGGGCGAGTTGGTGATCTGCAGCGACGTGCCGTTGGCCGACCGGCTGATCAAGAAAGGTGTGGCAGCGCTGGACCCGCGCGGGCGCGAGTTCGACGAGCGCAACATGGGCGAGCGGCTGGCGGTGCGCAACCTGTTCACCGAACTGCGCGAGCAGGGGCAGGTCGGGGGAGGGCAGGCGCCTTATGGCGAGCGGGAGAAACAGGCGTTCGCCAATTCGCTGGACCGGATACTGACTCGGCTATCCAAGGGGTGAGTGCTGCAGCACCCTGTGGGAGCGGCGCACCGTCGCTCCCACAGGGTGTCAGGCGCCTATTACTGCTCACCTTCGTGAGTCAGCTCCAGCACCCTATCCACCAGCTTGTAGATCCCACTGGCCGCCTCGCTGATCGATTTGGCGAGCATGTAGGCTGGGGTGGTCACCAGCTTGCGCTGGGTATCTTCGACGATGTCATGTACATCACAGTCTTCGTGGGTACCGCCCATTTTCACCACCGCTGCGCTGGTATCGGCATCGTTGCCGATGGTGCAGACCACGCCTGGGCCATAGATCTTCGCCGCCAGCGCCGGGGAAATGCAGATCAGGCCAACCGGCTTGCCGGCTTCGGCAAACGCTTCAGCCAGGGCCAGCACGTCCGGGTTCACCGTGCAGTTGGCGCCTTCGACCGCAAAGTTGGACAGGTTCTTCGCCGCGCCGAAGCCACCCGGGACGATCAAGGCGTCGAAGTCCTCGGCCTTGGCCTCGCGGATATCCTTGATGTCACCGCGGGCGATGCGCGCCGATTCCACCAGCACGTTGCGCGATTCCGGCATTTCCTGGCCGGTCAGATGGTCGATCACGTGC
This sequence comes from Pseudomonas sp. p1(2021b), assembly GCF_020151015.1. Classification (NCBI taxonomy): domain Bacteria; kingdom Pseudomonadati; phylum Pseudomonadota; class Gammaproteobacteria; order Pseudomonadales; family Pseudomonadaceae; genus Pseudomonas; species Pseudomonas sp. p1(2021b). The sequence continues at coordinate 176,645 of NZ_CP083746.1, forward strand.
ATCTGCGCAATGTTCGGCGCAAAGCACTGCACCTGTGCGCCGCGTTGATCCAGGCGCAGCAGGGTGATCACGCTTTCATGGATCTCGGCGCCATCGTAGACGCCGCAGCCAGACAGAATCACCGCAACTTTTTTTTGCATGCTCATTACTCCAGTGTCGAGGCGCTAACTGTCCTCTAGTTTGGCAGAACTCGTCACAGGGTTTCCCGCGCAGAGGCCGAAATCCTGTCTATTTGGAGTGCAGCGGCGGGGGCATGTTCCACGCCTGAACAGCGCATTGGCTGGCGCGAGGGGCGCTAGTGTTGGTCTGGGCCCTGTTCCTGGGAAACCGCCTCCGAGGCTTGGCCTGCAGCCGCCGCCTTGCGCTCGGCACGCAGGGTGCGGAAGCGTCGGCGCAGCCAGAGCAGGCCACCCAGCAGCAACAGGCCGCCGAGTACCCAGAGTTCATATTTCTTGACGTTGCCCAGCATGCCTTCGAGGATGGCGCCGAAGTGGTAGGCCGCCGCGCCCAAGGCCAGGGCCCAGACCGCCGCGCCGATGCCGTTGAGCAGCAGGTAGCGGCGTGGCGGATAGCCGGACAGGCCGATGGCAACCGGCATCACCGTGCGCAGGCCATAGACGAAGCGGAAGCTCAGTACCCAGATGTCCGGGTGGCGCCGAATGTGGTCCAAGGCCCGGTCGCCCATCGCTTGCCAGCGCGGCTTGCGTGCCAGGATCGCGCGGCCATGGCGACGGCCCATGAAGTACCACAGCTGGTCGCCGGCGTAGCTGCCGAAGAATGCCGTGAGCACCACCAGATTGATGTCCATGTAACCGCGGAACGCAAGGAAGCCCGCAAGAACCAGGATGGTCTCGCCTTCAAAAAACGTGCCGAGAAAAAGGGCAAAATAGCCGAAATCCTGCAGGAATTGTTGAAGCATTTTCTGGGGTGCTAGCGAAATGAACGCGAAGCCTACCCCTTCGCGCGCGTTCGGGAAAGTGTCCAACTGTGTCTCGGCGTGAACATTTCCTACAAGAAAGGCGACTTCGGCCGTCAGTCACAAGGTGCCTTCGGCTGTCATCCAGGCGTCATAATGGCTGCTTATAACTGTCGCGCCAGCCCGCCAGCGCGGGTTCAGGAGCCTTATCGTGAGCTTGCCTCGCTACCCATTCGTCCCAGGTCGCCTTCTTGCGCCGCGACGTTCGGTCCCATTCCCCGCCCGGCGGGCCCGCAAAAATGACAAAGCGGTCTTTTCGCGTCGCAATGGACTTCAAACCAGCGAACACCGATGGCATCCTGACTCATTTCACCGCGCGTGCCGCTCAATTATCGAGAGGGTCGTAACGCCCTCCAGGAACGTCAGATGAATAACGAAGTGCTAACACCTGTCGCGATCAAGGATGCCCAGGCGGTTCCCGAAGAAATGGTACAGACCCCGCCGGACCTGCCGGAGGCTGCACAACCTGAAGCTGCGGCTCCAGCGCCTGCTCCGGCCCCGGCGGTCACCATTCCAAGCCTGGACGACAGCAGCCTGTACATTCATCGCGAGCTTTCGCAACTACAGTTCAACATCCGTGTGCTGGAGCAGGCACTGGACGAGTCCTATCCACTGCTCGAGCGCCTGAAATTCCTGCTGATCTTCTCCAGCAACCTGGACGAGTTCTTCGAGATCCGCGTGGCTGGCCTGAAGAAGCAGATCACCTTCGCCCGTGAACAGGCCGGGGCCGACGGCCTGCAGCCGCACCAGGCCTTGGCGCGTATCAGCGAGCTGGTGCACAGCGAGGTGGAGCGCCAGTATGCGATTCTCAACGATGTGCTGCTGCCGGAGCTGGAAAAGCACCAGATCCGCTTCATCCGCCGTCGCCACTGGAACACCAAGCTCAAGACCTGGGTGCGCCGTTTCTTCCGCGACGAGATCGCGCCGATCATCACCCCCATCGGCCTCGACCCGACCCACCCGTTCCCGCTGCTGGTCAACAAGAGCCTGAACTTCATCGTCGAGCTCGAGGGCGTCGATGCCTTTGGCCGTGACTCGGGCCTGGCCATCATCCCGGCACCTCGCCTGCTGCCCCGGGTTATCCGCGTGCCGGAGGAAGTCGGTGGCAGCGGCGACAATTTCGTGTTCCTGTCGTCGATGATCCACGCCCACGCCGATGACCTGTTCCAGGGTATGAAGGTCAAGGGCTGCTATCAGTTCCGCCTGACCCGCAATGCGGACCTGGCGCTCGATTCCGAAGATGTCGAAGACCTGGCCCGCGCCTTGCGCGGTGAGCTGTTCTCGCGTCGTTATGGTGACGGCGTGCGCCTGGAAGTGGCCGACAATTGCCCGAAACACCTGTCCGACTACCTGCTCAAGCAGTTCAGCCTGAGCGAAAGCGAGCTGTACCAGGTCAACGGCCCGGTCAACCTGACCCGCCTGTTCAGCATCACCGGCCTGGACAGCCACCCGGAGCTGCAATACACGCCATTCACCCCGGCCATTCCGAAAATCCTGCAAAACGCCGACAACATCTTCAGCGTGGTCGGCAAGCAGGACGTCTTGCTGATGCACCCGTTCGAATCCTTCACCCCGGTGGTCGACCTGCTGCGCCAGGCCGCCAAGGATCCGCATGTGCTCGCCGTGCGCCAGACCTTGTACCGCAGTGGTGCCAACTCCGAGATCGTCGATGCGCTGGTGGATGCCGCGCGTAACGGCAAGGAAGTCACGGCAGTGATCGAGCTGCGTGCGCGTTTCGACGAAGAGTCCAACCTGCAGATGGCCAGCCGCCTGCAGGCCGCGGGCGCGGTGGTGATCTATGGCGTGGTCGGTTTCAAGACCCACGCCAAGATGATGCTGATCCTGCGCCGCGAGCAGGGCGAGATCGTGCGCTATGCCCATCTGGGGACCGGCAACTACCACGCCGGCAACGCCCGTCTGTATACCGACTACAGCCTGCTGACTTCCGACGATGCCCTGTGCGAAGACGTCGGCAAGCTGTTCAGCCAGCTGATCGGCATGGGCAAGACCCTGCGCATGAAGAAGCTGCTCCATGCACCCTTCACACTGAAGAAGGGCATGCTCGACATGATCGCGCGGGAAACCCAGTTCGCAGTCGAGGGCAAACCGGCGCACATCATCGCCAAGTTCAACTCGCTGACAGACGCCAAGGTGATCCGCGCGCTGTACAAGGCCAGCCAGGCCGGTGTGCGCATCGACCTGGTGGTGCGTGGCATGTGCTGCCTGCGCCCTGGCATCCCGGGGGTTTCGCACAACATCCAGGTGCGCTCGATCATCGGCCGCTTCCTGGAACACACGCGGGTGTTCTACTTCCTCAATGGGGGCGAGGAGCAGATGTTCCTGTCCAGCGCCGACTGGATGGAGCGCAACCTCGACAAGCGTGTCGAGACCTGCTTCCCGGTGGAGGGCAAGAAGTTGATCCTGCGGGTGAAGAAGGAACTCGAAGGCTACCTCACCGACAACACCCACGCGTGGATCCTGCAGCCGGACGGCCGCTATGTGCGCAGTACGCCGACCGGTAACCAGAACCCGCGCAATGCCCAGGCGGCCTTGCTCGAGCGCCTGAGCAACCCGGTGCTCAACGTTCGATAGCGGGGGCCGCGTTGCGGCCCTTTCGCGGCACAAGGCCGCTCCAGAGAACGCAACACCCTGTAGGAGCGGCCTTGTGCCGCGAAGGGGGGCGAAGCCCCCCTTGCTAAACTCAGGTCAAACCGACTTCGAACCTAACGCACGCTAAGCACGAAATTGACCCGCGCCAGCCACTGCGCCTCGTTGGCGAAGTCGGCCTGGGTCAGCTGGTTCTCTTCCAGCCAGCCGTCGGGGAACACCACCTCAAGGCTTTCGTCGCCAGCATGCAGCTCCACTTTCGGCATCTGCTGGTTGCCACGGATGTGGTGGAACAAGATGGCGAAGCGCAGCAGTACGCACAGGCGGATCAGCTGGATGCCTTCGTCGCCGAATTCAGCGAACTTGTCTTTGGGAATGTTGCGCCGGTGGCCGCGCACCAGCAGGGCGAGCATCTGTTGGTCTTCGCGGGAGAAGCCGGCCAGGTCGGAGTGCTCGATCAGGTAGGCGCCGTGCTTGTGGTAGTGATAATGCGCGATATCCAGGCCTATTTCATGCACCTTGGCTGCCCAACTCAGTAGATCGCGCCAGTTCCCTTCCTCGAGGTTCCATGCCTTGGCCACCTGGTCGAAGGCATGCAATGCCTTGCGCTCGACCCGTGCCGCCTGGCCGTTGTCCACGTGGTAGCGTTCCATCAGCGAGTTCAAGGTGCGCTCGCGCACGTCCTCGTGGTGATGGCGGCCCAGCAGGTCATACAACACACCTTCGCGCAGGGCGCCGTCGCAGTGATCCATGCGCTGCAGTTCCAGGGCATCGAAGATAGCCTCGAGGATCGCGAGGCCTGCCGGGAAGATGGCGCGGCGGTCCGGCTTGACGCCCTCGAAGTCGATCTTGTCGGTTTCGCCCAGCTTGAACAGCTTGCGTTTGAGCGCGGCCAGGCCGTCGGCGTTGACCTCGCCGCTGCCCATGCCGTTGGCCTTGATGGCCGCACCGATGGCGCGGATAGTGCCCGAGGAGCCAATGGCCTCGTCCCAGGTCAGGCGGTGCAGGGCATTCTCGATGCTCATCAGCTCCAGGCGCGCGGCAGTATAGGCCTGGGCGTAGCGCGCCGGGGTGATCTTGCCGTCGCGGAAGTAGCGCTGGGTGAAGCTGACGCAGCCCATCTGCAGGCTCTCGCGCAGCAGGGGTTCGAAGCGTTGGCCGATGATGAACTCGGTGCTGCCGCCGCCGATGTCGGCGACCAGGCGTTTGCCAGGGGTGTCGGCCAGGGTATGGGAGACGCCCAGGTAGATCAGGCGCGCTTCCTCGCGGCCGGAAATCACTTCGACCGGGTGGCCGAGGATGGCTTCGGCGCGCTGGATGAATTCGTTGCGGTTGCGGGCTTCGCGCAGGGCGTTGGTGCCGACGATGCGCACGGCGCCCGCGGGCATGCCGTTGATCAGTTGGGCGAAGCGCTTGAGGCAGTCCAGGCCCCGTTGCATGGCTTCTTCGCTGAGCTGGCGTTCTTCGTTGATGCCGGCGGCCAGCTGCACTTTTTCCCCGAGCCGCTCGAGAATGCGGATTTCGCTGAGGTGGGCCTTGGCCACGACCATATGGAAGCTGTTGGAGCCAAGGTCGATGGCGGCGATCAGAGACAGGTTCTTCGCGTTGGTATGCGGCATGATCTCGATGTTCTCGGTCGATAACCCAGCAATCCTGCCATGATCCATGGCTGGCGCCAACGCATTACAATGCCGGGTCTTGATGCAGGGCAAGGTGCCACGTACTGCCAAGACATTCATGTGTCTGCTTCGATACGTGGCGTCTTGCACAACTATAGTTACCCTCAATCGCCAACGACTTCCTGTAGGGCGTGGCTGCGGCTATGATGGGCAACGTTTTTTATTGCTTACGACCTTGGAGATTTCCATGAGCGACAAAATCAAACACGTCACCGACGCCAGCTTCGAAGCCGAGGTACTGCAGGCTCAAGGCCCGGTGCTGGTCGACTACTGGGCCGAATGGTGCGGCCCATGCAAGATGATCGCTCCGGTCCTGGACGACATCGCTGCCACCTACGAAGGCAAACTGACCGTCGCCAAGCTGAACATCGACGAAAACCAGGAAACTCCGGCCAAGCACGGCGTGCGCGGCATCCCGACGCTGATGCTGTTCAAGAACGGCAACGTCGAGGCGACCAAGGTCGGCGCCCTGTCCAAGTCCCAGCTGGCTGCGTTCCTCGACGCCCACCTGTAAGACGAGAAGGCCCCGGAAATCCCGGGGCTTTTCTTTTTTCACCCACTAGACGTCGAAAAAAGCAAGTGTTACATTCGGCCTCGCACTGCTTCTCCAGTGCCCTCTGCACGCCGTCGCCGAAGCATCCCTAATTCGAATCAGTACGCGATCCTGTCGCCATCTTGCGGCGCGGCCTCATTAAGCCAACGCTTAATTTCTCCCTTCTTACATGATTACGTCACTCCCCTTATGAACCTGACAGAACTCAAGCAAAAGCCGATTACCGATCTGCTGGAAATGGCCGAACAGATGGGCATCGAAAACATGGCCCGTTCGCGCAAGCAGGACGTGATTTTCGCCCTGTTGAAGAAGCACGCGAAAAGCGGCGAAGAGATCTCGGGTGACGGCGTGCTGGAAATTCTCCAGGATGGTTTCGGTTTCCTGCGTTCGGCAGATGCGTCCTATCTGGCCGGCCCTGACGACATCTATGTCTCGCCCAGCCAGATCCGTCGCTTCAACCTGCGCACCGGCGACACCATCGTCGGCAAGATCCGCCCACCGAAGGAAGGGGAGCGTTACTTCGCCCTGCTGAAGGTCGACACCATCAACTTCGACCGTCCGGAAAACGCGAAGAACAAGATCCTGTTCGAGAACCTGACGCCGCTGTTCCCCAACGAGCGCCTGAAGATGGAGGCCGGCAACGGCTCCACCGAAGACCTCACCGGCCGCGTCATCGACCTGTGTGCCCCGATCGGCAAGGGCCAGCGTGGCCTGATCGTCGCCCCGCCGAAGGCGGGCAAGACCATCATGCTGCAGAACATCGCGGCCAACATCACCCGTAACAACCCCGAGTGCCACCTGATCGTCCTGCTGATCGACGAGCGCCCGGAAGAAGTGACCGAGATGCAACGCACCGTGCGTGGCGAAGTGGTCGCTTCCACCTTCGACGAGCCGCCGACCCGCCACGTGCAGGTAGCCGAGATGGTCATCGAGAAGGCCAAGCGCCTGGTCGAGCACAAGAAGGACGTGGTCATCCTGCTCGACTCCATCACCCGTCTGGCCCGTGCCTACAACACCGTGATCCCGAGCTCCGGCAAAGTGCTGACCGGTGGTGTCGATGCCCATGCCCTGGAAAAGCCAAAACGCTTCTTCGGTGCCGCCCGTAACATCGAGGAAGGCGGTTCGCTGACCATCATCGCCACCGCGCTGGTCGAAACCGGCTCGAAGATGGACGAGGTGATCTACGAAGAATTCAAGGGTACCGGCAACATGGAACTGCCGCTGGATCGCCGCATCGCCGAGAAGCGCGTGTTCCCGGCTATCAACATCAACAAGTCCGGTACCCGCCGCGAAGAGCTGCTGACCGCCGACGACGAACTGCAGCGCATGTGGATCCTGCGCAAGCTGCTGCACCCGATGGATGAAGTCGCGGCCATCGAGTTCCTGGTCGACAAGCTCAAGCAGACCAAGACCAACGACGAGTTCTTCCTGTCGATGAAGCGCAAGTAAGCGTTTCAAGCTGGAATTGATTGGGGCTGCTTTGCAGCCCATCGCGGGACAAGCCCGCTCCTACAGGTATCACACCGATCCTGTAGGAGCGGGCTTGTCCCGCGATGGGGCGCGAAGCGGCCCCGATTCATTTTCGCCCCAACAAAACGCCGAACGGCGCTACACTCAGCACCCCAACCGATACGGCCAACCACGAGGCACATGCATGCAGTATCGCGACTTGCGCGACTTCATCCGTGGCCTGGAACAGCGCGGTGAACTCAAGCGCATCCAGGTTCCGATCTCCCCTGTCCTGGAAATGACCGAAGTCTGCGACCGCACGCTGCGCGCCAAGGGCCCGGCGCTGCTGTTCGAAAAGCCCACCGGCTTCGACATGCCGGTGCTGGGCAACCTGTTCGGTACGCCGGAGCGCGTGGCCATGGGCATGGGGGCCGAATCGGTCGACGAACTGCGTGAAATCGGCAAGCTGCTGGCCTTCCTCAAGGAGCCAGAGCCGCCGAAGGGTCTGAAGGACGCCTGGTCCAAGCTGCCGATCTTCAAGAAAGTCGTGTCGATGGCCCCGAAGGTGGTCAAGGATGCGGTGTGCCAGGAGGTGGTGGTCGAAGGCGAGGACGTCGACCTCACCCAACTGCCCATCCAGCACTGCTGGCCGGGCGACGTAGCGCCGCTGATCACCTGGGGGCTGACCGTCACCCGTGGCCCCAACAAGGACCGCCAGAACCTCGGCATCTACCGTCAGCAGCTGATCGGCCGCAACAAGGTGATCATGCGGTGGCTGAGCCACCGGGGCGGTGCCCTGGACTACCGTGAGTGGTGCGAAAAGCACCCCGGCCAACCGTTCCCGGTGGCCGTGGCCCTGGGCGCGGACCCGGCGACCATCCTCGGCGCCGTGACGCCGGTGCCGGATACGCTATCGGAATATGCCTTCGCCGGCCTGCTGCGCGGTAACCGCACCGAGCTGGTCAAGTGTCGGGGCAGCGACCTGCAAGTGCCGGCCACCGCCGAGATCATTCTCGAAGGCGTGATCCACCCGGGCGAAATGGCCCCGGAAGGCCCTTATGGCGACCATACCGGCTACTACAACGAAGTGGACAGCTTCCCGGTGTTCACCGTCGAACGCATCACCCACCGCCAGAAGCCGATCTACCACAGCACCTACACCGGCCGTCCGCCGGATGAACCGGCGATCCTGGGCGTGGCGCTGAACGAAGTGTTCGTGCCGATCCTGCAGAAGCAGTTCCCGGAAATCGTCGACTTCTACCTGCCGCCTGAAGGGTGCTCGTACCGCATGGCGGTGGTGACCATGAAAAAGCAGTACCCGGGGCACGCCAAGCGCGTGATGCTGGGTGTCTGGTCGTTCCTGCGACAGTTCATGTACACCAAATTCGTTATCGTCACCGACGACGACATCAACGCCCGCGACTGGAACGACGTGATCTGGGCCATCACCACGCGCATGGACCCCAAGCGTGATACGGTGATGATCGACAACACGCCGATCGACTACCTGGACTTCGCGTCACCGGTATCGGGCCTGGGGTCGAAGATGGGCCTGGACGCCACGCACAAGTGGCCGGGCGAGACTACACGCGAATGGGGCCGTGCCATCGTCAAGGACGAGGCCGTCACCCGCCGTATCGATGAGCTGTGGGATCAGTTGGGAATAGATTGATGCAGGTAACCTTGCAGCCGTCCGGGGCGGTATTGGCAATCAAGCCCGGGGAGAGAATTCTGGACGCCGCGCGGCGCCTGGGCTACGACTGCCCGAACAGCTGCCGCAACGGCAACTGCCATGTCTGTGCCGCCTTGCTGGTGGAAGGGCGGGTGCGCCAGGAAGGTGAAGTGCGCGACCACGGCGAGCTGTTCACCTGCATCGCCGAGCCGCTGGAAGATTGCGTATTGCTCTGGGACGGCGTATTGGCCCTGGGTGAGCTGCCGGTGCGCAAGCTGGCCTGCACCGTGAGCGAATGCGTAGAGGTCGGTGGCGACGTCTGGCGTGTTCGCCTGCGTGCACCGGCCGGCAAGCCGCCCCGCTACCATGCCGGGCAATACCTGATGATCGAGCGCGACGGCGCCGACAAGGCCGCCTTCTCCCTGGCCTCGGCGCCCCATGGCGGGAGGGACTTGGAGCTGCACGTGCTGGCGCGGGAAAACAGCGCTCTGCAACTGTTGGCCCAATTGCAGCGCGACGGTGTCGCGCGCATCGAAATGCCGTTCGGCGACACTCATCTGGCTGAACTGCCGGACGGGCCACTGGTGCTGATCGCCGCCGGTACCGGTATGGGCCAGATGCACAGCCTGGTCGAGCATTGCCGTGCCCAAGGGTTCAAGCATCCGGTGCACCTCTATTGGGGTGTGCGCCGGCCCGAGGATTTCTACCAGATCGAGCACTGGGCCGAATGGCAACGCCTGCCCAACCTGTTCCTGCACAAGGTGGTGAGCGACCTGTGCAGTTGGGAGGGGCGCTGCGGGTTGCTGCATGAGGCGGTCTGCGAAGACATCGCCGACCTGAACCAGGTGCATGTCTATGCCAGTGGTTCGCCGAACATGGTCTACGCCACTCTGGATGCCCTGGTCGAGGCGGGCATGGACGCGCATCGCATGCGTGCCGATGTGTTTGCCTACGCCCCCCGAGGCTGAACGTGCACGGCACACTGCAACGGTGTGCCGTTCTTTATAACTCGTGTTACCCCAAAGGATTATAAGGCGCTTATTGTTACTGGCGCCGTTAATAACTTTCATCCTTCACGGAACAATACCTGTCTATATTGATTTCATGGCAGTCAAGTACGGGGCACAGGCGGTGCAAAGGGCTTGAATGCTCAGTGCTTTCTGCCGTACGGTAAGTCCAGCGAAGCGCCATTGCGTTACAGTGATGGCCTTCGGAAGTTTACGGGGAATCATGGCGGCAGCATCATGTCGACACTTGAAAGTTCGTCCTGGCAGGTAACTTATCCTCCTTCGCTGGATTTCGGCCAGCAACTGACCCGCGACCAATTGCACCATTCAATGAAACTGACCATGTCGCGCCATGAAGGCGGGCCGGTGTGGTTGTTCGCCTATGGGTCATTGATCTGGCGGCCAGAGTGCAATTCGGTCGAGCGTCAGCGGGCCCGGGTACATGGCTATCACCGAGGGCTGTATTTGTGGTCCCACGAGCACCGTGGCACACCGGAGTGTCCAGGGTTGGTGTTCGGGCTGGACCGAGGTGGTTCGTGCAGCGGCTTTGCCTACCGCCTGGATGAACGCAACCTGGACGATTCGTTGATGGCCCTGTGGCAGCGGGAGATGCCTTACCCCGCCTACCGACCGCACTGGCTCAGCTGCCGGTTGGGTGATGGCAGCAAGGTCCAGGCGCTGGGCTTCGTGTTGGAGCGTCACCTGCCGTGCTATGCGGGGAACCTGCCGGACACCCTGCTCAGCCAGATCCTGGCCAGCGCCAAGGGGCGTTATGGCAGCACCCGCGACTATGTCGAGCAGACACTAAATGCCTTGCGCAGCCACCAGATGCCGGATCGCAACCTAGAGGCGCGCTTCCACCGGTGCCATAACCTGCGTGAGGTATAGGCAGGCCTGACCCATCGCGGGACAAGCCCGCTCCCACAAGGGCTGCAAAGCCGCCCTGTGCCTAGCGAGCCACCACCACCAACTTGCCCATCGCCTGGCGCTGCGCCAACCGCTCGATGGCCACTCCAGCCTCGGCCAATGGATAGGTCTGCGACACCAGCGGCTTGAGCTTGCCCTCGGCATGCCAGGCAAACAGCTGACGGAAGTTGGCCGCATTGTCCTCGGGCTGGCGCTGGGCAAAGGCACCCCAGAAGACGCCCACCACCGCAGCACCCTTGAGCAATGTCAGGTTAACCGGCAGCTGCGGGATGGACCCGCTGGCAAAGCCCACCACCAGCAACCGCCCGTTCCAGGCCAGGCCGCGCACCGCCTGTTCGAACAGCTCGCCACCTACAGGGTCGTAGACCACGTCCACGCCCTGGCCGCTGGTCAGGCGCTTGATCTCGTCCCGCAGGCTGGCCTGGCGGTAGTCGATCAGCTCGTCGGCCCCTGCTGCCTTGGCGATCGCGAGCTTTTCGGCGCTGCTGGCAGCGGCAATCACACGGGCGCCCATGGCCTTGCCGATCTCCACCGCTGCCAGGCCAACGCCTCCGGATGCACCCAGTACCAACAAGGTCTCGCCGGCCTTGAGCTGGCCACGTTGGGCCAGTGCGTGCATCGAGGTGCCGTAGGCCATGCCGAAGGCCGCAGCGGTGGTGAAATCCATGGTGGTGGGAATCGGCAACACATTGTAGAAGGGCACGGCCACCTGCTCGGCGAAGGCCCCCCAGCCGGTCAGGGCCATGACCCGGTCGCCGACCTTGAAATCGCCTGCCTTCTCGCCGATAGCAGCCACCACGCCCGCCGCCTCGCCGCCTGGCGAGAAGGGCAGAGGCGGTTGGAACTGGTACTTGCCTTCGATGATCAAGGTGTCGGGGAAGTTGACGCCTGCGGCGTGCACGTCCAGCACGATCTCGTTGCGCTTGGGGGCCGGGCTCGCCACCTCTTCGAGCACCAGGTCGCTCGCCGGGCCGAGGGTCTTGCACAACACTGCTTTCATCGGGGCTATTCCTTTGCGTGCGTTGGCCGATAAGTGTAGGAGGGGGGCAGGCCAGGTCAACGAGCATGGCCCGCCCTGATGGGGCGGCATAAGCCCGGGCTTGGGTTTGAGCGGTGTGCTGGGTAAGCTGGCGCCAATTGTATTGAGGAGCGAATTCGTGAAAGCGTGGATCTTGATGATGCTGGCCCTGCTGCTGCCGACCATGGCGATGGCCGAGGAAGGCAAGGACGGTGAGCCCAAGGTTTCCTACATCAACCTCAGCCCACCTTTCGTTGGCAACTACGCCCTTGATGGCGGCCCCAAGCTGCGCGTGTACAAGGCCGACGTGGCCTTGCGTGTGACCGGTGACGCTGCGGCTGCCGCGGTCAAGCACCACGAGCCGCTGATTCGCAACCAGCTGGTGGCACTGTTCACCCAGCAGGGGTTGGAGAACATGAGCAATGTCGAGGCCAAGGAGAAGCTGCGCCAGGAAGCGCTCAAGCAGGTGCAGCAGGTGATGGAAACCGAGGAAGGCAAGCCGATCGTCGAAGACCTGTTGTTCAACAACCTGATCGTGCAGTGAATGGCTTCAGAGATTTGTGAGCCGTGCGATTGCGCGCCGCGCGGGCGGCGCTCGGTCGAAAGCGCGGCGCAACACTCAAGCCAAGCTCAGCGCGCCAGCGCAACAATCGCCGCCCACTGCTCGGCAGTCACCGGCATCACCGACAACCGGCTGCCCTTTTGCACCAGCGGCAATTCGGCAAGCGCGGCTTGTTGCTTGAGCTGCCCAAGCCCCAGTACCTGCTTGAACGTTTTCACGTGAGTGACGTCGACCGCGCTCCAAGGGTTCTTCTCGGCGTTGGCCTTGGCGTCGAAGTAGTGGCTTTCGGGATCCAGGGCGGTTGGGTCGGGGTAGGCCGCTGCGCTGATGCGGGCGATCCCGGCGATCCCGGGCTGTGGGCAGCTGGAGTGATAGAAGAAGAACTCGTCACCGACGTTCATGGCACGCAGGAAGTTGCGCGCCTGGTAGTTGCGCACCCCGTCCCAGCGCGCCTGACCAAGGCGTGCCAGGGCATCGATGGAAAGCTCGTCGGGCTCGGATTTCATCAGCCAATAGGCCATGGAGACGGCTCCTGAAAAAATTTGAAATAACATGTTGCATGAAACCGACAGTCGGTTGACGTCAAGGTTTGCGTGTCGCCTCACGTTGTCGGAAAATGCGCCGATTTTAAAGCTCGATGCTCCGGCAGCACCAAGAAGGTTGCCGAGCCTGACTGTTTGCCTTAGGGGGGCATTCATCCATGAACCAACGCAAACCGGACTTGCTCTGGATCCTGGTCTTCATCTTCGGCCTGGGTGTCGTCACCACGGGCTATGCGCAGAGTTTCTGGGAGCGTAAGGCTGACGCTGCCTATCAAATGCCGGTCGAGCCTATCCAGCAGCAGCGCTGATTCCGTCGCGGGCACCGGTCAAGCCGGTGCCAGGTACCAACCGCGGTCCGAGACCGTCCCCTTGAGCGGTACATCCCAACTGGCCTGGGCCAGGCGTTCCACCTTCTGGCATTCGTGGGCAAGGCCCAGCAGCAGCGGTTTCTTCCACGCCTTGCGTCGTGCCTGGTAGGCCAGGCTACGGTCATAGAAGCCGCCACCCATGCCCAGGCGCCCACCGATTTCATCGAAGCCGACCAATGGCAACAGGATCAGGTCCAGCGACCAGATCGGCCGTTGGCGCTTGCGCTCGATCAGCGGCTCTGGAATGCGGAAACGGTTGGGCCGCAGCTTCTCGCCTTGCTCGAAGCGCTGGAAGACCATGCGCGTGCGTGGCCAGGCATGCAGCACCGGCAGATAGGTGTGCTTGCCGCGTCGCTGGGCCTCGCGCAGTAGCAGGCGCGGGTCTATCTCGCCGTCATTGGGAAGGTACAGGGCGATGTGCCGGGCGCGGCGAAACAGGGGATGCTGGGCCAGCTGACGATACAGGCCGAGCGAAGCCTGGCGTTGCTGGGCAGGTGTCAGCGCGCGGCGGGCATTGCGAAGCAGGCGGCGGAGTTGAGGGCGGGTGAGCGGCGCGGTGTCGGTCATGGCACGTGCGTTCCCAGGTGTACCGGCCGCCATGGCGGCCAGACGAAATTGCCCGCCGGGGGCGGCGGGCAAGCAAGAATTCAGGCTCCCCGATGGAACCGCTATCGGTGTAGCCCTTGAACCCGAAAGTTCAAGGTGGAGATTGCAGGGGGCGTTAAGGCTTTCCGTCGGGCGGACATGCACACCGGCCCCAGCGTGCAACCCCCGTGGTTGTGCGTATCGGCTCAGGGACATAACCGACTGGCGCATCCCCCAGGGAGTGGCGCCAGTATACCAATCTCAGCCGATTTTGGTATCCGCGTCGTCGGACAGTGCCTGGTCGACCCGCTCCAGCAAGTCGCGCACCTGCTCGCGGGTGGTACCGCTGGCAGCGACATCCGGGCGCTCCTGGCGATGCAGCAGTTCGTGGGTGATGTTCAGCGCGGCCATGACCGCGATACGGTCGGCGCCGATCACCTTGCCGCTGCTGCGGATCTCGCGCATCTTGCCGTCCAGGTAGCGCGCGGCGCTGACCAGGTTGTTGCGTTCTTCCGGCGGGCAGATGATCGAGTATTCCTTGTCGAGGATCTGGACGGTGACGCTATTGCTTGAACTCATGAGTCTTGCTCCAGGGCCTTGAGGCGTAAAATCATCGACTCGACCTTGCGCCTTGCGATCTCGTTCTTTTCGATGAGGTGGGCGCGCTCCTCGCGCCAGGATTTTTCCTGAGCTACTAGGAGTGCATTTTGGCGTTTTAGTTGCTCGACACGCTCGATGAGCGATTCGAATCGGCTCATCAGTGCCTGCAGGTCGTTCTCTGGCATGGGTTGCACTCGATTCGCTCCCTCGTTGGCTGCCCGGCGATCATGCCTGTTCCGGGGGCGGTACGGCCAGTGCTGATGGTCTTGGCGCGCCTGCCGGTGCTAGGATACAAGGTCTTCATTCTAGTCATTGCGCCGCTTGGCGCCTAGCTGCCCATGCCCAATACCCAATCGCCCTACACCGCCTTCGCCTCGCTGCTCGCCAGCAACGGCCACACTGTTTCCCCAGCCGAACTGCACGGCCTGCTGATCGGCCGCAGCTGCGCCGGCGCAGGTTTCGATGCCGACGCCTGGCTGGCCGATGCCGCCGGCGCGCTGGAAAACGAGCCTGAAGACAATGTGCGCGCCGCACTGATCGGCCTGCAGGAAATGGTCAAGGCCGAGCTCACCGGCGAAGACGTCGCCATCGTCCTGCTGCTGCCCAGCGACGAGGCTCCGCTCGCCGAGCGTGCCACTGCGCTGGGCCAATGGTGCCAGGGCTTCATCACCGGCTTCGGCTTGAACGCTGGTGGCAAGGACTTGTCCACCGATGCGAAGGAGGTGCTCCAGGACCTGGTGGCCATTTCGCAGGTCCAGGAAGCGCTGGAGGAGTCCGAAGACGGCGAGAGCGACTACATGGAAGTCATGGAGTACCTGCGTGTCGCGCCCCTGCTGCTGTACACGGAGCTGGCCAAGCCGGCCGCGCCCGCGCCCAAGCCATCGCTGCACTGATATCCCGGGGGTTGTCGTGCCCATGAGCCGTATTCCGAAGGCCGAGTATGCCCGTCGGCGCAAGGCGCTGATGGCGCAGATGGTCCCCAACAGTATCGCCATCCTGCCCGCCGCCGCGGTTGCCATCCGCAACCGCGACGTCGAGCATGTGTATCGCCAGGACAGCGACTTCCAGTACCTCAGCGGCTTCCCCGAGCCCGAGGCGGTGATCGCCCTGATTCCGGGGCGTGAACATGGCGAGTACGTGCTGTTCTGCCGCGAGCGCAACCCTGAGCGCGAACTGTGGGATGGCCTGCGTGCCGGCCAGGAAGGCGCGATCCGCGACTTTGGCGCGGACGATGCGTTTCCCATCACCGATATCGACGAGATCCTCCCGGGCCTGATCGAAGGCCGCGACCGGGTCTACACCGCCATGGGCAGCAACCCGGAGTTCGATCGCCGCCTGATGGAGTGGATCAACGTGATCCGCTCCAAGGCGCGCCTGGGCGCCCAGCCACCGAACGAATTCGTTGCCCTGGATCATCTGCTGCACGACATGCGCCTGTATAAATCGGCGGCGGAGGTGAAGGTGATGCGCACGGCGGCGGACATTTCTGCGCGTGCCCATGTACGGGCCATGCAGGCCTGTCGAGCGGGTTTGCACGAATTCAGCCTGGAAGCCGAGCTCGACTACGAGTTCCGCAAGGGCGGCGCGAAGATGCCGGCCTACGGCTCGATCGTCGCGGCGGGGCGCAACGCCTGTATCCTGCATTACCAGCAGAACGATGCGCCGCTCAAGGATGGCGACCTGGTGTTGATCGACGCGGGCTGCGAGATCGATTGCTACGCCAGCGACATCACCCGCACCTTTCCGGTCAGCGGGCGTTTCTCGCCAGAGCAGAAGGCCATCTACGAGTTGGTGCTCAAGGCCCAGGCGGCCGCCTTCGCCGAGATCGCCCCGGGCAAGCACTGGAACCACGCCCACGAGGCGACCGTGCGGGTCATCACCGAAGGGCTGGTGGAACTGGGGCTGCTCAAGGGTGATGTGCAGGCCCTGATCGACAGCGAGGCCCACCGTGCGTTCTACATGCACCGCGCCGGCCATTGGCTGGGCATGGATGTGCACGATGTGGGCGAATACAAGGTCGGTGGCCAGTGGCGCGTGCTCGAGCCGGGCATGGCGCTGACGGTCGAGCCGGGTATCTACATTGCAGCCGACAACCCGAACGTCGCGAAGAAATGGCGCGGCATCGGCGTACGAATCGAGGACGACGTAGTGGTGACCAGGCAAGGCTGTGAAATCCTGACCAACGGTGTGCCGCGCACGGTCGCCGAGATCGAGGCGCTGATGGCCGACGCCCGCAGGGGCGTGGCATGAACCGGGTCAACCTGGCGATCGTCGGTGGCGGCCTGGTCGGCGCCAGCCTGGCTCTGGCCCTGCAGGCAGGCGCCAAGGCGCGGGGCTGGAAGATCCTGCTGATCGAACCATTCGCCCCGGGCGACAGCTTCCAGCCCAGCTATGACGCCCGCTCCTCCGCGCTGTCCTACGGCACCCGGCAGATCTACGAACAGCTTGGCCTGTGGCAGGTCATCAGCCGCCGCGCCGAGCCCATCAGCCAGATCCAGGTGTCCGACCGTGGTCGCTTCGGCGCCACCCGCCTGGATGCCATCGAGGAAGGTGTACCAGCCCTCGGCTACGTGGTGGAGAACGCCTGGCTCGGCCAATGCCTGTGGCAGGGCCTGGATACCGAGGTGGTGAGCTGGCGCTGCCCGGCCGAGGTCAAGGCCCTGCAGGCTATCGCCGGCGGCTATCGCCTGCAACTGGACGACGACACCAGTCTGGAGTGCGACCTGGCGGTGCTGGCCGACGGCGGCCGCTCCGGCCTGCGCGAGCAGTTGGGCATCCATGTGCGCCGTACCCCCTACGAGCAGAGCGCACTGATCGCCAATATCACCCCGGGCGAGGCCCATCGCGGCCAGGCCTTCGAACGCTTCACCGAGCAGGGCCCGATGGCGCTGCTGCCCTTGCCGGAGAACCGCTGCGCGCTGGTCTGGACCCGCCAGGGGATGGATGCCCAGCGCCTGGCGGACATCGACGAGCGCAGTTTCCTGCGCGAGCTGCAGGGCGCCTTCGGCTATCGCCTGGGGGCCCTGCGCCAGGTAGGGGTGCGCCACCTGTACCCGCTTGCGCTGGTCGAGGCCGAGGAGCAGGTACGCCCGCACCTGGTGGTGCTGGGCAATGCCGCCCATAGCCTGCACCCGATCGCCGGGCAAGGGTTCAACCTGTCCCTGCGTGATGTGCAGTCCCTGGCCGATGCCTTGCTGGCCGGGCCGCAGCAGCCCGGCGACCTGGCGACGCTCCAGGCCTACCACCAACGGCAACAGTTGGACCAGGCCCTGACCATCGGTTTCTCCGACCAGGTCACCCGGCTGTTCGGCAGCAGCCAGCCGCTACTGGCCGCCGGGCGCAACATCGGCCTGCTGGGGCTCGACCTGCTACCGCCGGCCAAGCGCTGGTTCGCCCGCCAGGCCATGGGCCTGGGCACCCGACCCGATCCGCGGGGGCGGGCATGAGCCACTCACCTCGACTGGCCCGCAGGGCGCGCCTGCTGCGCTGGGTACTGAATCTCTACCCCCCTTACCTGGGCGCAGGCATCCGGGTGCAGCACATCAGCCCGGACATGCGCAGCATCAAGGTACGCATGAACCTGACCCGCTGGAACCGCAACTACGTCGGCACCCAGTTCGGCGGCAGCCTGTACTCGATGGTCGATCCGTTCTACATGTTGTTGCTGATCGAGCGGCTCGGGCGTGACTACATCGTCTGGGACAAGGCTGCCAGCATCGATTTCATCGCACCGGGCAAGGGCCCTGTATTCGCCGAGTTCCACGTCGATGACGCGTTGCTGGAAGACATTCGCCAGCAGACCGCCGGCGGCAAGAAGTACCTGCCCCGTTTGCAGGTCGATATCCGCGACGGCGCCGGCGAGCTGGTGGCGCGGGTCGATAAAACCCTTTATGTGCGGCTCAAGCCGCAAGCGAGGCAGGCGTAAGGCATGGAAATGCGCGCAGATCTGTTGATTGTCGGTGCCGGTATGGTCGGCAGCGCCCTGGCCCTGGCGCTGCACCACAGCGGCCTGGAAATCCTCCTGCTCGATGGCGGCCCGCTGTCGGTAAGACCCTTCGATGCCCAGGCGCCTTTCGAACCGCGGGTCAGCGCCTTGTCGGCGGCCAGCCAGCGCATCCTCGAGCGCCTGGGGGCCTGGGAAGGCATCGCCGGCCGGCGCGTCTCTCCGTATTCGGACATGCACGTCTGGGACGGCAGCGGCACCGGGCAGATCCACTTCTCGGCGGCCAGCGTGCATGCTCAGGTGCTTGGCCATATCGTCGAGAACAGGGTGGTGCAGGACGGCCTGCTGGAGCGCTTGCACGACAGCGATGTGGGGCTGCTGCCCAATGCCCGGCTGGAGCAGATGCGCCGTTCCGGCGATGAGTGGCTGCTGACCCTGGCCGATGGCCGGCGCCTGCGCGCACCGCTGGTGGTGGCTGCCGACGGCGCCAACTCCGCGGTGCGCAAACTGACCGGCTGCGAAACCCGTGAGTGGGATTACCTGCATCACGCCATCGTCACCAGCGTGCGCTGCAGCCAGGCGCACCAGGCCACGGCCTGGCAGCGTTTCACCGATGAAGGGCCGTTGGCGTTCCTGCCGCTGGATCGCGGGGACGGGCAGGTTTGGTGCTCGATCGTCTGGTCGACCACGCCGGAGCAGGCCGACAAGCTCATGGCGCTGGATGACGTGGCTTTCTGCGAAGCCTTGGGCCGCGCCTTCGAAGGGCGCCTGGGCGAGGTGCTGGGAGCCGACCCGCGGGTGTGTGTGCCGCTGCGCCAGCGTCATGCCAAGCGTTATGTCGACGAAGGGTTGGCGTTGATCGGCGATGCCGCCCATACCATCCACCCGCTGGCTGGGCAGGGCGTCAACCTGGGCTTCCTGGATGCCGCGGTGCTGGCCGAGGAGCTGGAGCGTGCCTGCGGGCGAGGTGAGCGGCTGGCGGATGTGAAGGTGCTGAGTCGCTTCGAGCGTCGGCGCATGCCGCACAACCTGGCATTGATGGCGGCGATGGAAGGCTTCGAGCGCCTGTTCCAGGCCAATCCGCTGCCGCTGCGCTGGTTGCGCAACAGCGGGCTGAAGCTGGTGGAGCAGGTGCCAGAAGCCAAGGCACTGTTCGTGCGCCAGGCGCTGGGGCTTTCCGGAGACCTGCCTGAGTTGGCGAAGGCCTGAGGGCCCAATCGCGGGACAAGCCCGCTCCCACAGAAGTGCACAAAGGGCCCTGAGGGAGCGAGCTTGTCCCGCGATTGGGCTGCGAAGCAATATCTTTGGCAACATTCGGTAACGTCTGCGTAGGTGAGAGGCAAAATGGGATTCACTACCATTTGCACCTCCCAACTCAGCGAGGAATACCCGATGTTGCCACGCAAGCCCCTACTGGCCGCCCTGGCCCTGACCCTGTTCGGCGGCACCGCCCAGGCGGCGGACGAAGTGGTGGTGTATTCCTCGCGCATCGACGAGCTGATCAAGCCGGTGTTCGACGCCTACACCGCCAAGACCGGCGTGAAGATCAAGTTCATCACCGACAAGGAAGCCCCGCTGATGCAGCGCATCAAGGCCGAGGGCGAGAACGGCGTCGCCGACCTGCTGCTCACCGTCGATGCCGGCAACCTCTGGCAGGCCGAGCAGATGGGCATCCTGCAGCCGATCAAGTCGGACGTCATCGATAACAACATCCCGCCACAGTACCGCGCCTCGTCCCATGACTGGACCGGCCTGAGCCTGCGCGCGCGGACCATCGCCTACTCCACCGACCGGGTCAAACCCGAGGAGCTGACCACCTACGAGGCCCTGGCCGACAAGCAGTGGGAAGGCCGCCTATGCCTGCGCACGGCGAAGAAGGTCTACAACCAGTCGCTGACCGCCACCCTGATCGAGACCCACGGCGAAGCCAAGACCGAGGAAATCATCAAGGGCTGGGTCAACAACCTGTCCACCGACGTGTTCTCCGACGACACCGCCGTGCTCCAGGCCATCGAGGCCGGCCAGTGCGACGTGGGCATCGTCAACACCTACTACTACGGCCGCCTGCACAAGGAAAAGCCCAGTCTGCCGGTCAAGCTGTTCTGGCCTAACCAGGGCGACCGTGGCGTGCACGTGAACCTCTCCGGCATCGGCCTGACCAAGCATGCGCCTCACCCGGAGGCCGCCAAGAAGCTGGTGGAATGGATGACCGGCGACGAAGCGCAAAAGCTGTTCGCCGATATCAACCAGGAGTTTCCGGCCAACCCGAAGGTCAAGCCATCGGACGAAGTGGCGGCCTGGGGTAGCTTCAAGGCCGACAGCATCCCGGTGGAAGTGGCTGGCAAGCGCCAGGCCGAGGCCATCCGCTTGATGGACCGGGCTGGCTGGAACTAAGCGCCAGGCTTTATCCTTCTGGGCCTGCGAAGGCCCTTTCGCGGGTAAACCCGCTCCCACAGCATTAGCCTGCCGCCAGACTCTGTGGGAGCGGGTTTACCCGCGAACGACCGCGCAGCGGTCGCCATCAGTACAGAGACATTTGCCTTGTCCCACGCCCCCCAACGCCGCTGGTACCTCCCGGTTTCCCTGGTTGCCGCCCTGGTGCTGCTGCCCCTGAGCGTCCTGCTGCTGTCCTGGCAGTCGATCGACATGCAGATCTGGTCGCACCTGCTCGACACCCAAATGAGCCGCCTGCTGGGCAATACGCTCACGCTGGTGCTGGGCGTCGGTGCCGGTGTGACCGTGCTGGGCGTGAGCCTGGCTTGGCTCACCAGCCTGTGCGAGTTCCCTGGCCGGCGCTGGCTCGACTGGGCGCTGATGCTGCCCTTTGCCATTCCCGCCTATGTGCTGGCGTTCGTTTTCGTCGGCCTGCTGGACTTCGCAGGCCCGGTGCAGACGGCCCTGCGTGAGGTGTTCGGGCCCATGCGCCTGCCACGGGTGCGCTCCACCGGCGGGGTGATCACGGTCTTGGTGCTGGTGTTCTATCCCTATGTCTACCTGCTGGCGCGCAGTGCGTTCCTGGCCCAGGGCAAAGGCCTGATGGAAGCGGCGCGGGTGCTGGGCCTGTCGCCGCTGCAGGCGTTCTGGCGGGTGGCCTTGCCCATGGCCCGGCCGGCCATTGGCGCGGGGATCGCCTTGGCACTGATGGAGACCCTGGCGGATTTCGGCGCTGTGGCCGTGTTCAATTTCGATACCTTCACCACTGCCATCTACAAGACCTGGTACGGGTTCTTCAGCCTTTCCAGCGCTGCCCAGCTGGCCAGCCTGCTGTTGCTGGTGGTGATGCTGGTGTTGTACGGCGAGCGTCGCGCCCGCGGTGCCTCCCGCAGCGCCAGCGAGCGCCCGCGGGGGCAGGCGCTCTACCACCTGCGTGGGGCCAAGGCAGTGGCGGCCACCGGGTGGTGCCTGCTGGTGTTCGCCTGTGCCTTCGTCATCCCCGTATTGCAGCTGCTGGCGTGGTTCTGGCAGCGCGGTCGACATGACTTGGACGAACGCTATGTCGGGCTGGTCCTGCACACCCTCTACCTGGGCGGCATGGCCGCGCTGGTCACGGTCTGCGTGGCGCTGATGCTGGCGTTCGCCCGGCGCCAGGCGCCGACCGGTGGCATCCGCGCCGGGGTGGGCCTGGCCAACCTGGGGTATGCCTTGCCTGGCTCGGTACTGGCCGTGTCGATCATGCTGGCCTTCAGTTACCTGGACAACCAGCTGGTGGTGCCGCTTTCCCAATGGCTTGGGGGCGCGGGCAGGCCTTTACTGCTGGGTAGCCTGTCGGCCTTGCTGCTGGCGTACCTGGTGCGCTTCATGGCCGTGGCCTATGGCCCGCTGGAAAGCAGCCTGGAGCGTATCCGGCCGTCGTTGCCGGAAGCCTCGCGTAGCCTGGGCGTGGGCGGTGCAGGGTTGTTTTTCAAGGTTTACCTGCCTTTGCTGGTTCCCGGAGCGCTGAGCGCCGCCTTGCTGGTATTCGTCGATGTGCTCAAGGAAATGCCGGCTACCCTGCTGATGCGACCGTTCGGCTGGGATACCTTGGCCGTGAGGGTGTTCGAGATGACCAGCGAGGGTGAGTGGGCGCGGGCCTCGCTGCCTGCGTTGACACTGGTCCTGGTGGGCTTGCTGCCGGTCATCGGTTTGATCCGGCGTTCGGCACGGCGCCCCGGCCATCGCCACTGAGGGTGCCAGGGCTCGTCCTTGCGGCTACAATGCGCGGCATTCGCTGCGGTGGGTCTACAAGATCAGGTGACGAGCAAACGTCGCCGACCGCCGCCGCTTCGCCACGCCCGGAAGGAGAAACCCATGGGACAGCGTACGCCTCTGTATGACCTGCACCTGGCGCTTGGTGCCAAGATGGTCGATTTCGGTGGCTGGGACATGCCCCTGCACTATGGCTCGCAAGTCGAGGAGCACCACCAGGTGCGCAGTGACTGCGGGGTCTTCGATGTATCCCACATGACCGTGATCGACGTTGCCGGCGATGCGGCCACGCCTTGGCTGCAGCGCTTGCTGGCCAACGACGTGGCCCGCCTGGACAGCCTCGGCAAGGCACTGTACAGCCCGCTGCTCAACGCCGACGGCGGGGTCATCGATGACCTGATCGCCTACCGCACCGAAAGCGGCTATCGCCTGGTGGCCAACGCCGCCACCCGCGACAAGGTTCTGGCTTGGCTGCAGGCGCAGAGCGCCGGCTTTGCCATCAACTTCGTCGAGCGCTCCGAGCTTGCCATCCTCGCCATCCAGGGCCCTCATGCCCGGGAAAAGGTCGCCCAGTTGCTCAGTGCCTCGCGCGCCGCGCTGGTCCGCGAGTTGCGCCCGTTCGAAGGCGTCGCTGAAGGTGACTGGTTCATCGCTCGCACTGGTTACACCGGTGAAGACGGCCTGGAAATCATCTTCCCCGGGCAACAGGCCCCAGCCTTCTTCAACGACCTGGTCGGCGCGGGTATCGCGCCCAGCGGCCTGGGGGCGCGCGACACCCTGCGCCTGGAAGCCGGGATGAACCTCTACGGGCAGGATATCGACGAAACCCATACCCCCCTGACCTCCAACCTGGGCTGGAGCATCGCCTGGGAGCCGGCCGAGCGCGACTTCATCGGCCGGGCTGGCCTGCTGGCGGAAATCGAGCAGGGCGTGCAGGAAAAACTGGTCGGCCTGGTGCTGGAGGAACGTGGCGTGCTGCGGGCCCACCAGGTGGTGCGGGTTGCCGGGATTGGCGAAGGAGAGATCACCAGTGGTAGTTTCTCGCCTACGCTGAGCAAGTCCATTGCCTTGGCGCGCGTACCCATGGCCACGGGCGATCGTGCCGAAGTGGAAATCCGTGGCAAGTGGTACCCGGTGCGGGTGGTCAAGCCGACCTTCGTGCGCCATGGCAAGATCCTGATCTGAATACCCAACGGCGGGCCGACCGCTGACCCTAACGAGGAATACAAGACAATGAGCCATATCCCCGCCGACCTGCGTTTTGCCGAGAGCCACGAGTGGGCTCGCCTGGAAGCCGACGGCAGCGTGACCGTAGGTATCAGCGACCATGCCCAGCAAGCCCTGGGTGACGTGGTGTTCGTCGAACTGGCCGAAGTCGGCAAGGTGTTCGCTGCCGGCGACGCCGCGGGCGTGGTCGAGTCGGTCAAGGCCGCTTCGGACATCTATGCACCGGTGGCCGGTGAGGTGATCGCGGTCAACGAAGAGCTGACCGACAGCCCGGAACTGCTTAACGAAGCGCCTTACGACGCCTGGATCTTCAAGCTCAAGCCAAGCAACCCTGCCGAGCTGGACAAGCTGCTGGATGCTGCTGGCTACCAGGCTGCCATCGGCGAGTAAGCGTCCTTGCCATACCTACCCATTGGCGGGTAAACCCGCCAATGCATGAAGTGGGTGAAACAAGTTTTCCCGCAGCATCGGCAATCCCTTCCTAGACTTGTAAGTTTCCAAGAGAACGGGTCCAGGAAGAGATCGTCGCCATGTCCCAGTCGCCATCGCTGAGTCAACTGCAAGAGCTCAACCCCTTCCTGCGTCGTCACCTGGGGCCTGATGCCTCGGAGCAGAAGGCCATGCTCGACGCCCTGGGCGTCGCCAGCCGCACCGAGTTGATCGAGCAGACCGTGCCACCCGGCATTCGCCTCGGGCGCCCACTCGACCTGCCGCCTGCGCTGGACGAACAGGCCGCCCTGGCCAAGCTCGCCGGCTATGCCGAGCAGAACCAGGTGTGGACCAGCCTGATCGGCATGGGCTACCACGCCACCCTCACGCCAACCGTCATCCTGCGCAATGTGCTGGAGAATCCCGGCTGGTACACCGCCTACACGCCCTACCAGCCGGAAATCGCCCAAGGTCGCCTGGAGGCGCTGCTGAACTTCCAGCAGATGGTCATCGACCTCACGGGCCTGGCCCTGGCCAACGCGTCGCTGCTCGACGAAGCCACTGCGGCAGCCGAGGCCATGGCGCTGGCCAAGCGGGTGGCCAAGAACAAGAGCAATGTCTTCTTCGCCGACGAGCACTGCCACCCGCAGACGCTCTCGGTGCTGCGCACGCGTGCCGAAGGCTTCGGCTTCGAGTTGGTCGTCGACTCAGTGGACAACCTGGGCAAGCACCAGGTGTTCGGCGCCCTGCTGCAATACCCGGATACCCACGGCGAGGTGCGCGACCTGCGCCCGCTGATCGACCAGTTGCACGGCCAGCATGCCCTGGCCTGCGTAGCCGCGGACATCCTCAGCCTGGTGGTGCTCACGCCGCCCGGCGAGCTGGGCGCCGATGTGGTGCTGGGCTCGACCCAACGCTTTGGCGTGCCTATGGGGTATGGCGGCCCCCATGCCGCCTACTTTGCCTGCCGCGACGAGTACAAGCGGGCCATGCCCGGGCGCATCATCGGTGTGTCGCGCGACGCCCGGGGCAACACGGCCCTGCGCATGGCCTTGCAGACCCGCGAGCAGCATATCCGCCGCGAGAAGGCCAACTCGAACATCTGCACGGCCCAGGTGCTGTTGGCCAATATCGCCGGTTTCTATGCCGTCTATCACGGCCCGGAGGGGCTGCGACGCATCGCACAGCGGGTGCATAGGCTGACCTTCATCCTGGCCGCAGGCCTGCAAGCCAAAGGCATCAAGCGCTTGAACCAGCACTTCTTCGATACCCTGACCCTCGAGGTCGGTGGCGCCCAGGCGGCGATCATCGAGAGCGCCGAGGACGCACGCATCAACTTGCGGATTCTCGGGCGCGGGCATCTGGGCGTGAGCCTGGACGAAACCTGCACCGAGGCCACGGTGCTGCGCCTGTTCGATATCTTCCTGGGCGTCGACCACGGCCTGAGCATCGCCGAGCTGGATGGCCAGGCCCTGCCCGAAGGCATCCCTGGTGCGCTGGTGCGGCGCACGCCGTTGCTCACCCACCCGGTGTTCAACCTGCACCACAGCGAAACCGAGATGCTGCGCTACCTCAAGCAGCTGGAGAACAAGGATTTGGCGCTGAACCAGTCGATGATCCCGCTGGGTTCCTGCACCATGAAGCTCAACGCCACCAGCGAGATGATCCCCATCACCTGGCCTGGCTTCGCCCTGTTGCACCCGTTCGTTCCGGCGGCCCAGGCCCAGGGCTACAAGGCCATGATCGACGAACTGGAAAGCTGGTTGTGCGCCATCACCGGCTTCGATGCGATCTGCATGCAGCCCAATTCCGGCGCCCAGGGCGAATATGCCGGCCTGATGGCGATCACCCGCTATCACCACAGCCGGCACCAGCCGCAGCGAACCTTGTGCCTGATCCCTTCATCCGCCCACGGCACCAACCCGGCCTCGGCACAGATGGCCGGCATGGAAGTGGTGATCGTCGAGTGCGACGACGCTGGCAACGTCGACCTCGAGGACCTCAAGACCAAGGCCCATGCGGCCGGCACGCGGCTGTCATGCCTGATGATCACCTATCCCTCGACCCACGGGGTTTACGAAGAAGGTATCCGCGAGATCTGCGACGTGATCCACCAGCACGGTGGCCAGGTGTACATGGATGGCGCCAACCTCAACGCCCAGGTCGGCCTGGCGCGGCCGGCGGACATCGGTGCCGACGTCTCGCACATGAACTTGCACAAGACGTTCTGCATCCCCCACGGCGGGGGCGGTCCGGGCATGGGGCCGATCGGTGTGCGCGCCCACCTCAAACCATTCGTTGCCAGCCACCCTGTGGTGCCGGTACCAGGGCTCGATCCGAACAACAGTGCCGTCAGCGCAGCCCCGTGGGGCAGTGCCAGTATCCTGCCGATCAGCTGGATGTACATCGCCATGATGGGGCCGCAACTGGCCGACGCCAGCGAGGTGGCGATTCTTTCGGCCAACTACCTGGCCCGCCGGCTCGAAGGGGTCTTCCCGGTGCTCTACCGTGGACGCAACGAGCGCGTGGCCCATGAGTGCATCCTCGACCTGCGCCCCCTCAAGGCCCTGACTGGTATCACCGAGGAAGATGTCGCCAAGCGCCTGATGGACTACGGCTTCCACGCGCCGACCATGTCGTTCCCGGTGCCGGGCACGCTGATGGTCGAACCGACGGAGAGCGAATCCAAGGCCGAGCTGGACCGTTTCGTCGAGGCGATGCTGGCGATTCGTGCGGAAATAGATCAAGTGCAGGAGGGCAACTGGCCGGCCGATGACAACCCGCTCAAGCATGCGCCGCATACCTTGGCCGATGTATTGGCGCCATGGACGCGACCGTACAGCCTGGAGCAGGCGGTTGCCCCCAGTGCCCACGTTCGGCAGCACAAGTACTGGCCGGCGGTGAACCGGGTCGACAACGTGTATGGCGACAGGAACCTGTTTTGCGCGTGTGTGCCGGTGGAGGCGTACCGCTGAGTGCGGGAGATTCTCTTCGGCCCTGTGGGAGCGGATTTATCCGCGAAGAAAGAGACACTGTGTGTCGGCTTTCGCGGGTAAACCACTCCCACACCGACCTGCGAAGCCTGATAGGCCGGCGGTGGGGTTATTCGACGACGGCGTTCTTGGCCAGGATCGCGTTGGCCAGTTCCATGTCGCTCGCCTTCATGCCTGGGTTGTCGGCGCGTACCTTGCGGATCGCAGCTTCCAGGTAAGGGCCGCGGATTGCACCTTCGCTGGCAACGAAGCTGCCGGCGTCGTCCTGGGCGGCCAGGACCATCTTGTGGTCGGCTGAGGTCAGGTAGCTCGATGCGGTGGTCGCGCCGGAAGAAATAACGTTGCGCCAGAAGGTTTCATCATCGGCCATGGCGGAGCCGAGGGGCAGCGAGAGCAGGGCAGCGGCTGCGATGGCGGTTTTGAGACGCATGATGCATTCACCTCGAATGGTGAGGGTTGTGGGATGGCCGCTTTGATCTTGCCCAGGTGACGCAAGTTCCCTGAATACAAGGGTTTTTCCTCAGGAGCAGACGCGTAGCACCTCCGCCAGGCTGGTTGTGCCGGCATCGACTTTCGCCTCGCCGCAACGACGCAGATCCTGCAGCCCTTCGGCAAGCGCCTGTTGTCGCAAGGTGGCCAGGTCGCAGCTCGGGCCGATGCTGGCGCGCAGCTGTGCACTGGGCGCCAACAGTTCGAACAGGCCCGTGCGACCGTGGTACCCGGTGCCGCGGCAGGTGCGGCAGGGCAGGGCTTCGTGGGCCGCTGCACCCCGGCAGTCGACACATAGCGTGCGTACCAGGCGCTGGGCCATGACGCCGAGCAGCGTGGCCTTGATCAGGTAGTCGGCCACACCTAGCTCTTGCAGACGGGTGATCGCGCTGCAGGCGTCGTCGGTGTGCAGCGTGGAAAGCACCAGGTGTCCGGTCAGTGCGGCCTGGACCGCGACCTGTGCGGTTTCGCGGTCTCGTATTTCGCCGATCATGATGATATCCGGGTCCTGGCGCAGCAGGGCCCGCACGCCGTTGGCAAAGCCCAGGTCCAGGCCCGGCTGGACCTGCAACTGGTTGAACGCCGGCTCCAGGCGCTCGATAGGGTCTTCGATGGTGCACAGGTTGACCTGGGGCGTGGCCAGTTGCCGAAGGCTGGCGTAGAGCGTGCTGGTCTTGCCCGACCCGGTGGGGCCTGTGACCAGCAGGATGCCCTGGCGGTGGCCCAGCAGGGTTTGCCACTGCTGCAGTTGCTCACCCTCCAGGCCCAGGCGGTCGAAGTCCTGGTGCAACTGTTGCGGGTCGAACAGGCGCAGCACGAGTTTCTCGCCGAAGGGCGTGGGCAGGGTGGACAGACGCAGCTCCACTTCGTCACCACTGGGCAGGCGGCTTTTCAGGCGACCGTCCTGGGGGCGGCGTTTTTCAGCTACGTCCATACGCCCCAGGTGCTTCAGGCGGCTGACCAGGGCCAGGGTGACACCTGCGGGAAAGGCATAGACCCCATGCAGCAGGCCGTCGATGCGATACCGCAGCTGCCCCTGCTCGCGGCGCGGTTCGAGGTGGATATCGCTGGCCCTTTGCTCGATGGCGTACTGCAGCATCCAGTCGACGATATGCACGATATGCGCATCGTCGGCACTGGCTTCGGTATGGCGCTGGCCCAGTTCGAGCAACTGTTCCAGCTCTCCCAGGCCGGTGGGCTGCTGGTGCTGGGCGCCTTGGACCGAGTGGGCCAGGCGAAAGAAGGTCTGGGCCAATTGACGGATCTGCACCGGGCTTGCCAGTACCCGCCGTACCGGCTTGCCCAGGCTTCGGGTGAGGTCTGCCTCCCATTCGCGTTGGTAGGGCTGGGCGCTGGCCACCGTGACGCCGTTGTCGTCCACGGCCACGGCAAGGATGCCATGGCGCTGGGCGAAAGCCGGGGACATCAACCCACTGACCTTCTGCACGTCGACCTGCAGCGGGTCGATGCGCAGGAACGGCTGGTTGGCCTTGTTGGCGAGCCACTGGCAGAGGGTGTCCAAGTCCAGACGCCTGCCAGGGCGCTGGCGATCCTCGAGGGCCAGGCTGGCGATACGTTCCAGTGGGTGGAGGCTTGGCTGGCCGCTGGGCTGTTCGAGGACGCGCAGGGTATCGCTGGCGTCCAGGCGCTGGTCGAGCAGCAGGGTATCGAGCAGCCGGCCCAGATCGAGGGCGTGGGTATCGTCGGTGTACATGTTTGGCTTCCTTGCCAGGTAGGTCGGTGCTGGTAAGGCTAGCCGGCAGGACAAGGTGCAGGCGGGTTAAAGGGTTTCGGGATCTTGCCGACTTCATCGCGGGGCAAGCCCGCTCCCACAGACCCAGTCCAGCCGTGAAGCTACGCAGTCCTTGTGGGCTTGTCCCGTGATGAGGCGGCAGCTCAACCCGCCGCCAGGCCAGTTATGCGCGGTAGGCTCTCCAAGCTGACTTCGCCGACGCACACCAGGTTGCGCAGCTTCTGGGCGATGACCTCGGCCCGGTGCCAGCTCAGGCCACCCACGCCAACCTCGATGCCCAGCACGTCATCCTGCTGTTGCACATGCACGCTGTGCGGTGTGAGGAACTGCAGCGCGAACAGGTTGAGCACGCGGCACAGGCTGTCCGGCTCGGCCTCGGCTTGCAGGCGATAGCGCACGGTGGCGTGGGCGGCATTGGCGGCCCAGGTGTCGATGCGTTGCGGGGTGTCGGGCCGTTCGAGTGCGTTCATGCCGGTCTCCATCTGTGAGAGGGAAATTCTTGCAGGTCGACCGGGGTATTTCTTCGCTATGATTCGATAAATTCCCCTCTGGGGCGAATTGAGCAATTCAAATTCAAATAGGTAAAGGAATTATTCATGCAAGGCGAACTGGACGCCTATGACCGGCGCATCCTGGCGTTGCTGCAAGAAGACGCTTCGTTGTCCAGCGCGCAGATCGCCGAACGCGTCGGGCTGTCGCAATCGCCCTGCTGGCGGCGCATTCAGCGGTTGAAGGACGAAGGGGTGATCCGCGGGCAGGTGACCCTGCTTGACCGCAAGAAGGTCGGCCTGAACACGCAGATCTTCGCTGAGGTCAAGCTCAATGCGCACGGGCGCTCGAACTTCACCGAGTTCACCGAGGCGATCCGCGGTTTTCCGGAGGTGCTGGAGTGTTACGTGCTGATGGGCTCGGTGGACTTCCTGCTGCGCATCGTTACCTCGGACATCGAAGCCTACGAGCGATTCTTCTTCGAGAAGCTGTCGAATGTGCCGGGCATCCAGGAGGTCAATTCGATCGTGGCCTTGTCCGAGATCAAGTCCACGACCAGCTTGCCCTTGGTCTAGACAGCAGGGGCCGCACCTACAAGGGCGGCGTCACGCGGGGGTCATGTAGGAACGGCCTTGTGCCGCGAAAGGGCTGCAAAGCAGCCCCGTTGGCCACTGGGTCAACGCGTGGACGCAGACTTGAGCAGGTACTTCCAGGCGCGGTTCTGGTCCACCGCGCGAGCCTGCTCGACGCGGGCTTCCAGCAACTCGTCCGACAACGGTTGCTCGGCCAGCTGGTGAAGCTTGTTCAGCTCGCCATAGAGGCGGTCGAGTTGCGGTACGTCCAGCACCTGGCGGGCATGGTGCAGCCAGGCTTGCAGGCGCTCGATGCGCGGCAGCTGTTCGGCCAGGTCCTCGGGGCGCTGCTTGTACAACGGCAACTGCAGTGCCCGGGCTTCCTCGCCGAGCAGGTGCACCAGCCAGCTGGCCAGGTGCGCCTTACCTTGGCGTTCGCCACGGCCTTTGCGCTCTTCGGTCCAGGCGCGAGCCAACAGCCAGCGCGAGGTTTCCAGGGAGAACTGGCCCCAACGGGTATCTTCCAGTTCTTCGGCGAACTGCTCGGGGGCGACGCGGCGAACATCTTCGTCGTCGTTGCCGGCCTGCACCAGTGGGCGCCAATCTTCCAGGAGTGCATCCAGGCGGCTGCGCAGTTCACGGGTAGTGGCCCGAGGTGCAGCCTGGCCGAGGGTGCTGACCAGGGCGCGCAGTTCTGCCAGGCACTGCACCCACGCCTGCAGCAGGCTCCAATGGCCATTATGGCGGTACTGCTCGGCCAGGCGCTGGCTGCTGCCCAGCAACTGCCAGGCGAGGGCGGCGAAGGCGTCGTCCAGTGCGGTTTCGGCTTCAAGCTGGGAGGTCGGCAGGCTCAGCTCATAGCTGTCGGGCTCGAGCAGGCGATAGCCACGCTCGGCCTTGCTGATGTCGCACGGCATCAGGGGCAGGCTGGCGGCCAGTTCGGCGGCGAGCTCGAGCAGCGCCTCGGGCGCGCCTTCGCGTAGCTCCAGTTCCAGCTCGCAGATTTCTTCCTTGCGCTTGCCGGCAATGACGAAGCCCTGGTCCAGGGCGGCTTCGATCACCACCTTGGCTTTGCCACGGCCCCAGGCGATCTCGGCGTATTCGCGGGTAAAATCAGTGGTGAACAGCGGTTTGATGGTCTTTTTGTCCAGCCCCGCCAGTTGCGCCGGCCAGCAGGTGTCGTCGAGCTTCTTCAGGTCGAGCTTGACCTTGTCCAGGTGCCATTCGTACTCGTTGCGCTCGGACAGGCCGGCCACGCTCTGGCCACGGCACTTGAGGGTCTGGATGACGTCCTCGCCATCGCGGCGCAGGCGCAGGGCGACCCGGGCTGCAGAGAGTTCACGCTCCGGCGTGTCGAAGTACTGGTTGAGCAGCTCGCGGGTCTGCCAGCCGGACTTGTTGCGCTTTTTCAGCAGGGGGTGCTCGCGCAGGGCGGCCAGGGTCTGGCGGCTGGCGCGGAGCTTGAGTTCGGTTTCTTTGTGCATCGCAGGCTCGAAGGAGGGCATCTTTGGCGTGCAGTCTACAGGAGTCGGCTCTCGGCTGTTGGGTTGCGGAGGCTTCTTCGCGGGTAAACCCGCTCCCACGGCAATACGTGGTTGTTCTGGGGTTGGGATGCGTTGTTATGATGGGCCTCGAGCCCGAGGAGAGCGCCTATGCCGTTGCCGTCGCTGAAAGACCAGTTCACCGCCTTGATCGCCGCGCCCTCGGTCAGCTGCACACAGCCTGCGCTGGACCAATCCAACCGCCAGGTCATCGAACTGTTGGCCGGCTGGCTGGGCGACCTTGGCTTTGCCTGCGAAATTCGCCAGGTGACCCCCGGCAAGTTCAACCTGCTGGCCAGCCGTGGCAGCGGCCCGGGCGGGCTGGTCCTGGCCGGCCACAGCGACACCGTGCCCTATGATGAACAGCTGTGGACCAGCGACCCGCTCAAGCTGACCGAGGTCGACGGCCGTTGGGTGGGCCTCGGCAGTTGCGACATGAAAGGCTTCTTCGCCCTGGTCATCGAGGCGGTCTTGCCGTTGCTGGAGCATGACTTCAAGCAACCCTTGCTGATCCTCGCCACCTGCGATGAAGAAAGCTCGATGTCGGGTGCACGCGCCCTGGCCGAGGCTGGCCAGCCCCTGGGCCGCGCGGCGGTGATCGGCGAGCCCACCGGGCTGCGGCCGATCCGCATGCACAAGGGCATCCTCATGGACCGTATCGACATCCTCGGGCGCAGCGGCCATTCGTCGGACCCCAGCCTTGGGCACAGTGCCCTGGAGGCCATGCACGCGGTGATGGGCGAGCTGATGGGCTTGCGCCGGCAATGGCAGCAGGCCTACCGCAACCCGCAGTTCAGCGTGCCGACCCCGACCCTGAACTTCGGCTGCATCCATGGCGGTGACAACCCCAACCGCATCTGCGGCCAGTGCGCCCTGGAGTTCGACTTGCGCCCCTTGCCGGGCATGGACGTCGCCCAGTTGCGCGCGGCCATCCGCGAGAAGCTGGTACCGGTGGCCGAGCGCCTGGAGGTGCGTATCGACTACGCGCCACTGTTCCCGGAGGTGCCGCCCTTCGAGCAGCCGGCCGATACCGAGCTGGTGCAACTGGCCGAGCGTCTTACCGGGCATCGTGCCGAAGCGGTGGCCTTTGGCACCGAAGCACCTTATCTTCAGCAGCTGGGTTGCCAGACCATCGTGCTCGGCCCTGGCGACATTGCCTGTGCGCACCAACCCGGCGAATACCTTGAAATGTCACGAATCGAGCCTACCGTGCGTCTATTGCGTGACCTGATCCGGCACTATTGCCTGAGCTAAACGTCCATTGACCTGATTCGTTCCTGCCTAGAGGAGACCGCGCGTGACCGCAAGCCTGTTCCGACGATGATTTTGAACGCCGCCGTTTGCTTCGCCGTTCTCCGTTCACTTATCCACAGGCCCTGTCATGCCCGAATACGTCAACTGGCTACGCCATGCGTCCCCCTATATCAATGCCCATCGCGATTGCACCTTCGTGGTCATGCTTCCCGGCGATGGCGTGGAACACCCCAATTTCGGCAACATCGTCCATGACCTGGTGCTGTTGCACAGCCTGGGTGTGCGGCTGGTGCTTGTGCATGGCTCGCGCCCGCAGATCGAAAGCCGCCTGGCCACCCGTGGGCTGACGCCGCACTATCACCGTGGCATGCGCATCACCGATGCAGCGACCCTTGATTGCGTGATCGATGCCGTCGGTGCCTTGCGCCTGGCCATCGAAGCGCGGTTGTCCATGGACATCGCCGCTTCGCCGATGCAGGGCTCGCGGCTGCGGGTGGCGTCCGGCAACCTGGTCACCGCCCGCCCGATCGGCGTGCTCGAAGGCATCGACTACCACCATACCGGTGAGGTGCGGCGTATCGACCGCAAGGGTATCAACCGTCTGCTCGACGAACGCTCCATCGTGCTGCTTTCGCCCCTGGGCTACTCGCCTACCGGCGAGATCTTCAACCTGGCCTGCGAAGACGTCGCCACCCGCGCCGCCATCGAGCTGGGGGCCGACAAGCTGCTGCTGTTCGGTGCAGAGCCGGGCCTTCTGGATGAGCACGGCAAGCTGGTGCGCGAGTTGCGGCCGCAGCAGGTCGCACCGCACCTGCTGCGCCTGGGCAGCGACTACCAGGCCGAGCTGCTCGATGCTGCCGCCGAGGCCTGCAAGGGCGGCGTGGCGCGTAGTCATATTGTCAGCTATGCCGAGGACGGCGCGCTGCTTACCGAGCTGTTCACCCGCGAGGGTGGCGGCACGTTGGTGTCCCAGGAGCAGTTCGAGGTCGTGCGCGAGGCGACCATCGACGATGTCGGCGGTCTGTTGGAGCTGATCAGCCCGCTGGAAGAGCAGGGCATTCTGGTGCGGCGTTCGCGCGAGGTACTGGAGCGGGAGATCGAGCAGTTCAGCGTGGTCGAGCGCGAGGGCATGATCATCGCCTGCGCCGCGCTGTACCCGATCGCTGACTCCGACGCCGGGGAACTAGCGTGCCTGGCGGTGAATCCGGAGTATCGCCATGGTGGGCGGGGGGACGAGCTGCTCGAGCGCATCGAAAGCCGGGCGCGCCAGCAGGGGCTCAGCACTTTGTTCGTACTGACGACCCGTACCGCGCACTGGTTCCGTGAACGGGGCTTTGCGCCCAGCGGTGTGGAGCGTCTGCCTGCCGCAAGGGCTTCGCTGTACAACTACCAGCGTAATTCGAAGATCTTCGAGAAACCGTTGTAGTAGGTACCTGCCAGCCTTGCGCTCCTACAGGGGATCGAGGCTGGCGCCAATGAAAAACGCCGCCCCTGAGGGCGGCGTTTTCGTTTACACGGTATGCAGGTACCAGTTGTACTCGAGGTCGGAGATCGAGTGCTCGAACTCCTCCAGCTCGCTTTCCTTGCACGCGACGAAGATGTCGATGTACTTCGGATCGATGTACTTGTTCAGGATTTCGCTGTCGTCCAGCTCACGCAGTGCGTCGCGCAGGTTGTTCGGCAGGCTCTGCTCCAGTTGCTCGTACGAGTTGCCTTCGATCGGCTCGCCCGGCTCGATCTGGTTGGTCAGGCCATGGTGCACACCGGCCAGCACGGCAGCCATCATCAGGTACGGGTTGGCGTCGGCGCCAGCCACGCGGTGCTCGATGCGCACGGCATCCGGCGAGCCGGTCGGCACGCGCAGGGCCACGGTGCGGTTGTCCAGGCCCCAGCTCGGTGCGTTCGGCACATAGAACTGCGCACCGAAACGGCGGTACGAGTTGACGTTCGGGCAGAGGAAAGCCATGGACGCGGGCAGGGTCTCGAGCACACCGCCGACCGCGTGACGTAGCGCGGCGTTCTGCTCGGGATCCTCGCTGGTGAAGATGTTGTTGCCATCTTTGTCCAGCACGGAGATATGCACATGCAGGCCGTTGCCAGCCTGGCCCGGGTAGGGCTTGGCCATGAACGTGGTGTCCATTTCATGGTCGTAGGCGATGTTCTTGATCAAGCGCTTGAGCAGCACCGCATAGTCACAGGCCTTGAGCGGGTCGGCGACGTGATGCAGGTTGACCTCGAACTGGGCCGGGGCGCTTTCCTTGACGATGGCGTCGGCCGGGATGCCTTGCTCCTTGGCGCCTTCGAGGATGTCCTGCAGGCAGTCGGCGTATTCGTCCAGGTCGTCGATCAGGTACACCTGGGTCGACTGCGGGCGCTTGCCTGAAATCGGCGAGCGAGGCGGCTGCGGACGACCGTTCACGTTCTCCTGGTCGATGAGGTAGAACTCCAGCTCGAACGCCGCGCAGATGGTCAGGCCCATCTCGGTGAACTTGCTGACCACCTGGCGCAGGACCTCGCGCGGGTCGGCGAAGAACGGCTCGCCTTCCAGCTCGTGCATGGTCATCAGCAACTGGGCAGTGGGGCGCTTTTGCCAGGGTTCGTTGGAAAGGGTGCCGGGAATTGGGTAACAGATGCGGTCGGCATCGCCGATGTCCAGGCCGAGCCCGGTGCTTTCGACGGTGGAACCGTTGATATCCAGGGCGAAGAGGGAGGCGGGCAGGTTGATGCCTTTCTCGTAAACCTTGTGGAGGCTGGTGCGCTCGATGCGCTTACCGCGCACCACACCATTCATATCTGCAATCAGAAGGTCAACGTAGAGAACCTCAGGATGTTCCTTAAGGAACGCGTTCGCTTCGTTAAGCTGAACGGCACGCGGGGGTACCGACATGATGCAACACCTTTGTTGTTAAAAATATCAATCAAGGGGGGCTTGCAAGCCCAGTCAATCCGAAAGACCTGGCGAAGTCAAGCCAACCCCATGATGCCCCTAAATGGCACAGCAACGGCAGAAATGCTGCATCTGGGGGCGAATCATTATCCGCTATTTTGGGCTCAAAGAGCTATCTCGCGCTGAGCGTGTTTTATTTTTTACGGAGGTGTTGTGTAAAAAAATGAAC
Source organism: Pseudomonas sp. p1(2021b) (assembly GCF_020151015.1). Lineage (NCBI taxonomy): Bacteria > Pseudomonadati > Pseudomonadota > Gammaproteobacteria > Pseudomonadales > Pseudomonadaceae > Pseudomonas > Pseudomonas sp. p1(2021b). Next base: position 213,181 of record NZ_CP083746.1, read on the forward strand.
AAGGCTAAGCTCGGCCACAACCCAGAACACAATAATACGAGGGTCATATGGTCCGCTTGCCGCGACCTGCAAGCGCTGCCCGCGCCGCGCTGTCAGGTACCCCCAGCATTCGTCGCGAGGGCATGGCCCGCTTTGGAGCCGGTGCGCGTGCGCTGCTCGCAATAATTGACGGCTGGCCCGGATCATCCTCCTTTCGTAGCAGTTTCCTGCACGACTTTTCGCTTTTCTGCCCTTCATTCGCTTCACGGACAACCTTGTTTCGAGTGTATCCGCTGCCGTCCCGTGCATGGGCTTTTGCTTTAGCCAAGCACTGCATCCAGAATCAAGGCGCGGGTCTGCCAAGGCACTTGCAGCCAGGCAGCGCCCGCCTTGATCGACGCCAGACGTCAGCGGCGCCCGACCTTCATCAGCCGGGCCACATTACCTCCTGAGGTATTTATGAGTAACAACCTCGACCAGCTCACCGATTGGTTGAAAGAGCACAAGATCACCGAAGTGGAATGCCTGATCAGCGACCTGACCGGCATCACCCGCGGCAAGATTTCGCCGACCAACAAGTTCATCGCCGAAAAAGGCATGCGCCTGCCCGAGAGCGTGCTGCTGCAGACGGTCACCGGCGACTATGTCGACGACGACATCTATTACGAACTGCTCGACCCGGCCGACATCGACATGATCTGCCGCCCCGACGAGAACGCGGTGTTCCTCGTCCCTTGGGCGATCGAGCCGACCGCCCAGGTGATCCACGACACCTACGACAAGAAGGGCAACCCGGTCGAGCTGTCGCCGCGCAACGTGCTCAAGAAGGTCCTCAAGCTATACGCCGACAAAGGCTGGCAGCCGATCGTCGCGCCGGAAATGGAGTTCTACCTGACCAAGCGCAGCGAAGACCCGGACTTCCCGTTGCAGCCACCGGTAGGCCGCTCCGGCCGCCCGGAAACCGGTCGCCAGTCGTTCTCCATCGAGGCCGCCAACGAATTCGACCCACTGTTCGAGGATGTCTACGACTGGTGCGAACTGCAGCAGTTGGACCTGGATACATTGATCCACGAGGACGGCACGGCGCAGATGGAGATCAACTTCCGTCACGGCAGCGCCCTGCACCTGGCCGACCAGATCCTGGTGTTCAAGCGCACCATGCGCGAGGCGGCGCTCAAGCACAACGTGGCCGCGACCTTCATGGCCAAGCCCATGACCGGCGAGCCGGGCAGCGCCATGCACCTGCACCAGAGCGTGATCGACGTGGCCACCGGCAAGAACATCTTTTCCAACGATGACGGCAGCATGAGCGAGCTGTTCCTGCACCACATCGGTGGGTTGCAGAAGTTCATCCCCGAAGCGCTGCCGCTGTTCGCCCCCAACGTCAACTCGTTCCGCCGCTTCCTGCCGGATACCTCGGCACCGGTGAACGTCGAATGGGGCGAGGAAAACCGCACCGTAGGCCTGCGCGTGCCGGATGCCGGCCCGCAGAACCGCCGCGTGGAGAACCGCCTGCCAGGCGCCGACGCCAACCCCTACCTGGCCATCGCCGCGAGCCTCCTGTGCGGCTATATCGGCATGGTCGAGGGGATCGGCGCCAGCGCGCCGGTCCAGGGGCGCGGCTATGAGCGGCGCAACCTGCGCCTGCCGCTGACCATCGAGGATGCCCTGGAGCGGATGGAGAACTGCCGCGCCCTGGACCAGTACCTGGGCAAGAAATTCATCACCGGCTACGTCGCCACCAAGCGTGCCGAACACGAGAACTTCAAACGGGTAATCAGCTCCTGGGAACGCGAGTTCCTGCTGTTTGCCGTCTGATCAACCCTGGGGCCGCTGGAGCGCGGCTGTCGGATAACGGAGAAGCCCATGAGCGTCAACAACCCGCAAACCCGTGAATGGCAAACCTTGAGCGGTGAGCACCACCTGGCTCCCTTCAGCGACTACAAGCAGCTGAAGGAAAAAGGGCCGCGCATCATCACCAAGGCCCAGGGCGTGCACTTGTGGGACAGCGAGGGGCACAAGATCCTCGACGGCATGGCGGGCCTGTGGTGCGTGGCGGTCGGCTATGGTCGCGAGGAACTGGTGCAGGCGGCGGAAAAACAGATGCGTGAACTGCCGTACTACAACCTGTTCTTCCAGACCGCCCACCCACCGGCGCTGGAGCTGGCCAAAGCGATCACCGACGTGGCGCCCAAGGGCATGACCCATGTGTTCTTCACCGGCTCCGGCTCCGAAGGCAATGACACCGTGCTGCGCATGGTGCGCCATTACTGGGCGCTCAAGGGCAAGCCCGGCAAGCAGACCATCATCGGTCGCATCAATGGCTACCATGGCTCCACCGTCGCCGGCGCCAGCCTCGGCGGCATGAGCGGCATGCACGAGCAGGGCGGCCTGCCGATCCCCGGCATCGTGCATATTCCCCAGCCGTACTGGTTCGGTGAAGGTGGCGACATGACGCCGGACGAGTTCGGCGTCTGGGCCGCCGAGCAGCTGGAGAAGAAGATCCTGGAAGTCGGCGAGGACAACGTCGCCGCCTTCATCGCCGAGCCGATCCAGGGTGCAGGTGGGGTGATCATCCCGCCTGAGACCTACTGGCCGAAGATCAAGGAAATCCTCGCCAAGTACGACATCCTGTTCGTCGCCGACGAAGTGATCTGCGGCTTCGGTCGCACCGGCGAATGGTTCGGCTCCGACTACTACGGCCTTGCGCCCGACCTGATGACCATCGCCAAGGGCTTGACCTCCGGTTACATCCCCATGGGGGGTGTGATCGTTCGTGACGAAGTGGCCAAGGTGCTCGCCGAAGGCGGTGACTTCAACCACGGCTTCACCTACTCCGGCCACCCGGTCGCGGCTGCCGTGGGCCTGGAAAACCTGCGCATCCTGCGTGACGAGAAAATTATCGAGCGCGCCAAGGCAGACACGGCACCCTATTTGCAAAAGCGTCTGCGTGAGCTTCTGGATCACCCGCTGGTGGGCGAGGTTCGCGGCCTGGGCCTGCTCGGCGCGATCGAGCTGGTCAAGGACAAGGCCACCCGCAGCCGCTTCGAGGGCAAGGGCGTTGGCATGATCTGCCGCCAGCATTGCTTCGACAACGGTCTGGTGATGCGTGCAGTGGGCGACACCATGATCATCGCGCCACCTTTGGTGATCAGCCGCGACGAGATCGATGAACTGGTGGAAAAGGCGCGCAAGTGCCTGGACCTGACCTATGAAGCGGTGCGCTAGCCGTTTGCTAGGCTAGCGATGTGACATTAAGCGGTTACAAGGCCCTGCTTTTCTTGAAACAGCGCCTTGTAACTTGCCAGACTAGCGACTGTTTCAGTCGCCCAGCGCTGTACCGTGGGATCTTGGCTGCTGAACAGATGGCTTGATAATAAATTCTGGAGCATTTCGCATGAAGAAATTGGGCAAGACGTTGCTGGCCACGGCCCTGATGGGTGCCATGGCAACCGCTGTTCAGGCTGAAGACAAGGTATTGAACGTCTACAACTGGTCGGACTACATCGCACCGGACACCATCGCCAAGTTCGAGAAACAAAGCGGCATCAAGGTCAAGTACGACGTCTTCGACAGCAACGAAACCCTGGAAGCCAAGTTGCTGGCCGGCAAGTCGGGTTATGACGTGGTCGTGCCGTCCAACAACTTCCTGGCCAAGCAGATCAAAGCGGGCGTCTACGAGGAACTGGACCGTTCCAAGTTGCCGAACTGGAAGAACCTGGACGAGGACCTGCTCAAGGCCGTGGGCGATGCCAGCGATCCGGGCAACAAGCATGCCTTCCCGTACATGTGGGGCTCCATCGGCATCGGCTATAACCCGGAGAAGGTCAAGGCCGCGCTGGGCGTGGACAAGATCGACTCCTGGGATGCCGTGTTCAAGCCTGAGAACATCGCCAAGCTCAAGAGCTGCGGTGTGAGCTTCCTCGACGCCCCGACCGAAATGATCCCGGCGGCGCTGCACTACCTCGGCCTGCCGAGCAACAGCACCAAGAAAGAAGACCTGAAGAAGGCCGAGGAACTGTTCCTGAGCGTTCGTCCTTCGATCACCTACTTCCACTCCTCCAAGTACATCGGCGACATGGCCAACGGCAACATCTGCGTAGCCGTCGGTTACTCGGGCGACCTGGAGCAGTCCAAGGCCCGCGCCCACGAAGCAGGCGACAAGGTCAAGGTCGACTACATCATTCCGAAGGAAGGTGCCGGTACCTTCTACGACATGGTCGCCATCCCTAAGGATGCCGAGCACAAGGATGCAGCCTACAAGTTCATGGACTTCCTGATGCAGCCGGAGGTCATGGCCGAGATCACCAACGCCGTACGCTTCCCGAACGGCAACAAGGCGGCCACCCCGTTCGTGGACAAGGAAATCACCAGCGATCCGAGCATCTATCCGCCTGCCGAGGTGAAGAAGCAGCTGTATGCGATCGCTGCACCTGAAGCCAGCGCACAGCGCTTGATCACCCGCAGCTGGACCAAGATCAAGTCGGGCAAGTAAGCCCGTCTCGAAGCCTTCTGGGCCGGGCTTCCCCGGCCCAGAAGGCATGCAAGGCAATTTAGTTTGCGGCATCGATGCAGCGAAGGTAAGTTGCGCGCCGGTTTTGCGTGTACGGCGGCGTCGCGCCGGCACCTGGAGGCACTGATCGTGAGGACCACCCACTTGTCTATTTCCTTATTTCGCAAGGCCATGATGGCTGGAGCGGGTCTGACGCTGGCATTCGGCGTCCAAGCAGCGCCGACGGTGCATATCTACAACTGGTCGGACTACATCGGGCCGACGACCCTTGCCGATTTCCACAAGGAAACTGGTATCGAGGCCAAGTACGACGTCTTCGATTCCAACGAAACCCTGGAAGGCAAGCTGCTGGCCGGTCGCACCGGCTATGACGTGGTGGTGCCGTCCAACCATTTCCTCGGCAAGCAGATCAAGGCGGGCGCTTTCCAGAAGCTCGACCGCAGCCTGCTGCCCAATTATTCCAACCTGGATCCTGCGCTGATGAAGCGCCTCGAGAAGAACGATCCGGGCAATCAGTACGCCGTGCCCTACCTGTGGGGTACCAACGGCATCGGCTACAACGTCGAGAAGGTCAAGGCCGCCTTGGGCACCGACACGATCGATTCCTGGGCCGTGCTGTTCGAGCCCGAGAACATGAAGAAGCTCTCCACGTGTGGTGTGGCCTTCCTCGACTCGGCCGACGAAATGCTGCCGGCGGTGCTCAACTACATGGGCCTGGACCCCAACAGCACCAACGCCAAGGACTACCAGAAGGCCGAGCAGAAGCTGCAGGCCGTACGTCCCTACGTGACCTACTTCCATTCCTCGAAATACATCACCGACCTTGCCAACGGCGATATCTGCGTCGCCGCCGGCTTCTCCGGCGATGTATTCCAGGCCAAGGCCCGTGCCGAAGAAGCCGGCAAGGGTGTGAAGCTGGCCTACGCCATCCCCAAGGAGGGCGGCAACCTCTGGTTCGACGTGCTGGCGATCCCCAAGGACGCCAACAACGTCAAGGAGGCCCACGCCTTCATCAACTATCTGCTGAAACCTGAGGTCATCGCCCAGGTCAGCGATTATGTCGGTTACGCCAACCCGAACCCCAAGGCTGGCGACCTGATGGACCAGGCCGTGAGGACTGACGCCGCGGTTTACCCACCGCAGGAAGTGCTGGACAAGATGTTCGTCAATGCCGAGTTGCCACCCAAGGTGCAACGTCTGATGACCCGCAGCTGGACCAAGGTCAAGTCGGGCAAATAACTATCCAGACCCGCCACGCCGGTTGCGAAAGCCGTGCGTGCGGGCATAAAAAATCTTGTTGGGAGTTTCACTCATGGCAGTTGCCTCCGGTGCCTATAAAAAAGCCCTCGAGGGTGGCCAGCAACCCAAGCAGGTGCTGGTCAAGATCGACCGGGTCACGAAAAAGTTCGACGAAACGGTAGCCGTGGACGATGTGTCCCTGGAAATCCGCAAGGGCGAGATCTTCGCCCTGCTCGGTGGCTCCGGCTCCGGCAAGTCGACCTTGCTGCGCATGCTGGCCGGCTTCGAGCGTCCGACCGAAGGGCGGATCTTCCTCGATGGTGTCGACATCACCGACATGCCGCCCTACGAGCGGCCGATCAACATGATGTTCCAGTCCTACGCGCTGTTCCCGCACATGACCGTGGCGCAGAACATCGCCTTCGGCCTGCAGCAGGACAAGATGCCCAAGGCCGAGATCGAGGCCCGCGTGGCCGAGATGCTCAAGCTGGTGCACATGACCCAGTACGCCAAGCGTAAGCCGCACCAGCTCTCCGGCGGCCAGCGCCAGCGCGTGGCCCTGGCCCGCTCCCTGGCCAAGCGCCCCAAGCTGTTGCTGCTCGACGAGCCGATGGGCGCCCTGGACAAGAAGCTGCGTTCGCAGATGCAACTGGAACTGGTGGAAATCATCGAGCGCGTGGGCGTGACCTGCGTGATGGTGACCCACGACCAGGAAGAGGCCATGACCATGGCCGAGCGCATCGCCATCATGCACCTGGGTTGGATCGCCCAGATCGGCAGCCCGGTGGACGTCTACGAGACCCCGACCAGCCGCCTGGTCTGCGAGTTCATCGGCAACGTCAACCTGTTCGACGGCGAAGTGGTCGACGATGCCGAGGGCCACGCCTTGATCGCCAGCCCGGAGCTCGAGCGCAATATCTATGTCGGCCACGGTGTCACGACCTCGGTCGAAGACAAGCACATCACCTATGCCCTGCGCCCCGAAAAGCTGCTGGTGACCACCGAGCAGCCGACCTGCCAGTACAACTGGTCGCGTGGCAAAGTCCACGACATCGCCTACCTGGGTGGCCACTCGGTGTTCTACGTCGAGCTGCCCAGCGGCAAGGTCGTGCAGTCGTTCGTCGCCAACGCCGAGCGTCAGGGCACCCGCCCGACCTGGGGTGACGACGTGTACGTGTGGTGGGAAGACGACAGCGGCGTGGTACTGCGCTCATGAACATCCGCAAGCTCAAGCGAGCGCTCAACAAGGTCACCCCGGAGGGGCGCCACCTGGTGATCGGCGTGCCGTTCATCTGGCTGTTCCTGTTCTTCATGCTGCCGTTCTTCATCGTGTTGAAGATCAGCTTCGCCGAAGCCGACGTGGCGATCCCGCCTTACACGGAGATCTACAGCTACGTCGAGGACAAGATCCAGCTGGTGCTCAACATGGCCAACTACGGCCTGTTGACCGAGGACGAGCTGTACATCTCGGCCTACCTCGGCTCGCTGAAGATGGCGTTCTTCAGCACCCTGCTATGCCTGCTGATCGGCTACCCGATGGCCTACGCCATCGCCAACGCACGCAAGGAGACGCAAACCGTCCTGCTGCTGCTGATCATGATGCCCACCTGGACTGCGATCCTGATCCGCGTCTACGCGTGGATGGGCATCCTCAGCAACAACGGCCTGCTCAATGGCTTCCTGCTGTGGACCGGCCTGATCGACCAGCCCTTGCAGATCCTCAATACCAACCTGGCGGTATACATCGGCGTGGTCTATTCGTACTTGCCGTTCATGATCCTTCCGCTGTACGCCAACCTGGTCAAGCACGACGCGAGCCTGCTCGAGGCGGCCAGCGACCTGGGTTCGAGCACATTCAATAGCTTCTGGAAGATCACCGTACCGTTGTCGAAGAACGGCATCATCGCCGGCTGCATGCTGGTGTTCATCCCGGTGGTGGGCGAGTTCGTGATCCCGGAACTGCTCGGCGGCCCGGAAACCCTGATGATCGGCAAGGTGCTGTGGCAGGAATTCTTCAACAACCGTGACTGGCCGGTGGCATCCGCCCTGGCGGTGGTGATGCTGGCGATCCTGATCGTGCCCATCCTGCTGTTCAACCGCAGCCAGGCCAAAGAAATGGAGGGCAGGGCATGAAGCGCTTCAGTTTCTCCAAGCTGATGCTGGTGCTCGGCTTGCTGTTCATCTACTTGCCGATGCTGATCCTGGTGATCTATTCGTTCAACGCCTCGAAGCTGGTGACGGTGTGGGGCGGCTGGTCGGTGAAGTGGTACGTCGGCCTGCTCGACAACGCCCAGCTGATGGGCTCGGTGATGCGCTCGCTGGAGATCGCCTGCTATACCGCGGTCGCTGCTGTGGCGCTGGGCACCCTGGCAGCCTTCGTGCTGACCCGGGTGACCCGCTTCAAGGGGCGCACGCTGTTCGGTGGCCTGGTCACCGCGCCGCTGGTGATGCCCGAGGTGATCACCGGCCTGTCGCTGCTGCTGCTGTTCGTGGCCATGGCGCAGATGATCGGCTGGCCGCAGGAGCGCGGCATCGTCACCATCTGGATCGCCCATACCACCTTCTGTGCTGCCTATGTGGCGGTGGTGGTGTCGGCGCGCCTGCGCGAGCTGGACCTGTCCATCGAAGAGGCTGCCATGGACCTGGGCGCCAAGCCGTGGAAGGTGTTCTTCCTGATCACCATCCCGATGATCGCGCCGTCGCTGGCGGCGGGCGGCATGATGTCCTTCGCCCTGTCGCTGGACGACCTGGTGTTGGCCAGCTTCGTATCCGGGCCAGGCTCGACCACCTTGCCGATGGAAGTGTTCTCCGCCGTACGCCTGGGCGTGAAGCCGGAGATCAACGCCGTGGCCAGCCTGATCCTGCTGTCGGTGTCGCTGATGACCTTCCTGATCTGGTACTTCAGCCGCCGCGCCGAAGAACGCCGTCGCCGCGCTATCCAGCAGGCAATCGAGGAAGGCGCCGCCGCCAATGTCCAGTCGACCCAGGTGAAACGCCCGACCCAGGTCGCAGCGTCCGCCTGAGCCATCCTGGGGCCGCTACGCGGTCCATCGCGGGGCAAGCCCGCTCCTACAGGTACAGCGCCTGTGAGAGCGGGCTTGCCCCGCGATTGCGTCAGGTGTCCTTGTGATTCAATCCGGCCAGTTCCAGGCCGGTTCGTCAAGCATCCCCTGCCCGACGATCGCTGTCTGCCCCAGCTCCTTGTGCAGACGGATCGAATTGCATGTCTCGTCTTCCTCCAGCGCCGCCACCAACCGTGGGGCATGGGACACCACCCAGACCTGGCACTGTTGCGATGCTCGCCGGATCAGCCGCGCCAGGGCGGGCAGCAGGTCCGGGTGCAGGCTGGTCTCCGGTTCGTTGAGCACCATCAGGCTGGGTGGCCTGGGGGTCAGCAGCGCGGCTATCAGCAGCAAGTAGCGCAGGGTGCCGTCGGACAGCTCCGCCGCACTCAAGGGGCGCAGTAGCCCCGCCTGCTGGAAGTGCAGGCTGAACAGGCCGCCGGGCGTGGCATCGATGCCGATGTACGAGCCGGGGAAGGCATCGCTGATCGCTGCCTGCAGGGCCTCGAAGTCGCCGATCTCCTTGATGGTCTGCAATGCTGCTGCCAGGTCTTTGCCGTCGTGATGCAGCACCGGCGTGCGGGTACCCAGACGGGCATGGCGGGCAGGGGCTTCGGCATCGGTGCGGAAGTGGTCATAGAAACGCCAACTGCGGATGCGCTCGCGCAGGTGCAGTACCTCAGGCGAGTCCTGCAAGCTGCCTACCTGGTCGAACAGGCTGTCGAACTCGGTCATATGTTGGCTCCTCACCTGCCACTGGCGCCCTGCGCGGGCGCGGCACATGGCAGCGCTACGCTCCACCAGCAAACTGGCGGGGCGGCATACCGGGCCTGCCCATATCGCTTCATGCTTGATCTGTGGATCGAGGGCGAACTTCGAGCGGCTTGGCTCCGGCAGCCCGAGGCCGATGGCATAGCCGAAGTCCTCGTCGCAAAAGCCCAATTTCAAACGCCGTACATGCTGGCGCGGCCCGCCCTGCACGGGTACCTCGCCGCGGAGCATACGCCGACTGATCTTCTCCGGCCCGGCCCAGAATGTCGATTCCAGCCCGCCTTCGGCGGCCAGTGCGTTGACCACCCCGCCTCGCGCTGTTTCCGCCAACAGGCGCAGGGCCTTGTAGAGGTTGGACTTGCCGCTGCCGTTGGCGCCGGTGATCACGTTCAACCGACCTAGGGGCATGACCACCTGGTTGATGGAGCGGTAGTTGGCGATGGCCAGGGTAGTGAGCATGGGCATTGTCCTTGTCCAAGTGAGTGGAAAGTATCCCCGATTCGATTACGAATGTTTTGATGGATCTGTATCAGTGCCAGTTACAAAACCCTGATCTACGCTTCACTGGCGTCCCTCAATCCATTTGGCACAAGCAAGGAGCCTGCATGACGGTAGCGCGTCCGCTGATGGTCGTTTGCCTGGGGCTGCTGTCCATGCTGTCGGGCTGTGGCAAGGAAGAATCCGCCGCCGAGTTGCCCAGGGTCGGCGTGCTGCAGGTACAACCCACCGATTTCGCCGCCCGGGTCACCCTCACCGGTGATGTCCAGGCACGGGTCCAGACTGACCTGTCGTTCCGCGTGGGTGGCAAGATCATTTCCCGCAGTGTCGATGTGGGTGACCACGTCAAGGCCAACCAGGTGCTGGCGCGCCTGGACCCCAAGGACCTGCAGAACACCGTCGACTCGGCCAAGGCCGAGGTGTTCGCCGAGCAGGCCCGGGTGACCCAGGCCAGCGCCGCCTTCGTACGTCAGCAGAAGCTGCTGCCCAAGGGCTATACCAGCCAGAGCGAGTACGACTCCGCCGAAGCGGCCCTGCGCAGCAGCCAGAGTGCACTCAAGGCAGCCCAGGCACAGCTGGCCAATGCCCGCGAACAACTGAGCTACACGGCCCTGGTGTCCGAGGCCGATGGGGTGATCACCGCGCGCCAGGCCGAAGTCGGCCAGGTGGTGCAGGCGACCATGCCGATCTTCAGCCTGGCCCGTGATGGCGACCGCGATGCGGTGTTCAATGTCTACGAGTCCCTCCTGGTGGCACCTCCCAGTGACGAAGGCGTGACCGTGAGCCTGTTGGACAACCCCCAGGTCAAGGCCGAGGGCCGTGTGCGAGAAATCACCCCGACGGTGTCCGCCCAGAGCGGCACGGTGCAGGTCAAGGTGGCCTTGCGCAACGTACCGGCGGGCATGCAGCTGGGCTCGCCGGTGACCGCCACGGCCAACGCCCAGGGCCGGCCGAGCATCGAGCTGCCCTGGTCGGCCCTGACCAAGGCGCTGCACGAGCCGGCGGTATGGGTGGTGGGCGAGGGCGACAAGGTGGACCTGCGCAAGGTCCAGGTTTCGCGGTACCTCACGGGTAAGATCGTGGTCGCCGATGGCCTCAAGGGCGGCGAAACCGTCGTCGTCAGCGGCGGCCAACTGCTGCACCCCGGCATGCAGGTGGAAAAGGTCGATGCCAAGGACGGAGGAGCCGCGCCATGAAACGCTTGCTGCTGATGCTGTGCGCTGGCGTATCGCTGGCTGCGTGCAGCAGTGATGAAGAAGCCCCCGTGCCGGTGCGGCCGGTGCTGTCGGTGGTGGTCGAGCCGCAGGTGCATTCCCAGCTGGGCCGTTTTGCCGGCAGCATCCAGGCACGCTTCGAGAGCACCCTGGGCTTTCGTGTGTCAGGGCGCATCGCGCGGCGCTGGGTCGACGTAGGTGCCCAGGTGCAGCCCGGCGATACCTTGGCCACGCTCGACCCGACCGACCAGCAGAACCAGCTGCGTGCCGCCGAAGGCGACCTGGCCAGGGTCCAGGCGCAGTGGATCAACGCCCAGGCCAATGCGCGTCGGCAGCAACAGCTCTACGACCGCGGCGTTGGTGCCCAGGCGCAGTTGGACATCGCCCAGACCGACCTGAAGACCACCGGTGCCGCGCTGGAACAGGCCCGCTCGGCGGTCAGCCAGGCCCGCGACCAGCTCGACTACAGCACCCTGCGCACCGACCATGCCGCAGTGGTCACCGCCTGGCAGGCCGAAGCCGGGCAGACGGTGAGCGCTGGCCAGGCCGTGGTCACCCTGGCGCGGCCGGACGTCAAGGAAGCGGTGATCGACTTGCCGATCGCCCTGGCCGAGCAGCTCAGCAAGGCGCTCACCTTCACCGTCGCCTCGCAGCTCGACCCTACCATCAATACCACTGCCACCCTGCGCGAACTGGAGCCCCAGGCCGATGCCACCACCCGCACCCGGCGCGCGCGGCTGACATTGGCCAGCACCCCGGATGCCTTCCACCTCGGCACCGCGATCAGCGTCACCCTGACCTCCGCCGTATCGCCGCGCAGCGAGCTGCCGCTCAGCGCCTTGTTCGAAGGCGCCGGCAAGCCCCAGGTATGGGTGATCGACCCGCAACAGAAGACCGTGGCGACCCGTGACGTCACCCTGATCGAGCGCACCACCAGCAGCATCGTCCTGGCGTCCGGCGTGCAGCCGGGCGAGCGTGTGGTCACCGCTGGCGTCAACAGCCTCAAGCCCGGCCAGAAGGTCGCATTCGACGAGGACGCGCAATGAAAGGAAGCTTCAACCTGTCGGAATGGGCGCTCAGGCATCAGTCCTTCGTCTGGTACCTGATGTTCGTCGGGCTGCTGATGGGCATCTTCTCCTACTTCAACCTCGGGCGAGAGGAAGACCCGTCCTTTACCATCAAGACCATGGTGATCCAGACCCGTTGGCCTGGCGCGACTCAGGACGAGATGCTGTACCAGGTCACCGACCGCATCGAGAAGAAGCTCGAGGAGCTCGATTCCCTCGACTACACCAAGAGCTATACCCGGCCGGGTGAGTCCACGGTCTATGTCAACCTGCTGGACACGACCAAAGCCAAGGACATTCCGCAAATCTGGTACCAGGTGCGCAAGAAGATCCAGGACATCCGTGGGCAGTTCCCGTCAGGTATCCAGGGGCCGGGCTTCAACGATGAATTCGGTGACGTGTTCGGCTCGATCTACGCCTTTACCACCGATGGCCTGACCATGCGCCAGTTGCGCGACTACGTGGAGCAGGCCCGGGCAGAGGTCCGTGATGTGCCCAACATCGGCAAGATCGAGATGGTCGGCACCCAGGACGAAGTGCTCTACCTGAACTTCTCGACCCGCAAGCTGGCGGCGCTGGGGATCGACCAACGCCAAGTCATGCAGGCCCTGCAATCGCAGAACGCCGTGACGCCGGCCGGGGTCATCGAGGCCGGCCCGGAGCGCATCTCGGTACGCACGACCGGGCAGTTCGCCTCGGAAAAAGACCTGCAGACCGTCAACCTGCGCATCAACGACCGTTTCTTCCGCCTGGCCGATATCGCCGACATCGAGCGCGGCTATGTCGATCCACCATCGCCGATGTTCCGCTACAACGGGCAGGACGCGATCGGCCTGGCCATCGGTATGAAGGCCGGTGGCAATATCCAGGTGTTCGGCCAGCGGCTCAAGGCGCGGATGGACCGGGTGATCAACGACCTGCCGGTGGGCATCGGTGTGCACACCGTGTCGGACCAAGCGGTGGTGGTCAAGCAGGCGGTCGGCGGCTTCACCAGTGCCCTGTTCGAGGCGGTGGTGATCGTGCTGGCGGTGAGTTTCGTCAGCCTAGGCGTCCGCGCGGGCCTGGTGGTGGCCTGCTCCATCCCGCTGGTGCTGGCCATGGTCTTCGTGTTCATGGAATACAGCGGCATCACCATGCAGCGGATTTCCCTCGGTGCGTTGATCATCGCCCTCGGCCTGCTGGTGGATGATGCGATGATCACCGTCGAAGTGATGGTCACACGCCTGGAGATGGGCGAGAGCAAGGAGCAGGCGGCGACCTTCGCCTACACCTCGACGGCCTTCCCCATGCTGACCGGTACCCTGGTGACCGTGGCCGGTTTCGTGCCGATCGGGCTCAACGCCAGTTCCGCTGGCGAATACACCTATACCTTGTTCGCGGTGATCGCGGTGGCGCTGCTGGTGTCTTGGGTGGTGGCGGTGTTCTTCGCCCCGGTGCTGGGCGTGCATATCCTCAACAGCAACAAGCTCAAGGCCCATGAGGCCGAGCCCGGGCGCGTGGGCCGGGCGTTCGAGCATGGCCTATTGTGGTGCATGCGCAACCGCTGGCTGACCGTGATCGGCACCATCGTGTTGTTCGTGCTGGCGGTGTTCTGCATGCGCTTCGTGCAGAACCAGTTCTTCCCGTCCTCGGACCGCCCGGAGATCCTCGTCGACCTCAACCTGCCGCAGAACGCCTCGATCGAAGAAACCCGCAAAGTGGTCGACCGCTTCGAAGCGACCCTCAAGGGTGACCCGACCATCGAGCGCTGGAGCACCTACATCGGCCAGGGCGCGATCCGCTTCTACCTGCCCCTGGACCAGCAATTGCAAAATCCCTATTACGCCCAGTTCGTGATCGTCAGCAAAGGCCTGGAAGAGCGCGGCGAGCTCATGGCGCGCCTGCAGGAGCGCTTGCGCAAGGACTTCGTCGGCATCGGCACCAACGTTCAGTCGCTGGAAATGGGCCCGCCGGTAGGCCGGCCGATCCAGTACCGGGTCAGCGGCAAGGACATCGACCAGGTGCGCCGGCATGCCATCGAGCTTGCGACCCTGCTCGATGCCAACGAGCATATCGGCGAAATGATCTATGACTGGAACGAGCCCGGCAAAGTGCTGCGGGTCGAGATCGCCCAGGACAAGGCACGCCAGCTGGGGCTGTCGTCCGAGGACGTGGCCAACGTGATGAACAGCATCGTCAGCGGTGTGCCGGTTACCCAGGTCAACGACAACATCTACCTGGTCAACGTGGTCGCGCGTGCCGAAGACAGCGAGCGCGGCTCGCCCGACACCTTGCAGAACCTGCAGATCCTCACCCCCAACGGCACGTCGATCCCGCTGCTGGCGTTCGCCACGGTGCGCTATGAACTGGAGCAGCCCTTGGTATGGCGTCGCGATCGCAAGCCGACCATCACCATCAAGGCCTCGGTCAACGGCGACATCCAGCCCACTGACCTGGTGGCCCAGCTCAAGCCGAAGATCGACGAATTCGCCAGCCAGCTGCCGGTCGGCTATGAAGTGGCCACCGGCGGTACGGTGGAAGAGAGCAGCAAGGCCCAGGGGCCGATCGCCAAGGTCATCCCGCTGATGCTGTTCCTGATGGCGACCTTCCTGATGATCCAGCTGCACAGTGTGCAGAAGCTGTTCCTGGTGGTCAGCGTGGCGCCGCTGGGGCTGATCGGCGTGGTCCTGGCCCTGGTACCGACCGGCACGCCCATGGGCTTCGTGGCGATCCTCGGCATCCTCGCCCTGGCCGGCATCATCATCCGCAACTCGGTGATCCTGGTCACCCAGATCGACGAGTTCCGCGAACAGGGGCTCTCGCCCTGGGATGCGGTGGTGGAGGCCACCAACCACCGACGCCGGCCGATCCTGCTCACCGCCGCGGCGGCCAGCCTGGGCATGATCCCGATCGCCCGGGAAGTGTTCTGGGGGCCGATGGCCTACGCCATGATCGGCGGCATCATCAGTGCAACGCTGCTGACGCTGCTGTTCCTGCCGGCGCTGTATGTGGCCTGGTACAAGATCCGCGAGCCGGAAAAAGCTTGACCAAAACGCGCGCCCTGTAGGAGCGGCCTTGTGCCGCGATGGGGCGCGAAGCGGCCCTGAAATCAGCTAACACGGTTCATCAGATATACCGAGCAAACTGGACTCAGGGCCGCTTCGCGCCCCATCGCGGCACAAGGCCGCTCCTACAAAAGGGGCGGTGTAGGATTTTTCAAAATAGTTATATAAAAATTCTTAAACAGTATTTTTCAGAATAAACGCCGCTCTCTAAGATTGCCCTCAAGCCAGGCGCAATCCCCTTCCTCTGCCCGGCACTTCATTGACAAGGAGAACGAGCATGAGTGCATCCGTGCGTAGCATCGACGGCCAGGACGAAGCCACCATTCTGCGTGAGATCCAGAGCGCCCTGCGTGACCTGCGCTTCGGCGCGGTAGAGATCACCGTGCACAACGCCCAGGTCGTGCAGATCGAGCGCAAGGAGAAGTTCCGCCTGCAGCAGCCCGGCAACAAGTCCGGCTGACCGCGCATCACCTACAAACTAGAAAAATGCCAATCGGGAGCTTCACCATGTCCATCCGCCGTTATGCGCTTGCCGCCCTGGCCAGTGCCGTTTTTGCCGGTTCCGCGATCGCCAAGGACTACGAACTGTTGAACGTGTCCTACGACCCGACCCGTGAGCTGTACCAGCAGTACAACGCCGAATTCATCAAGCACTGGCAGGCCACGCACCCAGACGACAAGGTGAAGATCCAGCAATCCCACGGCGGCTCGGGCAAGCAGGCGCGGGCCGTGATCGATGGCCTGCGTGCCGATGTGGTGACCCTGGCCCTGGCGGGTGATATCGACGAAGTGGCCAAGCTCGGCAAGAGCCTGCCCGCCGACTGGCAAAGCCGCCTGCCGGAGGCCAGCACGCCCTACACCTCGACCATCGTTTTCCTGGTGCGCAAGGGCAACCCCAAGGGCATCAAGGACTGGGGCGACCTGATCAAGCCAGATGTCTCCGTCATCACCCCCAACCCCAAGACCTCCGGCGGGGCCCGCTGGAACTTCCTGGCGGCCTGGGCCTATGGCCTGAAGACTGGCGGCAGTGAGGACAAGGCCAAGGAATACGTGCAGGCGCTGTTCAAGCATGTGCCGGTGCTCGATACAGGTGCCCGGGGCTCAACCATCACCTTCGTCAACAACGGCCAGGGCGATGTGTTGCTGGCCTGGGAGAACGAGGCATTCCTGGCATTGAAGGAAGACGGCGGCAGCGACAAGTTCGAGATCGTCGTGCCGTCTCTGTCGATCCTCGCCGAGCCCCCTGTGGCCGTCGTCGACAAGAACGCCGAGAAGAAGGGCAATACAGCCATCGCCACTGAATATCTCAAACACCTGTACAGCCCGGCCGGGCAGACGATCGCGGCGCAGAACTTCTACCGCCCGCGTGACGAGAAGGTCGCAGCGGAGTTCGGCAAGCAATTCCCGAAATTGGAGCTGGTGACCATCGACAAGGACTTCGGGGGCTGGAAGACTGCACAGCCCAAGTTCTTCAACGACGGCGGTGTCTTCGACCAGATCTATCAGGCACAGTAACCGGTAGGGAGAAGCGGGGCCGCTGTGCGGCGGTCATTGTAGGAGCGGCCTTGTGCCGCGAAGGGCTGCGCAGCAGCCCCAGGATTAGAAGCCTGCACCCGCCCGAGAGCGCTCTCGGGCTTCGTGCGTTCAACCAGGGACCTTTATGTCACGTCGAATTTCCCCCGTCATACCCGGCTTCGGGCTGACGCTGGGCTACACCTTGGTGTACCTCAGCCTGATTGTGCTCATACCGCTGGCTGCCATGTTCGTGCATGCCGCACAGCTGACCTGGGATCAGTTCTGGGCCGTGGTCAGTGCGCCGCGGGTACTCGCTGCGTTGAAACTGAGCTTCGGCACCGCGCTGTTCGCTGCCCTCATCAACGGTGTGATCGGCACCCTGCTGGCCTGGGTGCTGGTACGTTATGAATTTCCGGGGCGCAAGGTCATCGACGCGATGATCGACCTGCCGTTCGCCCTGCCCACGGCTGTGGCGGGTATCGCCCTGACGGCGTTGTACGCACCGGCCGGCTGGGTGGGGCAGTTCGCCACCGACCTGGGCTTCAAGATCGCCTACACCCCGCTGGGCATCACCCTCGCGCTGACCTTCGTCACCCTGCCGTTCGTGGTGCGCACGGTGCAGCCGGTATTGGCCGATATTCCGCGGGAAGTCGAAGAAGCCGCCGCCTGCCTGGGCGCCAAGCCGCTGCAGGTGTTCCGCCATGTGCTGGCGCCGGCGCTGCTGCCCGCCTGGTTGACTGGCTTCGCCCTGGCGTTTGCCCGTGGCGTGGGCGAGTACGGCTCGGTGATCTTCATTGCCGGCAACATGCCGATGAAGACCGAGATCCTGCCGCTGTTGATCATGGTCAAGCTGGACCAGTACGACTACACCGGCGCCACCGCCATCGGCGTGCTGATGCTGGTGGTTTCCTTCATCCTGTTGCTGCTGATCAACCTGCTGCAGCGCCGCATCGAAACCCCTTGAAGGAGGCCCGGTAGATGTCCAGTTCATCCCTTGGCGCCGCCGCTGCGGCCAACGCTGCCCGCAGGGGCAGCGCCACCTCGCGCCGCGTATTGATCGGCCTGGCCTGGCTGGTGTTCGTGCTGTTCCTGCTGCTGCCGCTGTTCATCGTGGTGTCCCAGGCGTTGAAGAACGGCTTCGGCACCTTCTTCGAGGCGATCTTCGAGCCTGACGCGCTTTCGGCCCTGAAGCTGACCTTGCTCGCCGTGGCCATCTCGGTGCCGCTGAACCTGGTGTTCGGCGTCAGCGCCGCATGGTGCGTGAGTAAGTACAACTTCCGGGGCAAGAGCCTGCTGGTCACCCTGATCGACCTGCCATTCTCGGTCTCGCCGGTGATCGCCGGCCTGGTATACGTCCTGATGTTCGGTGCCCAGGGCCTGTTCGGGCCGTGGCTGCAGGACCACGATATCCAGATCGTCTTCGCCTTGCCGGGCATCGTCCTGGCGACCATCTTCGTCACTGTGCCCTTCGTCGCCCGCGAGCTGATCCCGCTGATGCAGGAGCAGGGCACCCAGGAAGAAGAGGCCGCACGCCTGCTGGGCGCCAATGGCTGGCAGATGTTCTGGCATGTGACCCTGCCGAACATCAAGTGGGGCCTGATCTATGGCGTGGTGCTGTGCACCGCGCGGGCGATGGGTGAGTTCGGCGCGGTGTCGGTGGTGTCCGGCCATATCCGCGGTGTCACCAACACCCTGCCGCTGCACGTGGAGATCCTCTACAACGAGTACAACCATGTCGCGGCCTTCAGCGTGGCCAGCCTGCTGCTGATCCTGGCGCTCTTCATCCTGCTGCTCAAGCAGTGGAGCGAGAACCGTATTAACCGCCTGCGCCACGGCGCAGCGGAGGAATAATTCATGTCGATCGAAGTTCGTAACGTCAGCAAGCGCTTCAACGCCTTCCAGGCCCTGGACAACATCAACCTGGATATCAACAGCGGCGAGCTGGTGGCCCTGCTCGGCCCTTCGGGCTGCGGCAAGACCACCCTGCTGCGGATCATCGCCGGCCTCGAGACGCCCGACCAGGGCAGCATCGTGTTCCACGGCGAGGATGTGTCCGGCCACGATGTGCGTGATCGTAATGTCGGTTTCGTGTTCCAGCACTACGCCCTGTTCCGTCACATGAGCGTGTTCGACAACGTCGCCTTCGGCCTGCGCATGAAGCCCAAGGGCGAGCGCCCGAGCGAGAGCCGCATCGCCGAGAAGGTCCATGAACTGTTGAACATGGTCCAGCTCGACTGGCTCGCCGACCGCTACCCCGAGCAGCTTTCCGGCGGCCAGCGCCAGCGTATCGCCCTGGCCCGCGCCCTGGCGGTGGAGCCCAAGGTGCTACTGCTCGACGAGCCGTTCGGTGCCCTCGATGCCAAGGTGCGCAAGGAGCTGCGCCGTTGGCTGGCACGCCTGCACGAAGACATCAACCTGACCTCGGTGTTCGTGACCCACGACCAGGAAGAGGCCATGGAAGTGGCCGACCGCATCGTGGTGATGAACAAAGGCGTGATCGAGCAGATCGGCTCGCCGGGCGAGGTGTACGAAAACCCGGCCAACGATTTCGTCTACCACTTCCTGGGGGACTCCAACCGGCTGAGCCTGAGCGAAGGCCAGCATGTGCTGTTCCGCCCCCACGAGGTGTCGCTGTCGCGGCATGAGACCGAAGGCCACCAGGCCGCCGAGGTGCGCGACATCCGGCCGTTGGGCGCGACCACGCGTGTCACCTTGAAGGTGCCGGGGCAGAGCGAGTTGATCGAAGCCGAGGTGGTGAAGGACCACGACAGCCTGACTGGGCTGGCGCGCGGGGAGACGTTGTTCTTCCGCCCGAAGGTCTGGCAGAAGGTGCCGAATATCTAAGCCGCGACGGATCGCAGCAAGCGTTTCAGGGCCACTTTCCTTGGCAGGGGGTGGCCTTTTTTTATTTCGCTTTTTTCATAGGCTTCAACGGGATAAGACGATGTCGTTCTGTAACAAAATGCCAGTACGTTAGGCGCTCAGAGGCCCCAGGAGAGCGTGTGGACATGAATGCAGCAAGCGAGTCGTCTATTTCCCGTTCGGCGATGGACCCTGAGTCGTTCCGGCGCCTGGCGCACTGGTTGAGGCAGCATGGAAACACCCAGGCCGCAGCGACCGACCCAAGCCGGCTGCTGGATGGGCGATACCCGCAGGGCTTACTCAGCGAGGCCGAGCTCGAGGCCTTGATCGCGGTTTGGCATTGATCACCCCCATTGTGGGAGCAGGTTTGTCCCGCGATGGGGCGCACAGCGCCCCCAAAGATCCTCATCAGAACGCGTAGGTCCCCGTCACCACCAGGCTGCGCGGATCACCGAACTGGATCTGCCCGGCACTGGTCGCCGAACTGTAGTAGGTCTTGTCGGTGATGTTGCTCAAGGCTGCCCGCACATCCCAATCACGGGTGCGGTAGCCGGCCAGGGCATCCCAGCGGCCATACCCCGGCAGCAGGATGGTGTTCTGGGTGTCGGCATAACGCTCGCCCACCAGGGTCAGGCCGGTCTCGGCGTACCAGCCAAGCTCGGGCTTCCAGGTGACGAACAGGTTACCGTTGCGTTTGGCCACATCATTGATGCGATTGCCTTGCTGGCCGTTGTTGTCCTTTACGATGGTCGCATCCTGCAAGCCGATGCCACCGCGCAGATACCAGTTGCCGACCAGGTTGCCCATGGCGGTCAGCTCGATGCCGCGAGAGCGTTGCAGGCCGCTGAGCTGGATAAGGTCCGGGTTGTTCGGGTCGCGGGTGCGGCGGTTGTACAGCTCCAGTTCATAGAGGGCCAGGGTGGTGCTCAGGCGTTCATCGAACCAGTCGCTCTTGACCCCGATCTCCTTCTGCCGGGTCAGCTCTGGGCCCGCATCGTTGCCATTGCCGGGCGCACCGGGCGTGATGCCGATCAGGCCGCCGCCGACCGGCGAGAAGGTCTTGCTCCAGGAGGCATAGAAGGAGTGGTCGCGCCAGGGCGAATAGACCACGCCCAGGCGAGGGCTGGTACTGGTACTTTCCTGCTTCTCGGTGAGGTTCTTCAGCTTGCTGGTGGTTTTGACTTCGAAGCGGTCGAAGCGCACGCCGGCGAGCAGTTGCCATTGGTCGTTCAGGCGGACCTGGTCCTGCACATATAGGCCGGCACTTTCCACATCGGTATGGTTGTCGCTGAAAACCTTCATCGCACCGCTGTGCTGGTGCCCGCCGGTAGCGCCGGACAACGGCACCGCGGGAACGCCAACGCCCGAATGCAGCAGCGAATTGCGACGTTGCTCACCCACTTCCAGGCCAACCAGCAACGTGTGTTCGAGCCCGTAGGTGTGCACGTGGCCTTCCAGCTCCACGGTGTTGAACAGGTTGCGGGTGCTCAAGTCCTGCTGCCAGCGCTGGCGGCTGACCAAGCCGGTGCTGGGGTTGTAGGCGGTCTGGTAGGTGTTGTCGAAGTCGCTTTCCAGGGTGAACAGGCTCAGCGTGTGGCGTAGCTGCCATTGGTCGTTGAGCGCGTAGTTCAGGCGCGAGCGTAGCGTCTGTGCACGGTCGTCGATGTAGTCGCGCTGGGTATCGCCATAGGTGGTGTGGCGGCTGACATCGGCGGGTCGGCCGGTCAATGGGTTGCCGGGGATGCCCCGGTCGGGCGTGCGGTTGTAGCGGCTGTACTCGTATTGCACCAGCCAGTTCAGCTCGGGCGTCAGCTGCCAGCTCATGGACGGTGCGAACAGTTGGCGGCTGCCGTCGATGCCGTCGCGGAAACTGTTGTTGTCCTGGTTGCCCAGGTTCAGGCGCAGGCTGAGGGTATCGGTCGGGTCGGCGCTGAGGTCGGCATACAGACTGCGCAGGTCTTCGCTGCCGGCCTGGGCTTCGACGGTCGAACGGCGGCCGTGCTCCGGCGCCTTGCTCACCCGGTTGACGATACCGCCCTGGCTGCCGCGGCCATAAAGCACCGCGGCGGGGCCCTTGAGTACCTCGACCCGTTCGATGTTGTGCAGGTCGCGCACGTACTGGCTGTCGTCGCGCACACCGTCCAGGTAGAAGTCGTTGCTGGCGTCGAAGCCGCGGATGCGCAGGCTGTCGAAGCGGGTGTCGGCGCCGCTGCTGACGTTGGGGATGCCTTCGAGCGCCTTGTCCAGGCTGTAGTGGCCGTAGTCCAGGCTGTTGCGGGTCTTTACCGTGTCGATGGCCTGGGGCACGTCGCGTACCGGGGTCGAGGTGCGCGTGGCGGTGCTGACTTCGCGAACCTGCGGGTTGTCCTCTTCCCGCTCGCGGTCGGCAGTGACCGACAGTTCCGGCAGGACAGTGGTAGCGGCGCTGGCCAGGCCTGCGCCGCAGATCAGCGACAAGCCCAGGGTCAGGCGTGAAAGGTGACAAGGAACGAACATGGGGTACATCCGCGAACAAGGTCAATGAAAAAAGGGTGCGGATGTTAATGCGAGTGATTAGCAATTGCCCAGATGTTTGTCAGGATATGTCTTTACATGTGTTTCATTTTGTAAAAAATGCCCGTATCGATGCCCCTAGGGCGCCATTTCCTACGCTGGGAAGACGGGGTCTGAAGCAAATATTCCATGTGCGAAATAGCTTTCATCGTCGCGCCTTCATCGATAGAGGAAAATTCCTAAAGCCGCATGGATCTGTCTGCAAATGCTCTGATGAAGATAGGAATTTCGTTATAACAAATTGTATTTCACGATTTTTTGACATTCCGAAGCAGGGGCAGATAGGATTCGGTCAACGCCTGCTGGCCATGACTTGGCCATGCTGCTGGACAAGGCCCGCTCCCGACCATGGCGGGCCTTTCAGTTTGGATCCGCATAGCGTCGAACCTACGAAGGGGCGTTGGTTCCTGGCGTCAAATTGCAGAGCGTTTTTGATTAAGAAATAAGGAAAACAAGATGTTGAAAACCAGGATCAGCCTGGTCGCACTGGCGATGATCGCCGCGACCCAGGCCCAGGCCAACGAGCAGGCCGAAAGCAAGGGCTTCATCGAGGACAGCCACGCCAACGTCCT
This sequence comes from Pseudomonas sp. p1(2021b), assembly GCF_020151015.1. Taxonomy (NCBI): domain Bacteria; kingdom Pseudomonadati; phylum Pseudomonadota; class Gammaproteobacteria; order Pseudomonadales; family Pseudomonadaceae; genus Pseudomonas; species Pseudomonas sp. p1(2021b). The sequence goes on from NZ_CP083746.1 coordinate 236,070, forward strand.
TCTGCGCAACGCTTACATCAATCGCGATAAGAAGCATGGCACCGACGACCAGATCGAGTGGGGCCAGGCTTTCATCGGCACCTTCAACTCCGGCTTCACTCAGGGCACCGTGGGCGTGGGCGTCGATGCCTTCGGCCTGTACGCCATCCGCCTGGATGGCGGCAAGGGCCACAACGGTGGTGCTGGCGTCGACTTCTTCAAGCCGAGCGACACCGCACCGACCAACTCCCCGCACAACCTCGCCCGTGGCGGCGCGGCAGTGAAGTTCCGTGTTTCCAACACCGTGCTCAAGTACGGTGACCAGATGCCGGCCCTGCCCGTGCTGCAATACGACGACGCCCGCCTGCTGCCAGAGAGCTTCACCGGCACCCTGATCACGTCCAAGGAGATCAAGGGCCTGGAGCTGAACGCCGGTCGCTTCACCCAGGAAGCGCGCAAGAGCGCCGAGGGCCGTGACAGCGGTGGCCTGAAGTCGATCAACGTGTTCGGCGGTAGCTACAAGTTCACCGACAACTTCACCGCGGCGCTGTACACCGCCGACAACGAAGATGTGATGAAGAAGCACTACCTGGGCCTGAACTATGTCTTCCCGATCGCGGCCGACCAGTCCCTGACCCTGGACTTCAACGGCTACAAGTCGGACATCGACAACAAATACGTACGTGCCGCCGGCCTGAACGGCGACTCCAACACCATCTGGAGCCTCGCTGCCACCTACGCCTTCGGCCCGCACTCGATCACCCTGGCACACCAGCGCAGCACCGGTGACACTGGCTACAACTACGGCTGGTACCAGAACCGTGGTGGCGTGGGTGACGGTGGTTCGACCATCTACCTGGCCAACTCCTACTGGTCCGACTTCAACGCCGAGGACGAACGCTCCTGGCAGCTGGGCTACGGCCTGGACTTCGGTGCCTTCGGCATTCCAGGCCTGACCTACAAGGTCGCCTATGTAGTGGGTGACAACATCAACACCCGCAACGCGGCCAACCCGCAGGGCTTCGGCGAGGGCAAGGAACGCGAGATCTTCAACCAGATCCGCTACGTCGTCCAGGAAGGCCCGGCCAAGGACCTGTCGGTCAAGCTGCGTAGCTCCTTCGTACGCACCAATACCGCAGTTCGCCAGAACGGCTACAACGACGACGGCAACGAAGTCCGCGTATTCGTCGAGTACCCGATCAGCATCTTCTGATCCTGAGCGTGTCTCGAAAGCCCCGGCTCGTCCGGGGCTTTTCTTTTTAAGTTTCTAATCCCACAGGAACCTAAGCGCTGGCGCAGTTCTTGTGGGAGATTACCCAGCCCTTCGGGCTGCGCTGTCTCGCAGAGAACAAGCGGCCAATGTTGCCCCTGTGGGAGCGGCGGTGCGGCGGTCCGACTTGTCCCGCGATCAAGGGCGAAGCCCTTGCCAGGCGACGGTGATATCGGGCCCGGCCTAATCGCGGGACAAGCCCGCTCCCACAGGTGCCGCAAAGAGAGCGAGCTTGTCCCCGCGATTGGAGCGCGCCGCGGCCCTTACGCTGGAGTCGTTTCCTTCCGGCGTGCCACAGCCGCTATCGGCGCCGCTTCTCCCGCTTGCGGCGCAAAACTGTCACTGCGCGCCATTCGCCACATCCGCCCATAGAACTCGCTCTCGATCGAGCCACCGAGCAACTCGCCCGGCTTGAGAAACTGATGCAGCTCCGAAAACAGGCTGATCTGGCTGGGGCTGATACGCCGCGCCAGATGCTTGGGCTTGAGCTCCGACGGATGTTCCAGGCCCGCCGCCGCGAGCATCTCGGCCAGGGCATGCAAGGTGTTGCGATGAAAGCTGGCCACCCGCTCGGCCTTCTCCGGCACCACCAGCGCGCGCTGGCGCAGCGGGTCCTGGGTGGCGACCCCGGTGGGGCACTTGTTGGTGTGGCAGCTCTGCGACTGGATGCAGCCGATGGCGAACATGAAGCCGCGGGCAGAATTGACCCAGTCCGCGCCGATGGCCAGCACGCTGGCGATGTCGAAGGCGCTGACGATCTTGCCCGCCGCACCGATGCGAATGCGATCGCGTAGGTTCAGGCCCACCAGGGTGTTGTGCACGAACATCAGCCCTTCGCGCATCGGCACGCCCATGTTGTCGCTGAACTCCCTGGGCGCTGCGCCTGTGCCCCCTTCCTTGCCATCGACGACGATGAAATCCGGGGTGATGCCGGTGGCCAGCATGGCCTTGGCGATCCCCATGAATTCCCAGGGGTGGCCCAGGCAGAACTTGAAGCCCACCGGCTTGCCGCCAGACAGTTCGCGCAGGCGACCAATGAACTGCAACAGCTCCACCGGCGTGCGGAAGGCGCTGTGGGCAGCAGGCGAAATACAGTCCTCGCCGACCCGAACGCCCCGGGTGGCGGCAATCTCCGGGCTGACCTTATGCCCTGGCAGGATGCCGCCATGGCCCGGCTTGGCGCCTTGGCTGAGCTTGATCTCGATCATCTTCACCTGCGGGGCGCGCGCCTGCTCGGCGAAGCGCGCCGGGTCGAAGCGGCCCTCTTCGGTACGGCAGCCGAAGTAGCCGCTACCGATCTCCCAGATCAGGTCGCCGCCATGCTCGCGGTGATAGGGGCTGATGCTGCCCTCGCCGGTGTCATGGGCGAACCGGCCCAGACGTGCGCCCTTGTTCAAGGCCCCGATGGCATTGGCGCTCAGGGCCCCGAAGCTCATGGCCGAGATGTTGAAGATCGACGCCGAATAAGGCAGCCGGCACTGCGGGCCGCCGATGGCGATGCGAAACGAGGCCGGGTCCGGCGTTGCCACCGGCAGCATCGAATGGCTGATGAACTCGAAGCCAGGCTTGTAGGCATCGTTGAGCGTACCGAAGGCCTTTTCCGCGCTTTCATTCTTGGCCCGGGCATACACCAGCGAACGTTGCGAACGAGAGAAGGGCAGTTTGTCGTCGTCGCCTTCGATCAGGTACTGGCGGATTTCCGGGCGGATGGTCTCGATCAAGTAACGGATATTGCCCAGGATCGGGTAGTTGCGCCGCACCGCGTGGTGGCTCTGGCGCAGATCGTTCAGGCCGACCAGGCTGAGCAGCGCCGTTACCAGCGTGAACGGCCAGATCCAGGCGTGCTGGGCAAGGAATGGGAGGCTGGCGAAGGTGAACAGCAGGCAGGCGGCCAGGCAGGCGTAACGGGTGGAGAATGCGTGTTTCATGGGTCCATCGCTGACGGGATGACCCGACCTAGGATAGGCAAAGCCCGCGCGGGGAAAACCAGGGGTTTCGGTAAAAGACTGTTACCTGGCCCGTTAAGCAGAACGCTGGAGATGCCTGGTCGACAGCAAGATCGTGCATCACTTCTCTCGGCCATGGCGCCGAAGTGCTCGGCATACTTGCCCAGAGCAGCCCCCTTCATGGTGGGTATGGTGTTGATAACTCCGTATCGGTGGTTATAATAACCACCGTTCGGCTGACCAAGGAAAGGTCGTGAACAGCCGCGAATTGATTTCACCCATAGAAGCCGACGGTTGGTACCTGGTGCGAAGCCGGGGGAGCCACCGCCACTTCAAGCATTCCTGCAAGAAAGGCTTGGTGACGATTCCTCATCCCAAGAAGGACCTGCTGCCGGCCACGATCGCCAGCGTGCTGCGCCAAGCGCAGATCAGGTATGCCAGCTGAACCAGGAGATATACGCACATGCTTTTCCCTATCGCGATCTTCCCCGGCGACGACAGCCATGCCTGGGGCGTAGAAGTACCGGATATACCGGGTTGCTTCTCGGCGGGCGAGGATCTGGACGACGCCATGGCCATGGCTCGCGAGGCCATTGAAGGCCACTTGGAACTGCTCGCGCAGGATGAACAGGAGATCCCCAAGGCCAGCAAGGTCACCGTGCACGCGGCCAACCCAACCTTCGCCGGTTGTACCTGGGCGCTGGTCGACATCGATATCACCCGTTACCTGGGCAAGGCGGAAAAACTCAATATCACCTTGCCGGCCTATCTGCTGAACCGCATCGATGCCTACGTGAAGAACCACCCCGAACAGAAAAGCCGTTCGGGGTTCCTGGCTGAGGCTGCGCTCAAGGTGCTGCAGGGGCAATAAGGCGCATCACCTCGTTGCCCTGCAACAGTCTGGTTGGCGTCAGCCTTTGTCCTGCCTCAGAGCGCGGACGCTGCCCGGCTCGGCGGTCTCACGCAGGTATTCCTCCAGCGAGTCGTCGAGCGCCTGCAGCCAGCGCGTGTGATGGGGCACGGCGGCGGTGCCGGTCATTACCGAGCGGTAGGAGCGGTCGCGGTAACCCATGATGTCGTGCTTCTTGTCGTTCTTCCATTTGAGGAAGATGCGGTTGACTGCATCGATGTCGAAGCTTGGGTAGTCGGTCTGGCTGATCAGGTGCTGGATATGCCGGCCCTGGAATTCATACATCGACGCAGTGGTTTCCAAAGCCTCCTCTTCGGCGCGCCAGCGCGCGCTGTCGGCCTGCATGGTGGCGTGGTCGGGCAGGCGGATGCGGCCGAGCATCACGTCGCGGGCGAACCAGGCCTGGGCATCGAACAGGTTGAAGCTGTACCACAGGTCCTGCATGCCCAGGTACATCAACTGCGGGTTGGCCTCCCACACCACGCCCTGATACAGGCCCAGCGGCCACAGGCGATTGTTGGTGCGCAGGGTCAACTCATCGGGCAGGAACGGGAAGTGGTGCTGGTAGCCGGTGCACAGGATGATCGCATCCACCCGCTTGCTGGAGCCGTCGGCGAAATACGCCACATCACCCTCGACCCGTTGCAGTTGCGGCCGCTCCTCCCAGCCTTTGGGCCATTGGTAGCCCATGGGCTGCGTGCGGTAGGCGCTGGTGATCGAGCGAGCGCCGTACTTGTAGCACTGCGAGCCGATGTCCTCGGCCGAATAGCTGCTGCCGACGATCAGCACATCCTTGCCGGCGAACTCCAACGCATCGCGGAAATCGTGGGCATGCAGGATGCGCCCGGAGAACCGCTCGAAGCCCGGGAACGACGGCACGTTCGGCGTCGAGAAATGCCCGCTGGCCACCACTACGTAGTCGAATTCCTGCTCGATGCCCTGGCCGGCGGCATAGTCGTGGGCGGTGACAGTGAAGGTACGGCGCTCGGCGTCGAAGCGCACCGCCTTGACCACGGTGTTGAAGCGGATGTACTGGCGCACATCGGCTTTCTTCACCCGGCCCTGGATGTAGTCCCAGAGCACCTCGCGAGGCGGGTAGGACGAAATAGGCCGGCCGAAATGCTCATCGAAGCTGTAATCGGCGAACTCCAGGCATTCCTTCGGCCCGTTCGACCAGAGGTAGCGATACATGCTGCCGTGAACCGGCTCGCCGTGCTCGTCCAGCCCGGTACGCCAGGTGTAGTTCCACATGCCGCCCCAGTCGGCCTGCTTCTCGAAGCAGACGATCTCGGGCATGGGTTCGCCCTTGGCATGGGCGGATTGGAAAGCACGCAGTTGCGCCAGGCCAGACGGGCCGGCGCCGATGATGGCGACACGAATAGTCATGAAGATGTCCTGTTAACACAAATCAAAGGCAAGACCTCCCCAACCCCGAACGGCAATGGGCCTAGGGTTGCGGATGGGCGAAGGCTTCAGGTGTCAGCAGGCAGGCGGAGGCACGGGGCGCTTGCGCTTGTGCGCCAGCAGCATGTCCCGAGGCGGGATCGACAGGGTGTGGAACAATGTCGAAAGTGGCGAACAGCCGAGGGTGGAGCGGACAACGGCAGGGAAGGGCCCGGTGGCCTTGCCGAGCAAACCGGCAAGCGGGCCATGGGACCGATAGATACGTGTGATCTCGTACATGGGGGCTTGTAATGCCTCTTTTCTTTATGGATGCCTTTTTAGCTATAACGCATCGAAGGAAAGCATTTCAAGGTTTGTCATTGTTCGCGCAAGAGAACGACGGTACCTCGCTTGCCTGTGATTCAGGCGCTTTGACGTCCTGGTTCCAATCTTCATCGAACAACTCCGCCGGGTGTTGGGTCCGCTCCGAACCGTTGCCACAGGCCAGTGCCTTGGCCGGGCAGTACAGGTCGCAGCCCCAGCAGATGCGTTCGGGGTGGCTGGGGTTTAGGGGGAATTTCTTGGCCATGTACCGGCCTTCGTTTGGGTGTGGATAACACCAGAGGCTAGGCGGTGGGGGAAAGGGGGCGTTGATTGGCGTCAACGGGGCGAAGCAAAAAAGGCCCACCTTTCGGTGAGCCTTTTGAGTACTGCGTATGGTGCGGCACCAGGAGTCGAAGATGGTCACAATCATCTGAATTAATTGATATTTCCGTGGTGCTCAATCTTTCCTATCCCTAAAACTATCCTTGGCCTCTCAGGCAACCGCTCAAATGTGTTTGCGGTGGTAAACCATGCAAAGCTGGCGTTCCAGCAAAGAGCGTTTTTAATCAACCTGTCGAAGTAAAGATTGATCGAAAGCGAGGTGCGATTAACCTGGGTCAGTAAAATTTTGTTAATGCTCCCCGGCACCGCTTCCTCCCCCCCATGTGCTATATGGGAGGGAGTGTATGGCAATGTCCAAATAGTCAGATTGAATTAAATTGTCGTATTTTCAGCTTGTGCTGGTTTATAGATTATAGAAGAAGACCAAGGCGCGCATAGAAATAAGCAGTCGAAATATCAGAGCTTCCCTTGATGGTAGGAGATTTCTTTATTTCAACATTCAAGCGTTTAAGGGAAGACATTTCTCGTTCTTCCTTTCCACGTAATCTCCAAGACAATGAACTATATCGATAAAGCTGCAAGAGATTGTGAATCTCTTTGTCGGCAGAAAAAATGTGCCACAGAATGTCATGGCATTTATTGAACTGGGTGTAAAAACCTTCATTGTAAAGGTAGTGGTATATTTTGATTAGTTCATTTTTGTCCTGAAGGGTCAAGAGAATTTGCCCTTTTGTTGCTAGCTCTCCCAGCGAAATCATTCCACGCATCACGTTGTAGTGGTCTTGGTTTTGTTTTGCCTCTCTAACTAACTTATAGAGAGTGTCGGCTTTTTGGTCAGGGTCGGAAATTGATTTTATTCGTGAGAACCCAATGTTGAACGCGACGGTTAGTGAATTTTGTTTTCTCGCTTTTGCCTCTAATTTGTCGAGCTTGGAATTTATGTCGAGCCCTTGTTCAGAGTTTTCTAGAATAATTTGGTTGGCGGTGAGTGCCCTTGAGCTACGTGGTTCTAGGGAAATGATTTTCTTCGCATAATCTATGGCCTCTTGGCCTTGGCCCAAATAGTTGTAACAGTGTGCCAGGTTCAGATAGGCGCTTATTTTCGTGGTTTTGTCAGATATGCCAGGCAGGACCGTGAGAAGCATCTCTTTAGCTTTTTCGGATGCGATCTTACCATCGATCATTCGCAGAGCTTTCGCATGCTGATATACCGCATATTCATATGAGGCTTGAGTGACTTTTCCTTGCAGCATTGGAAGTATATAATCGAACAGCTCGATTGCGCTTTTGAAATAGTCTCCTCTTAATAGCGCAGCTCCATGTGCTGATACAAGCTGCATGGCGTTCTGAAGCTTGCGAGTATTATCCGCAGCTTCAGTCACAATCTGCATGATAATTGTTCTTGCATTGTGCATCTCTGCAACAGCTTTATTGGGCTGGTCAAATCGATAAGCAGTTGGGGGCTTACTTTGACCACTACCCCAGTCAGTGCCGAAATACAGTTTGGCCGCACCATCATTCAGACGCTTTAGCTCAGCAGTATCTAAATTCGCATGTAGCCATTCTCTTGCCGCGCGAGTAATTATTAGTCGTTTAGGCCTATCTGTGCCGCCACCTCTGTCGAACTGTTCTATTTCTTCTGCGTATAGCAAGCCGCGCTGCTGAAGTATCTGTGCGTGTGCAAAGAACACAGGCTTGGTTTTGTCGAAATTCTTGATTCGACCAAGCTCTTCGCCGTGTGAGAAAACAGAAAGTGATTTTAGGAGGACGTAAGAGCGTTTGAGTGTCTCGTCTTTAGACTCAGATAATTCAAGTATCGCCCTTTGAAGCATTCCAGCAGGCGATGCTGAAGCGCCAGGCGGTGAAGTGGTAATTTCACTTAGTGAAGCCACATTAAGACTTCTTAAGTCCGTTTCTATTAAATTTGGCAAGCCATCGGTATGATTGTAAATCCTCAAGATATCTTCTGGGCTTAGAGCCTGTGCTGATCCCAAATGGTGATTTTCAATGAAGTATCTAGTGTCTGCTTTATCCAGAGCAGTTATTTCAACAAAATCAAGATCGTTTGCAGGTGGCCTAAGTCTGCTGCGTAGTATTACTTTCAGTGCTGGACAGTATGATAATACGATGCCCGCCAATTCTTCTAAGTCAAGCTGTAGCTTTAAAGCTTCATCGATTTCGTCGGTAAACGGAATGTCATCGAAAAGTAGGTATGAATCTTGATGTGTGGCGAGTGCTCCGCATAATGACTCGAAGCTAAATCCATACTTTATTCGTATGTTTTGATAAAATTCGCTCCGGTTGACGTAATCGCTCATGTCTATCTTATAGAATTGGCATCTGGTAGTTGATATTCTTTTCTGAGTGGACCAGATAAATCCGTTTTCGCCCATTCCCCAGTCGGCTGCTAACCAAAGCCGTCTTGAACTAGTCAGGATCTTACGAGCCTGCTCTTGCTGAACGAGTCTCACACCCATGGCTTCAGGAGCGGCTGGGAGTATAATTACTAAATTTTCTATGTTGGCTTTCAGTTCGCCGCTTGTAATTTCGGTGGAAATTATTGCGTCTGAGAATTTGTTTTCTAATTGAGCCGGTTTGATAGGTTCTTGGCGTCGATTAAGTTCGAATGAGTGCGCAATGTAGTTATCATTGTTAATGGGGAGTGTCATGTCAGGGCCCATGACACGCTCCCCTGTGCCTGATATAACGCGAGAAGCTCGTGGCCATATCTCTAAACTGGCAAGATGACCGTCTGTTATTTTTATTGAGTTGAAGGAATAACCGTGTGCTCTTTGTATGTTGTTTCCGAATGTTTCTAGTCCGAATAAAGATGCGCTCTGCATGGATCTTTTAGGAAGAGCACCCAAGTGTGTTTTTTGTATAGCGGCGGGCTCATGCATGTGCCCATAAAGGTGTGCATCGAATCTACCGCCGATGTCAATATCCTGATTAAAAAGGGTCAAGCTTTCTGAGTGCAGCCAGTCAAGCGGATGGTGGGTTACCAAAAAGTTTAGAACATTTTGTTTTGCCCAATCTGACGGATTGTTATCGGTAATTTCAAGAAGCTGTCGTGGATCTATGTGCAGTTGTCCTTTGAAATCGCCGGCCGCAACTTGTAGCCATGTCGAGTTAAGTCCAATAAAGCCTACTCGGAAATCGTCTTTCTCATACACCGCAGACACATCACCAGGGAAAGTTCCGGAAACTCCAGATAGCAAAGGAATTCCGTTTTTTTTCAATTCATTCAGCCAGTTCGTGTAGTTTGAAAAATATTCGCCTACAGTTTTTCTATAAATTTCACCCTTTGTGCCCCAAAAATCTGCTCTCAATTCTCCAAGGTCCCACCATCTTGTTAAAGCAAGACACATTGGGTCAATGCTTCCTGGACGAACCAAGTCATGGTTTCCTGGAACACAAAATAATTTTGGTGAGAATCCGTGTTCATTAAATATTTGCCATAGCTCTTTGATTATTCCATTCAGAACTTCATATTCATCAGGCGTCCCCTTCTGGGTTAGGTCGCCCGAAAATACAACAACGTCCCAGCTTTGGTGTTTGCTTATCAAATATCTAAGATCATCATGAATTTTGTCCCTCAACGATGGCCACATCCAAGATTGATGTTTCATTCCTGCATGAAGGTCGCTGAGATGGAGCCAAGAGAATGAGGATGTCAAGTGATAGTCCTTATCGTATTGATAAATTTTTTGGGAAGTGCTAGCGCGTTGTGATCCAGCTCACCAGTGAGCGCGGAGTTAAGTGAAAAATTGCATCGCCCTTAGCGTCTATACACGAGTTTGCGGGAAGGATTTGACTGAATCCGATAGATGAAGCTTACCTAGATGGCAATCTAGTATCAGGAATCTCCGTGTAGGTGCAATAGGCCTGTGGTCGAGAGAGAGGATTGATAGGCCTGGTGGAGGGGCTTGGCCTTTGCGCTGGAAGCCTGTACTGAGCTTTTGGGAGCTGCAATTTATCAACGTACGGCGACTCTTCATCCGTGCTGGTTCTAAGTAGCTGGGGGCTGAACGTTGGCAAAAGGCGCTCGGTCGTAACCATCAGGACCAGATGCTATTCAGAGATTGAAAACCCACGGCTTTCCCAAGCGTCGAGCGAGCAGCCGGACCGTCAAGGTGTAGTAGTACTGCGTCGCCTCACTTCGCTGGCTCAGATGGTGTTCGAGAAACCAGATCAGGTGCTTTCTCTGCCAAGCCCACGGCGTCGCTCGCTGCCAGCGCTTGGCGATTTCAACCTGAATGACCTTCGACTGTCGCACATGGCGTTGGCAAGTTGCATGCGAGCCGGTCAGTACTCCAGACAGGAACAACTCCATGTTGAACGGCTTACTCATGCCCGCCCACCAATGTAGGCCGAGATCACATCGATCCGAGCGTGCCCTAGCTCATAGCTGATTTGCCACCGGGCCTCACGATCAAGGTTCCTATTTACCAGGTAACATTGGCCGCCGTTGATAGGTGCGCGGTGATGCGTGATTTGCTCATAGCGCTCACATGCGTACGCTGCTCGTAGTTCATGAAAACCTTTGAGGTTGTGTGCATGCAGGATGTCCCGCGCAGGCCGGATGATTTCATGCAGAAGATTCAGGTAGCTCTCGTGTGGGGCAATCAGGTTGCGACTATCCGCAGGCGAAACCTGCCGTGCAAATCCAAGTGCACCTCGAACATGGTCGTCCACCGCAATCCAGCGGGGCGCTGAAGCCCCGGCGCGGCCTCCTTTGGTACCGTCCTGGATGTTAATCCTGCCTAGGTCGTCAGCCTCACGGATTAGTCGTTGCAGATCAGCCAAGATAGCCTCACGCAAGCGCATGCCGGTGGCTCGCGCCAGCAGAGCAATCGCAGCAGCCCGTAGCTGACGATGGCGGCAAAGCGCATTGACGACCTGCTTAACCTGTTCGCGGTTTTGGCCCTGCGGCACCGACTGGCGAACCCCGGTGCGCTGCATACCCAACGCCTTGCTCGGACTTGGCAATTTCACGTAGTGATCACCGCGAAGCGCCGCCATGGTCCTGTTAACGCTGGATAGGCGGTTTTGTGCGGTGCTGACTGCGAGGTCACCTCGCCCAACCACGTCACGCAGATACGCCGCATAGTCGGCCAACACTTTGCGATCAATCTGCCGCGCATCATTGATTCCGGGCCCCTGTTCGGAGCGGCACCATTTGACGAATGCCTGCCACCGTTCACTGTGCGCCTTGACCGTGCCGTAGTGGCCGCCGCCGAACATGTCCTTAAGCGCCTGCGGCCCTGCGTAGCTCAATTGTCTGCCGTAACCGAAATTGCGGCCATCGCGTCTACCCACCAATGCCATGTCAGTCACCTCATCTAACGTTCTCCGATCCTCGCCCCACGTCATCCCGCCAAGAATGTTGAGTGTTATCAGGGATCAAGGCCCCTGCGACCTGTGGGGATGTCCTCTAACGCGGGACTGGCGGCTCCTTACGTCCGGGAGCAAGGGCATCTCATGATCTGGCCTCCTGGACACCGTTACCGGTGGGCGGGTAGAGGCTGCATTGGCTGACGAGACCAGTGCCGCGAGATCCTGAGCCGGGTGAACGCAGCAATTCGATGACCGGGGCATGCCTGACTGTCAGTCAGGTGCAGTCCATTCCCTGGTCTGCGGCACCATCATCTGCATGGCTGTTGCTGGTGACATTGGCGTTTGTCACGCCGATTGTCACGAGGGGAATTGCCGCTGAGCCATGTGCGATCAGGGCTGCAGCAGTGTCAGGAGCGCCCGTCTCTTTCCAGTGAAAGAGACGGGCACAGGTTGGCGCACGCGAAATGGCCAAGCGAATAGGTTGCTGCTGAGCAGATGGGTAGGGTGGTTGCCGCAGGGGCAACGATATTGAGTTGGCATCCATCACATGGGTAGTGACCGTACGAGCTGCCGGACGCGAATCGTACTTGCGGGTGAACCACCGCGGGAGCGGCGTGACCTTTAAGGCTCGGGTCACCTGGGGTGCTGTCATCGACAGCTCTTGCGACTTCCGGTCTACGCTTGTGGACAATATTCGTCAAGCAGCGCGATATCAGGGATTTAGCGCCTGTGGATAAAACTATCCCCCGGTGGACATGAGTGGTTTTCCACAGACGTAAGCTGTGCCAGCAGTTTTTTTCTGAGGTATGGTCCTTTCAAACGGGGCGGCTTTGCAGCCCCGTTTGAAAGGACCCGCGCGGAGGAGCTTCACGGGGTGCTGTGGGTAACTTCACAGCGAGTTGAGGTGGTGGTGCGGCGGGTTACTCGGTCCTCTTGGCACTGCGAAGCCGCGTGACGTTCTCGCCCGTCTGCTTGGCAAACTCATGCGGCGTGACATGGTTCTCGCGGTTCGCCTCCAGAAACCGGCTCCACCAGGTCATGATCATCCGGCGCTCTTCGAGGAACTCGGCCTTGTGGGTATAAGCGGCCCGCACGTTGTTGCGTTCCTTGTGGCTCATCTGCCGTTCGATGGCCGTCTCTGACCACAGCCCGGACTCGACCAGCGCACTGCACGCCATGGCTCGGAACCCGTGGCCGCAAATATCCACCTTGGTGTCGTAGCCCATCGTCCTGAGCGCGGCATTCACCGTGTTCTCGGACATCGGTTTCCATGGCTTGGCATCGCCAGCGAACACCAGCTCAAATTTGCCGGTGATCGCGTGGATCTGCTCGAGCAAGGCCACGGCTTGCGGCGATAAGGGTACAACGTGAATGTCCCCGGCCATCTTCGTCCCCCTTGTGGAAAAGGGCACTCCGTCCAGCGCCGGGCGGGTGTCGGGGATTTCCCAAATTCCGCGCTTGAGGTCGAACTCATTCCAACGAGCGAAGCGCAGTTCGCTGGAGCGTACGAATACATGCAACGACAGCATCACCGTGAGGCGCGTGAGCGGGCGACCTCTGTAGTCCTCGATGCATGCCAGTAGCTCTGGCAGCCGCGATAAGGGTAGTGCGGGTCTGTGAGTTACCCGTGGTGTCTTGATCGAGCCGTCGAGGTCGTGAGCTGGGTTCGCTGTGATCAGCCGCAGCCGTTTGGCTTCACGCATGATGCTTTGCAGGTAGTTCTTGATCCTGAGCGCCACGTCGATGGTGCCGCGCTTCATTACGGCTTCCAGTGGCTGCATGAGGTCGTGGGTGTCCAGCTCAACGATTGCTCTAGCACCGATCAAAGGGAACACGTGAGTCTTCAATCGGCTGAGCACAGTCTTGGCGTGGCCGGGCGCCCACTTCGGCACCATGCTGGCATACCAGTCGAGCGCAACGCTTTCGAAGGTGCGGCCGTTGATCACGGCTTGGGTCTTGGTTTGTTGCTTGAACTGGATAGGGTCTATGCCGTTCGCGAGCTGCTGCTTGATCTCGAAGCGCTTGCGGCGTGCGTCGCCCAGCCCGACCACCGGATAGCTGCCAAGAGCAGTCAGGCCTTCGCGGCCATCGGGTTTCACGTACCTGAGCCGCCAGCCTTTGCGGCCGTTGGGTTGCACAAGCAGGTAAAGACCGTCGCCGTCGAAGAGCTTGTACTCGCGCTCTTTGGGCTTTGCCGTGCGACAGGCGGTGTCTGTAAGCGGGGCAGTGGTGCGGGCCATAAGGGTAGTCTCCGATATCGAAACGGACCTCTATCCTTAAAACTACCCTTATTAGCGCTGGCTACCCTCGGAATCCGACGGAACGCCAAAACGAAAAAACCCGCCAGAAGGCGGGTTCTTCGGGGGTTCCAGAGATTTCGAAAGCTTTCTATGGAACCTTGAATGGTGCCGGCACCAGGAATCGAACCCGGGACCTACTGATTACAAGTCAGTTGCTCTACCAGCTGAGCTATACCGGCAATGGGGCGTCATTATAGCGATCGGTTGGCGGCTGTAAACCTATTCCTTCCAATAGCTTACGTTGTCCCCTGCAAAGGAGATTTTTCCTACCAACCGCGGTGGATGCTGTTGACGCTCGGCTCGGGCGTAGCGGGGTTGAAGAACAGCTTGTCGTTGTCGCAACCGCGCTTGCGGCAGGGGGTGTCGACGCGCAGGGGCAGGCCGCGGTCGCCGCCCAGTTGCATGCCGGGGGTTTCCCAGCCCAGCGATGGGGTGTTGGGCGAGTAGGTGTTGCCGGCGCAGGCGGTCAGGGCCAGGGCGAGGGTGAACAGGGCAAGGGGCTTGGCTTGGGTCACGTGGGCAAAGTCCGTAGGTGGGTCAGTCTGTGTTCAAGATGCGCTGGATGGTGCCGCCGCAGGCCAGGTAGCAGCTGTCGTAGTCGCGGTCGCAACTGTAGCTTGCGCCGCTCGAGTACGGGTAGCTTGGGTAGTGGCATCTGTGACGTGCGTCCTTCCTGGTCTTGCTGTCCTGGCAATACTGGTAGCTGCGCAGCTCGGCCTGGTACAGGGCGCGCTGGCTGTTTTCCTCCAGGCGGGCCATCTGCTTGCAGTGGTTGCGCTCCATCTGGCAGCTGTTGATGCAATGGATGCCATGGGCGCTGGGCGGTGGCGAGTACCTATAGGTATAGGAGGGGCCGCAGCCGGCGAGCAGCAGGCCCGCCAGCACCAGGGTGGCGAGGCGTTTTTCTGGGGTGTCCACGGGTGTAACGGTCCTTGATCATTCCTCGCTGAACTCCAGCAGGTCGCCGGGTTGGCAGTTCAGCGCGCGGCACAGCTTCTCCAGGGTTTCGATCTTGAAACCCTTGATCTTGCCGTTCTTCAGCAGTGACAGGTTCGCTTCCGTTATGCCGATGATTTCCGCCAGGTCCTTGGAGCGGATCTTGTTCCTGGCCATGACAACGTCGAGGCGGATGATTATCGGCATAGGGGGCGGCTAGACATAACAGTTGTGTTCATCGCTGATGATCTTGGCGTCACGCATGACCAGCGAGAAGGCGCACAGCAGGATGCCCTTCATGATCTCGTAGACGGCCTCGGATGATACACCGATAGACACCACGAATGTGCGCTCCCCAGCCGGCAGGTCGATGGCCAGGGCCAGGCCCTGCAGGGTGTCGATCACCGGCCACAGCAGCGGTGTGCCGATGCAGATCAGGCCGACCCACCACAGCATCTTGATGTTCGCCGGGCTCCAGGTGTGGCCCTTGGACAGGCGCATGAAGAACAGCCCGGTCAGGAGCAGGGCGAATGCCGACAGCGCGGCGGGAATCATCGCTAGGGCCAGCACCAGGCCCATGGCCAGTTGCGAGGGCTGGTAGCCGTCTTCCAGCAGCAGGGGCATGTTGATGCCGTGGGTTTGCAGGTAGGCGGTGACGGTATCGGGGTAGTCGAATACCCAGAGCAGCGGCGTGCCGAAGAATTCCACCGCGGCGGTGGCCCAGGCCAGGAAAGCGGCGAAAATGCCAATGGTGCGCAAGCGCGAACGGGCATAGGCCACGGATCTGCTGTTGTTCATGGGATGCCTCCGTACAGTGATGAACGGGGCGGATTATTCGCGAAAAATTATCGCAATACAATAATTAGTTGCTGTTAATTTGATATCGCGGCGTTTTGCCGCAACGAATGGCTGCGATGAACAAGGAGTCATAGAGATAGGCCGCAAACCCTTGGTTCTTATGGACGCTGGAACCTTTATGCACAAGCGCATTGCCACGAACGAGCGAAAGGCATGCCAGCGGGGTGGACCATTGGTCTTTGCGCAAAGGCCTGTTTTTACTGGTTTTGATTCGACTGATGGAATAAGGAGAGAACCTGAAATAACAGTTGGATCCAAGATTTCGTGACGTTCATCACAAGCTTGTTCACAGAGTTATCCACAGGTTTCAGGTGGGTTGCGAGGGCTCGTCACGTTCGGCCAGCAGCAACAGGTTGCGAGGCGTCAGAGGGTAGTCGCAGAAGGTGCCGAGGCGCACGGTGTACCCGTGCTCTTCGAGCAGCAGGGCGCGATCGAGCACCAGCCACAACTCCAGCGGCCGGCGGAACAGGTTGCGCACCAGTTCCAGGTTGCGCACCTCGGCCAGGCGTTGCCAGCCGGCAGCCTCCAGCGCCGCCCAGTTCGGTTCGCCGTTGATGTCCACGTTCCTGAGTTCGGCCAGGTCGCGGCAATAGCTTGCGAATGGCTTTTCCAGCCAGGCGGTCGGAAGCGACGGTGTGGGCAAGTACTCGTCGCACTGGCGCTGCTCGCGTTGCAGCAGGTCGAACCCCAGGCGCCGGGCCATGGACATGTCCCGTTGGTGCCGTACGCGCAGGCTCGAGGTGACGGCTTCGTTCAAGGGCAGGCCGAGGTCGGCCACGTCCAGTCGCAGTTTCGAGGCCTGGGCGGCTGTGGATAACGGTTGGTAGCGCTCGCCGTGGATGCGGTTGTAGCAGCAGGGCGCTACGGCCAATTGGCGGCAGCCTTTCTGGCTGGCGAGCTGCAGGAGGCGCACATGCAGCTCGCCGCAGGCATGCAGGGCGATCACGCTCTGGTGTGCTTGCAGTTGGTCGGCGCTGTTATCGGCCAGTACGTCCTGTTGCACATGGGTGGCCGGCAGCTGGTGATGGTCGCTCAGCGCCTGGCCGGCGGCGACCAGCGTGGCGTCGTATTCCAGGCAGGTCAGGTGTTGCCCTGGCTGAAGCAGGCGACGGCCCAGGTGGCCTTTGCCGGAGCACCAGTCCAGCCATTGGTGGGTGCGCTCGCGAAACGTCAGGCGGCGGCTGAAGGCTTCGATCTGCTGCCATTTGCGGCCAGGCACATGCACGTCCAGGCGATGCCCGGCCGGAGGCAGGCCGGCGTCGGGCAGCTCGCCGATGGCGGCCAGGCGCCTGGCTTGCTCGGCGAGTTGGGGAAACGGGGCGGGCGCCGGGAGCTGTTCGGGGTGGTGCTGGAAGGCCTCGGCGTCTTCCAGGGAGCGCTGGCGAAGCCAGGTGGAGAGTTCGGGATGCTCGGCCTCCCAGGCCAGGCGCAGCTGGGTGAAGGGGCGTGGGTGCCAGAGATGCTGGTGCTCGACCAGGAAGCGGTCCAGGGCGTGAAAGCGTTCGAGGAGTTGGTCGGCTTGCAGGAAGGGAGGTGTGTTCATGGGAGCACCGGAGCGCAAATCGAAAAAGGGCCGCTGTGCGGCCCTTCGTCATGGATGTGGGATCGTTCTCATCGCCCTTGGCAGGCGTCCACGCGTAACCAGCGCTCCAACACCTTGAAACCCTGGACCAGCACGAAGGAAATGACCAGGTAGAACACCCCGGCGGCGAAGAAAATCTCCACCGGCAGGTAGGTACGGGCAATGATGGTCCGCGCCATGCCGGTCAGTTCCAGCAAGGTGACGGTACTGGCCAGGGCACTGGCCTTGAGCATCAGGATCACCTCGTTGCTGTAGGCCGGCAGGCCGATGCGTGTGGCACGCGGCAGCATGATGTAGAACAGCGTCTTGCCCCGCGACATCCCCAGCGCTCGGGCGGCCTCGATCTCGCCTTTGGGGATGGCCTGCAGTGCGCCACGCAGGATCTCGGCG
This sequence comes from Pseudomonas sp. p1(2021b), assembly GCF_020151015.1. Taxonomy (NCBI): domain Bacteria; kingdom Pseudomonadati; phylum Pseudomonadota; class Gammaproteobacteria; order Pseudomonadales; family Pseudomonadaceae; genus Pseudomonas; species Pseudomonas sp. p1(2021b). The sequence goes on from NZ_CP083746.1 coordinate 253,627, forward strand.
ATGTAGGCGGCCGTGTGCAGGGTCATGGTCAGCACGGTGCACCAGAACGGATCGCGCAGGTACGGCCACAGCGAACTGGTGCGCACCAGGTCGAATTGCGCCAGGCCGTAGTACACCAGGAACAGCTGCACCAGCAGCGGGGTGCCCCGGAAGAAGAAGATGTAGCCGAAGGGCAGGGCGCGTACGTACCAGTGCCGCGAGGAGCGGGCGATACCCAGCGGGATGGCCAGGATCAGGCCGGCGATCACGGCAATGGCCACCAGCTCCAGCGTGAGCGTGGCGCCCTGGGCCAGGCGTGGCAGCCACTTGATGATGACTTCCCAGTTCATTGTTCGGCCCTCACGAAGCCGCGAGCGGCGCGTTTTTCCAGGAAGTGCATGCCGGTCATGGCCACGATGGTCAGGCACAGGTAGATGCAGGCTGCGACCATGTAGAAGGTGAACGGCTCCTTGGTCACGGTCACGCCGATCTGCGCGTGGCGCATGATCTCTTCCAGGCCGATCACCGACACCAGCGCGGTGTCCTTCATCAGGATCATGAACAGGTTGCCCAGGCCAGGCAGGGCGACGCGCCACATCTGCGGCAGAATGATCCGCGACAGGATGCGGCCCTTGGACAGGCCCAGGGCCAGGCCGGCCTCACGGTGCCCCTTGGGAATGGCCAGGATGGCGCCGCGGAACACTTCCGTGGCGTAGGCGCCGAAGCACAACCCCAGGGCGATCACCCCCGCGGCAAAGGCACTGAGCTCCAGGCCAGGCATGTTCAGGGCTTCGCCGAGGCTGTTCATCAGCCCGACGGTGCCGAAATAGATGAGCAGGACCCAGAGCAGTTCGGGTACGCCGCGAACCAGGGTCGAGTAGGTGCTGCCAAGCCATTGCAGCGGCTTGACCGGGGACGTCTTGGCCAGGGCGCCGAGCAGGCCCAGGACCAGCCCCAGCAGCAGGGCGCAAAGCGCCAGTTTTACGGTCATCAGGGTGCCAGCCGCCAGGGCCGGACCGAATCCGTGCAGGTCGATATTCATGGGTAGCTGCGTTCAAGGGACCGGCGCCGCGCAGGGCGGCACCGGTCGGGGCGTATCATTCGATGCTGAACGGGAAGTACTTGTCGTTGATCTTCTTGTACGTACCGTCGGCTTTGATTTCTTTCAGGGCGGTGTTCAGCTTCTCGCGCAGCGGGTCACCCTTGCGCACGGCGATGCCGATCTTGTCGCTGTCGACCACAGGCTCGCCCTTGAACTCGAAGTTCTGGCCGTCCTTGCTCTTGAGCCATTCGTACTGCACGTACTTGTCGGCCAGGATGCCATCGATACGACCGGAGACCAGGTCGAGGTAGGCGTTTTCCTGGGTGTCGTACAGCTTGATCTCGACGTCGTCGCCGTAGTTGTCTTCAAGCCAGGTGCCGGCCAGGGTGGCGCGCTGGGTGCCGATCACCTTGCCCTTGAGCGAGGCCTTGTCGGTCTTGAAGTCGACGTTCTTCGGCGCGATGAACTGCAGCTTGTTGGAGTAGTAGGGGTCGGTGAAGTCCACGGCCTGCTTGCGCTCGTCGGTGATCGACAGCGACGACACCAGGAAGTCGAACTTCTTGGCGTTCAGGGCCGGGATGATGCCGTCCCAGTCGGAGGTCACGACCGAGCACTCGACTTTCATCTTGGCGCACAGGGCGTCGCCGATGTCCTTGTCGAAGCCGACCACGTTACCGCTGGCGTCCTTGTTGTTGAACGGCGGGTAGGCCGCTTCGATACCCATGCGCAGTTTTTCCGCGGCCATGGCGTTGGCCGAGACGACCAGCGTGGCGGCAGCGGCCAGGAGGAATTTCTTGTAGGTCTGCATGTGTTGCTCCGTTAGCGGTGGCTGGACATGAATTGCTTGCAACGCGCCGAGGTCGGGTTTTCGAACACCTGCTGCGGCGATCCCTGCTCTTCGACCAGGCCCTGGTGCAGGAACACGACTTCACTGGACACCTGGCGGGCAAAGTTCATTTCGTGCGTCACCAGCAGCATGGTACGGCCTTCTTCGGCCAAGGCGCGGATGACGTTAAGCACTTCCTGGACCATTTCCGGATCGAGCGCCGAAGTCGGCTCGTCGAACAGGATGACCTTCGGCTTCATGGCCAAGGTCCGGGCGATGGCGGCGCGTTGTTGCTGGCCACCGGAAAGCTGGGCGGGGTAGCTGTGGCGTTTGTCATGGATGCCGACCTTGGCCAGCAGCGCCTCGGCCGCCTCGATGGCCTCGGCCTTGCTCTGGCCGAGCACGCGGCGTGGGGCCTCGATGATGTTGTCGAGGATCGACATGTGCGGCCACAGGTTGAAATTCTGGAAGACGAAGCCGATCTCGCTGCGCAGGCGGTTGATCTGGCGATTGTCGGCGGCGATCAGGTCGCCGTTCTTGGTCGACTTGAGCTTGAGCTCCTCACCGGCCACGAGGATCTGGCCCTGGTGCGGGTTCTCCAGCAGGTTGATGCAGCGCAGCAGGGTGGACTTGCCGGAACCGGACGACCCCAGGATGGAGATCACGTCGCCGTCGCGAGCGGTCAGAGAAATGCCCTTGAGAATCTCCTGCTCGCCGTAGCGTTTATGCAGGTTGCGGATTTCCAGCGCGGGCGTGGCCTGGGCCATGTGCGGTCCTCATATGTTCGGGTGCGTTCCCAGCTGTTGGCGGCCTTCCTGGCGAGCGCCAAGCTAGCATAGCGGCGCAACGGCGGCCAACCAGGTCGCAGGCGGCTCGGGTCGCTGGCGGGACACTTTGTCGCATTGGCGCAGTGGACTGTCGCGAGGATGTCCGCAACGCGCTCGCCCAACACCGGAGCCTTGATGAAAAAAGGCGCGATGGTGCCAGCTTTGGACGTGCCTGGGAAGCCGTTTTTGGCCGGGTGGCACTTCCTGATCCGTTATGCGTGGCGCAGGTTGCGCCGTCGGGTTGCGCTTTGCTTGCTGCTTTTTTGTGCGCAGGTGTTACCCAGGCGCACCTTTGGTGCGTTTGTAAGTGGGTATTTCAGTAATCCATGGGCGGCAGGGAAATTTGACGCTCTTTCGGTCAAGCCGTGGCCGAAAGGCCTGCTGGACCTTGTTTTCGGGGGCGCCAGGGCATTCGGACGAACGTGATCGCCGAGTGGCGCGGTTATTGCCGTTGGGAAAGGGCCGACTGCAGCGACGCCTAAACCAACCCCAGGCGCGCTTCGTTCATGCAGGTCGGGTGGTCCACTCCTTACAAAGGTAGTTTTATGAGCGGTAAGCACAATTCCAATGACCTCGCTCAGGGGCTCAAGCAACGGCATGTAACCATGCTGTCCATCGCTGGCGTGATCGGCGCCGGCCTGTTCGTCGGCTCTGGCCATGCTATCGCCGCAGCCGGCCCCGCCGTGCTGCTGGCCTATGCGGCTGCCGGTACCCTGGTGGTGCTGGTGATGCGCATGCTCGGCGAGATGGCCATCGCCTCGCCGGACACCGGTTCCTTCTCTACTTACGCCGACCGCTCCATCGGGCGCTGGGCGGGCTTCACCATCGGCTGGCTGTACTGGTGGTTCTGGGTGCTGGTGATCCCGCTGGAGGCCAACGCCGCCGCAGCCATCCTGCATGCCTGGTTCCCCGCCGTGGACCTCTGGGCCTTCTCCCTCATCATTACCTTGGCGCTGACCCTGACCAACCTGTGCAGCGTGAAGAACTACGGTGAGTTCGAATTCTGGTTCGCCCTGCTCAAGGTGTTGGCGATCATCGGCTTCATCGTGGTCGGCTGCGTGGCCATGTTCGGCCTGGTGCCGGGCAGCCAGATCAGCGGTGCCAGCCACCTGTTCGACACCCAGGGCTTCATGCCCAACGGCCTGGGCGCGGTGCTGGCCGCCATGCTGACCACCATGTTCTCGTTCATGGGTACCGAGATCGTCACCATCGCCGCCGCCGAGTCGAAGGACCCGGGCAAGCAGATCAGCCGCGCCACCAACTCGGTGATCTGGCGTATCTGCCTGTTCTACCTGGTGTCGATCTTCCTGGTGGTGGCCCTGGTGCCGTGGAACGACCCGGCCCTGGCCGAAACCGGCTCCTACCAGACCGTGCTGAGCCGCATCGGCGTGCCGAACGCCAAGCTGATCGTCGACATCGTGGTGCTGGTTGCGGTGACCAGCTGCCTGAACTCGGCGCTGTACACCTCCTCGCGCATGCTGTTCTCCCTGAGCAAGCGTGGCGATGCCCCGGCCGTGGCCCAGCGCACCACTCAGGCGGGCACCCCGCACTGGGCGGTATTGCTGTCCACTGCGGCGGCGTTCCTGTGCGTGTTCGCCAACTACGTGGCGCCGGCGGCGGTGTTCGAGTTCCTGCTGGCCAGCTCCGGCGCCATCGCCCTGCTGGTGTACCTGGTGATCGCCGTGTCGCAACTGCGCATGCGCAGCCAGCGCGAGGCCCGTGGCGAGAAGATCGCCTTCAAGATGTGGCTGTTCCCAGGGCTGACCTGGGCGACCATCGCCTTCATCGTTGCCGTGTTGGCGGTGATGGCGCTGCGTGAAGACCACCGTGCCGAGATCATTGCCACTGCCTTGCTGAGCATTGGTGTGGTTGCGGCTGGCCTGCTGGTGCAGCGCAAGCGCAAGGCCCAGGGCCTGGCTGAAGGTCGGGCGGTGCTGGATAACTGATCCGGCTGGCTGAAATGAAAAGGCCGCGCCCGGTAAAGGGCGCGGCCTTTTTGTATCGTTATGTCCCAATCGCCGGCAATAGAAATACCGAAGGAAACCTCAGCCGAATTGTTTCTGCTGTTGCTGCTGCTTGGCCACCACTTCCGAAGCCGCCACGTAGGCCTCCTGGAACTCATCGCTCTCCAGCCAGGCCATGGTGGCGTCCTCGTCGGTGCCATCGAGCCACTTACGGTAGGCGGTGAACACCATGACGATGTAGTCGGTGGCGTGTTCTTCCTTGTGCCCCTTGAGCACCAGGGCCAGCAGCGGGTCGACCAGGAACACCGATATCATCGGCACCAGGCCGTTTTCCTGGGCTTCCTTCATCTTCTCGAACAGACTGCCGTAGCTGCCCGAGTCCATGGCTTTCTTGAACACCTGCTCGACACTGGCGCTGTCGCCGGCACTGGCCTTGACCGCCTGGCCGCTGCGCACCATGCGGTTCTGCTTGGCCTTGGTGGCGGCGCGCTTGGCGCGTTTCTGTTGCTTGGTATTGGAGGCCATGGGCGAATCCTTGGGTGTCTGGAAAATGCGCGTATTGAAGCGCAGATGCCGGAGAAACCCAAGCGTTGCAGGTCGGGGCCGCTGTGCAGCTATGAAGCTCGGCTGGAGGTATGCGGGTTTCCATCTGTCCACTTGCAGTCGTAGCGGTCTTTCAAACAGTTTGAAACAGCCGCAATTTGAGGTAGTGTGAACCATGGTTTACATTCCTTGTCATGCAAACACTTATACAAACCGAGGTATACAGAAGGTGGTTCGCTGCGCTGCGAGATGCTCGCGCACGGGCTCGCATCAATGTGCGGTTGCGTCGGGTGGAGCTTGGGGTGATGGGTGACTGTAAGCCTATTGATGAAGGAGTATCCGAGCTTCGGATTGACTACGGTCCAGGCTATCGGGTGTATTTCGTTCAGCGGGGCTACGAGGTGATCATTCTTTTGGCGGGAGGCGACAAAGCCAGCCAGGCCAGGGACATCAAGACCGCCCTCAAGTTGGCACGCGATCTTTAGGAGGCCGCCATGACAAATATGAAATTGACCAAGTGGGACGCTGCAGACCATCTGCGAACCGAGGAGGACATGGCCTTGTACCTTGAGGCTTGCCTTGAAGAAAACGACCCGGCATTGCTTGCCGCTGCCTTGGGTGATATCGCTCGTGCGCGAGGAATGGCGCAATTGGCGCGCGATACTGGGCTGACTCGAGAGGGGCTGTACAAGGCGTTGTCCGCAGATGGGAATCCCAGTCTGGCGACAATCATGAAAGTAATGGCGGCCCTTGGGGTCAGGTTGCATGCTGAGCTGATCGCTCCCCAGCCGGCAGGGTAGGCAGTGGCGATGGCAGTCACCTGCCAACCCTGACCCAAAATCCAAGACAACAAAAAACCCGCACTAGGCGGGTTTCTTGTTGTCGCTTCGGGTAACTTTGCAACCACCAGAAGCTGAAGGTGGTGCCCAGAGACGGAGTCGAACCGCCGACACGAGGATTTTCAATCCTCTGCTCTACCGACTGAGCTATCTGGGCGACGGGGCGAATTAAAAAGGTTTTCAGACCTTCCGTCAACGACTTTTTGAAAATTTTTTAAATTAATTCCGTCGCTTACGTTTTCCAGGGTCATTCGCTGGGTGGAACGTAGCCTTCGGCCTGGGCGTAGTCTTCGCCGGCGAAGAACTTGTCCATCTCCGCCTGGAGGAATTTGCGGTCCTCGGCGTTCATCATGTTCAGGCGCTTCTCGTTGATCAGCATGGTCTGGTGCTTCTGCCACTCGTCCCAGGCCTTCTGCGAGATATTGTCGAAGATGTCCTGGCCCTTGGCGCCCGGGTAGGGTGGGCGGGGCAGGCCGGGGAGTTCTTCGTTGTACTTGCGGCACTTCACGGTGCGGGTCATCGGGCGTCTCCTGCAATCAATTCGTCGGCCGCGCGTTTGAGCAGCTTCTTGACCGGGGCGGCGAGGCCCAGGCGCGGCGGGGTGGCCAGGTTATACCAGAGCCAGTCGGGCTCGGCCACGGGCGGGCCGAGCGGGTCGACGCGCACCAGCCACGGCTCGATGGCCAGCTGGAAATGGCTGAAGGTATGGGTCAGTCCGTCCAGGGCCTGGCTGGCGGTGGTACGCAGGCCATGCTGGTAGGCCAGGTCGTCGACCTGCTCGAGGGTGTCCAGCTCCGGCAGGCTCCACAAGCCGCCCCACAGGCCGCTGGAAGGTCGGCGGTAGAGCAGGATGGCGCCGTCCTGGTTGGCCAGCAGGGGCATCAGTGTGCGGCGCTGGGGCAGCGTCTTGCGCGGCTTGGGTTCAGGGTAGTGGGTTTCCTGGCCGAGCAGGTGGGCTTGGCAGCCGCGCTGCAGTGGGCAGATCAGGCAACTGGGCTTGCTGCGGGTACAGAGCGTCGCGCCCAGGTCCATCATCGCCTGGGTATAGTGGTTGGCCCTGTGTTGCGGCGTGAAGCGCTCCGCGGTAGCCCACAGCATGTTGGCCACCTTGGGCTCGCCGGGGTAGCCGGCCTGGGCGGTGTAGCGGGCCAGCACGCGCTTGACGTTGCCGTCCAGGATCGGTGCGCGGATGCCCATGCTGATGCTGGCGATGGCCCCGGCGGTGGAGCGGCCGATGCCGGGCAGCTCGGTGAGTTGCTCGACACTGCGCGGAAACTCACCCCCATGGCGCTCGACCACGATCTGGGCGGCCTTCTGCAGGTTGCGCGCCCGGGTGTAGTAGCCCAGGCCCGTCCACAGGTGCAGCACCTCGTCTTCCGGCGCCTCGGCCAGGGCCTGCACGGTGGGCAGGGCCTGCATGAAGCGGTCGAAGTAGTTGAGCACGGTGCTCACCTGGGTTTGCTGCAGCATGATTTCCGACACCCACACCCGGTAGGGGGTGATGCCCTGTTGCCAGGGCAGGTCGTGGCGGCCGTGCTGGTCGTACCACTGCAGTACGGCACTGGAGAACTGCTCGGGGCTCATCGCTTGAACAGCCCCTTGAGCACGTCCTTCACTTCCGGGCTCACCTTGTCACCGAGTTTTTCGTCGAGCTTTTCCTGCAGGCGGTTGCCAGCCAGCTTGGCCGCCACCTTGCCCAGGCCGTCCTGGTCCAGGCGGCAGGCCTTGGCGCCCAGCTCCAGCGGGCCGCGGCAGCGCAGCGGGATCTCGACGCCGACATAGCGCTCGTTGACCTGGCAGGCCGGGTCCGGCATGGCGCGCTGGTCACCTTCGACGATCACGCCGACGTTGTAATCCATGCCCAGCACGCGCAGGTCCACATCGCCGCGACCGTTGACGGTCAGGCCAGGGATGCGTGCCCTGAGGTCCGGGTTGCTGGCCACGCCATTACGCACCACCAGGCTTCCGCGCAGCTCCTGGAAAGGTGTGTCCTTGCCGCGGGGTTCGCCGCTCAGGGTCTTGCGGTTGAGCGTCGCGATGGCGTGGCACAACTGCTGCTCGAGGTTGGCATTGACCAGCACGCCATCGGTGATGGTGAAGTTGGCGTTGCCGTTGAGGGTGTCGACCAGCGCTTTCTGGCTGTTGCCGGTGGCGGTCAGGTCGCTGGCCAGGGTCAGCAGGCCCTTGAGCGGCGGTGCCTGGTCAGGACGTTCGCTTTTGATGAAGTGTTCCACCGACACGCGATTGATTTTGGTGGTCACGCCGACCTGTGGCACGGCTGGGCGCACGTCGACCGTGCCCTTGGCCTCGAAGGTGCCGTCGTACAGGCCGCCGCGCAAGGTTTCGAGGGTCAGCAGGCCGCCCTGGCCGTTGGCCTTGAGCTGGGCGTCGGTGATCGGCAGCTTGTCCAGAGTCAGGGCACCGAACGCCAGGTCGGCCTGCAGGTCGACCTGGCGCAGGCGGTCCACCGGCAGCAGCTTGTCGTTGCTCCAGGCCACCTGGGTCGGCGCCTTGGGCAGCGGCGTGGTGCTCGGCCCGGCCACGGCCGTGGTTTCCTGCTGCTTGACCTCGGCCTGGCGTGCGGCGGTGGCGCCCTTGGCCTGCTCGCTCTTGGCCAGCAGGTAGCGGTCAGCGTCGAACGTGTCGCCTTTCAGGCGTACACGCAGCGCTTGTTTGGCGAAGTCTTCGATGGCCACGCGGCCGCTGAAGGTGCTGTCGTCCAGCTTCACCGCCAGGTCTTCCAAGGCCAGGCTGGTGGGGTTGGCCTGCAAGCGGGTGACCAGCTCGAGCTTGGCGAACGCGGCCGGGTCGGCGGTGGCCGGCAGCGGGTGGCCGATACTGTCGAGGAAGGTGCGCAGGTCGAACTGGGCGATGGACAGGCCACCGCTCAACTGCGGCGTCTTGTCCAGGTCGCGCAGGTTCAGCTCGCCCAAGGCGCGCAGCTGGTTGGCGGACAGCTTCAGGCCGTTCCACGACGCCACGTTGGCCGCCAGGTCGACCAGCAGCTGGCCTTGGGCGGCGAAGGTCATGGTCTTGCCGGCCAGCGGCTCGCCGGAAGTCTCGCCGGTCAGGCGCAGGTCTTCGAGGTTGTAGCGCTTGAGCTTGCGATCGAAGCGCAGCTCGCCGGCCAGCTCCGTGCGTGCCTTGAGGCTTGGCTGGCCGACACTGAGGAAGGCACTGGCCTTGAGTGGAATGTTCGAGCCTTCGTGGACCGCGCCGGTGCTCAGCTGGATGCTCTCGGCGCTGAAGGTCTGGCCGGTCTTGGCATCGGTGTACTGCACCCGGGCGTTGTTGACGGTCAGGCTGTCGATGTCCAGCTTGACCATGCGCTCGCGGCTATCCTGCTTGTTCGCCGAGGCGTCGGCATCGGCGGTAGCGGGGGCAGGGGGCGTGTCGCCCGGCGTGGCGCTGGCGCCTGGCGCGGGCAGCGGTTTGCCGATGTCCTCCCAGTTGCCATGGCCGTGCTCGTCACGGGCCAGGGTCAGGTTCAGGCCTTCGACGCGTACATCGCTCATCTGCACTTCACGGCGCAGCAGCGGTAGCACGCGGACCGACAGGCCGAGCATCTGCAGGTCGGCGAAGGGTTCCTTGGGCTTGGTCAGGGTGGCGATGCTGGCTTCGTGCAATTCCAGGCCCAGCCAGGGGAACAGGCTCCAGCCGATATCGCCATTCAAGGTCAGCTCGACGTGGGCCTTGTCGCGGGCCAGCTGGCGAATCTCGTCTTTATAGTCGTTGGGATCGAAGAGGTGGGTCAGGGCGAAGCCCAGCGCCACGATGATCAGCAGCAACCCGAGAAGCCCCAGCCCCAGGATTTTGCCGAACGCTTTCATGGGCGAGTCCTTGTAGTCCGTTTTTGAAATTCAAGCGGGAGAGTATAGCGCTGTGGGTATGACGTCTGCGTAGTTTGTGGCCTCGGCGATGGCAGGCTCGGCCCAATCGCGGGACGAGCCGGCGCCCACAGGATCGACACTGGCCTGCTGTTCGCCACACCGTGCCGCGTGCGAAACAGGGAAATTACAGATATGCGACATTGCCATATGTCATTCGCGTTCCAAGCGAGCGCGTTCTAGGCCTATAATGGCAGCCTTTTCGCCCAATGATTTTGCGGAGCTGGTGATGGTCGAACGTAAGGCTTCCGTCGAGCGCAATACCCTGGAAACCCAGGTAAAAGCCTCGATCAACCTCGATGGCAGTGGCAAGGCCCGATTCGATATCGGTGTGCCTTTCCTTGAACACATGCTCGACCAGATCGCCCGGCATGGGCTGATCGATCTGGACATCGAGTGCAAAGGTGACCTGCACATCGACGACCACCATACCGTCGAGGACGTCGGCATCACCCTGGGCCAGGCATTCGCCCAGGCCATCGGTGACAAGAAAGGCATCCGCCGCTACGGCCATTCCTACGTGCCGCTGGACGAAGCCCTGTCGCGCGTGGTCATCGACTTCTCCGGCCGCCCGGGTCTGCAGATGCACGTGCCTTACACCCGCGCCAGCGTGGGTGGCTTCGATGTCGACCTGTTCCAGGAGTTCTTCCAGGGCTTCGTCAACCACGCCCTGGTGACCCTGCACATCGACAACCTGCGTGGCCACAACACCCACCACCAGATCGAAACCGTCTTCAAGGCCTTCGGCCGCGCCCTGCGCATGGCTGTCGAGCTGGACGAGCGCATGGCCGGGCAGATGCCTTCCACCAAGGGATGCCTGTAATGCAGACGGTTGCGGTAATCGACTATGGCATGGGCAACCTGCACTCGGTGGCCAAGGCCCTCGAGCACGTAGGGGCGGGCAAGGTGCTGGTCACCAGCGACGCCGATGTGATTCGTGAGGCCGACCGCGTGGTGTTCCCGGGTGTTGGCGCGATTCGCGATTGCATGGCCGAAATCCGCCGCCTGGGCTTCGACAGCCTGGTGCGCGAGGTCAGCCAGGACCGCCCGTTCCTCGGTATCTGCGTGGGCATGCAGGCGCTGCTCGACCGCAGCGAGGAAAACGACGGCGTCGATTGCATTGGCCTGTTCCCTGGCCAGGTGCGTTTCTTCGGCAAGGGCCTGCAGGAGGATGGCGAGCACCTGAAGGTGCCGCACATGGGCTGGAACGAAGTCAGCCAGGTCAATGACCACCCCCTGTGGCATGACATCCCGGACCGCGCGCGCTTCTATTTCGTGCACAGCTACTTCATCGAGGCCGGCAAGGCGAGCCAGGTGGTCGGTCGCGGCCACTATGGCGTCGATTTCGCCGCCGCGCTGGCCGATGGCTCGCGCTTTGCCGTGCAGTTCCACCCGGAGAAGAGCCATACCCATGGCCTGCAGCTGCTGCAGAACTTCGTCGCCTGGGACGGGCGCTGGTAACCCATAGCTCCAAGCTTCGCGCTGCAAGCCTCGAGCAAGCTTGCAGCGCGTGACTTTCTGAGGAACAAGCATGCTGATTATCCCCGCTATCGATCTCAAGGACGGTGCCTGCGTACGCCTGCGCCAAGGCCGCATGGACGACTCCACGGTATTTTCCGACGACCCGGTGAGCATGGCCGCCAAATGGGTCGATGGTGGCTGCCGTCGCCTGCACCTGGTGGACCTGAACGGTGCCTTCGAAGGCCAGCCGGTCAACGGTGAAGTGGTCACCGCCATCGCCAAGCGCTACCCGAACCTGCCGATCCAGATCGGCGGCGGCATCCGTTCGCTGGAAACCATCGAGCACTACGTCAAGGCTGGCGTGAGCTACGTGATCATCGGCACCAAGGCGGTCAAGCAGCCTGAGTTCGTGGCCGAGGCGTGCAAGGCCTTCCCTGGCAAGGTCATCGTCGGCCTGGATGCCAAGGACGGCTTCGTCGCCACCGACGGCTGGGCCGAGGTCAGCTCGGTGCAGGTCATCGACCTGGCCAAGCGTTTCGAGGCCGATGGCGTCTCGGCGATCGTCTACACCGACATCGCCAAGGACGGCATGATGCAGGGCTGCAACGTGCCCTTCACCAAGGCACTGGCCGAAGCCACCACGATCCCGGTGATCGCCTCGGGCGGCATCCACAACCTGGGCGATATCAAGGCCCTGCTGGACGCCAAGACCCCGGGCATCATCGGCGCCATCACCGGCCGTGCCATCTACGAAGGCACCCTCGATGTCGCCGAGGCCCAGGCCTTCTGCGACAACTACCAAGGCTGAGGACTCGATATGGCACTGGCCAAGCGCATCATCCCTTGCCTGGACGTGGACAACGGCCGGGTGGTCAAGGGCGTCAAGTTCGAGAACATCCGCGACGCCGGCGACCCGGTGGAAATCGCCCGCCGTTATGACGAGCAGGGTGCCGACGAGATCACCTTCCTCGACATCACCGCCAGCGTCGACGGCCGCGACACCACCCTGCATACCGTCGAGCGCATGGCCAGCCAGGTATTCATCCCGCTGACCGTCGGCGGCGGCGTGCGTACCGTGCAGGACATCCGCAACCTGCTCAACGCCGGTGCCGACAAGGTGTCGATCAACACCGCCGCGGTGTTCAACCCGGAGTTCGTGGGCGAGGCCGCCGACCGTTTCGGTTCGCAGTGCATCGTCGTCGCCATCGATGCCAAGAAGGTTTCCGGCCCTGGCGAAACGCCACGCTGGGAGATCTTCACCCATGGCGGGCGCAAGCCGACCGGGCTGGACGCGGTGGAGTGGGCGAAGAAGATGGAAGGCCTGGGTGCCGGTGAGATCCTGCTGACCAGCATGGACCAGGACGGCATGAAGAGCGGTTTCGACCTGGGCGTCACCCGGGCCATCAGCGATGCGCTGGGGATTCCGGTGATCGCCTCCGGTGGTGTGGGCAACCTGCAGCACCTGGCCGACGGGATCCTGGAAGGGCATGCCAGTGCCGTGCTGGCGGCCAGTATCTTCCACTTCGGTGAGTACACGGTGCCGGAGGCCAAGGCCTACATGGCTTCGCGTGGAATTGTCGTTCGCTGAACGTTGAACGGGGCTGCTTTGCAGCCCTTTCGCGGCACAAGGCCGCACCTACAGGACAAGCGGTACGCATTCGCCTGTAGGAGCGGCCTTGTGCCGCGAAAGGGCCGCAAAGCGGCCCCGATAGCGCAATCACCCGTGGCTTTTGCCCAGCAACGCGTGATACAGCTCGCTGTCGCCGAGAATCCCTACCACCTTGTCGTTCTCCTGCAGCACCAGCTTGTTGCCGGTGTGGTAGCGGATCTGCAAGGCATCGCGCATGCCGATGTTGGCACTGACCAGAGTCGGCTTGCGGCCCAAGGTCTCCACATCCTGCCCCGGCGCCCAATTCTGCAGGTCCAGACCATTCTGGCCCTGGCGGGCGCGCTTGATCGAACCGCCTTCGCCCAAGTCCAGCCAGGAGTCGCCGCTCGGGTCCAGGCATACCGAGCCGTTGACCCGCTTGCAGTTGTCCAGGCTGCGCATCAGGCTGCGGCCGCACAGGACGTTGAGCGGGTTGGTGTGGGCCACGAAGGTCCGCACGTAGTCGTCAGCTGGGTTGAGGACGATCTCCTCGGGCTTGCTGTACTGGATGATCCGGCCATCTTTCATGATGGCGATGCGGCTGCCCAGCTTCAGGGCTTCATCCAGGTCGTGGCTCACGAACACGATGGTCTTGCTCAGTTTGCTCTGCAGGGCCAGCAGTTCGTCCTGCAGGCCCTGGCGGATCAGCGGGTCGAGGGCCGAGAAGGGTTCGTCCATCAGCAGGATGTCGGCATCCATGGCCAGCGCACGGGCCAGGCCCACACGCTGCTGCATGCCGCCGGACAGCTCGTCGGGCTTCTTGTTGCGCCACTGGGTCAGGCCCACCAGCTCGAGCTTCTCGTCCACCAGCTTGCGCCGCTCCTTCTCGGGGCGGCCCTGCATCTCCAGGCCGAAGCTGATGTTCTCGCGCACCGTCAGCCAAGGCATCAGGGCGAACTTCTGGAACACCATGGCGATGCGCTTGGTGCGCATCATCTTCAGCTCTGCCGGGGTGCAGTGGGCGATGTCGATGTGCTTGCCTTCATGCTCGACGAACAGCTTGCCACGGCTGACGGTGTTCAGGCCGTTGATGCAGCGCAGCAGGCTGGACTTGCCCGAGCCGGACAGGCCCATGAGCACGCAGATCTCGCCTTTCTTGATATCCAGGTTGGCTTTTTCGACGCCCACCACCAGGCCGGTCTTCTTGAGGATCTGCTCGCGGGTTTGGCCCTGGTCGAGCAGCGACAGCGCTTCGCGTGGCTTGTTGGAGAAGATGACGTCGACGTCTTCGAAACGAATGATGCTCATGACTCACCTCGCGCCGGCAGCTCAGGTTGCTTGCAGATACGGTCCAGCATGATCGCCAGCAGCACGATCGCCAGGCCGGCCTCGAAGCCGAGGGCGATATCGGCGGTGTTCAGTGCGTTGACCACGGGCTTGCCCAGGCCGTCGGCGCCCACCAGGGCGGCGATCACGACCATCGACAGCGACAGCATGATGCATTGGGTGACGCCTGCGGCGATGCTCGGCATCGCGTGGGGCAGTTCGATGCGGGTCAGCAGCTGGCGGCGCGAGCAGCCAAAGGCCTTGCCGGCATCGAGCAGCTCCTGCGGCACATCGCAGATGCCCAGGTAGGTGAGGCGGATGGGCGCGGCGATGGCGAACACCACCGTGGAAATCAGCCCCGGAACCACGCCCAGGCCGAACAGGGTCAGGGTCGGGATCAGGTAGACGAAGGTCGGCACCGTCTGCATCAGGTCCAGGACCGGGCGCATGGCGGTGTAGAACATTGGCTTGTGCGCAGCGACGATGCCCAGGGGCACGCCGATGGCCACGCAGACCACCGTGGCGAAGGTCACCTGCGCCAGGGTTTCCATGGTTTCCTGCCAGTAACCCAGGTTGAAGATGAGCAGGAACGAGAGAGCGACGAAAGCGGTCAGCGCCCATTTGCGCTGGATGAAGTGCGCCAGGGCGGCGAACAGGGCGATGAGGACGTAGGGGTTGAACCAGGTCAGGGAGCTGGTAACTCCGCTGATCATGAACTCGAGGCCCTGGGCGATGGCATCGAAATAGCTGGCGCCGTTCTGGGTCAGCCATTCGACGAAGGAGGCGATGTACTGCCCCAGCGGTATTTTCTGATCGATAAGCATGATAGCGAGCTTCCACCTGCAAAGATTGAAATCAGTCCGGGGCGGGCGAGCCCACCCCGAGGTAGTGCCAATTGCTACTGCATCCTTGTTGTTATTGCGTCAGTTTGGCCTTGGCCGCCTCCAGCCCCGGTTTGCCGTCCACGGTCGTCACCCCGGCCAGCCAGGTGTCGAGCACTTGCGGATTGTTCTTCAGCCACGCCTTGGCGGCAGCCTCGGGCTTCATCTTGTCGTCCAGCACGTTACCCATCAGGGTGCTTTCCATGTCGAGGGTGAACGACAGGTTCTTCAGCAACTGGCCAACGTTGCTGCATTCCTGTGTGTAGCCCTTGCGGGTATTGGTCAGCACGGTCGCCTTGCCGAATTCGGGGCCGAAGAAATCATCCCCGCCGGACAGGTACTGCATCTTGAAACGCTTGTTCATCGGGTGCGGTTCCCAGCCCAGGAACACCACCGCCTCGCCGCGCTTCTGCGAACGGTCCACCTGCGACAGCATGCCTGCCTCGCTGGACTGGACCAGCTTGAAGCCGGCGTCCTTCAGGCCGAAGGCGTTCTTGTCGATCATGCCCTGGATGGTGCGGTTGCCATCGTTGCCAGGCTCGATGCCGTAGATCTTGCTGCCCAGTTCTTTCTTGAACTTGGGGATGTCGGCGAAATCCTTCAGGCCTTTGTCGTACAGCGCCTGGGGCACCGCCAGGGTGTACTTGGCGTTCTCCAGGTTGGCGCGCACCGTCTCGACCGTCCCGGCGTCGCGGTACTGCTTGATGTCGTTCTCCATGGTCGGCATCCAGTTGCCGAGGAACACGTCCAGGTCCTTGCCGGCGGCCAGCGACTTGTAGGTCACCGGTACCGAGATCATGTTGGTGTGGGTCTTGTAGCCCAGGGCTTCGAGGACAACGCTGGTGACGGCGGTGGTCACGGTGATGTCGGTCCAGCCGACATCCGAGAACCGTACCGTCTGGCACTGCTCGGGCTCTACGGCCTGAGCCAGCAGAGGTGTAGCGAGCATCGCGGCCAGCAAGAGCGAGGGTGAACCTTTCATGGTGGACTCCTGTGATTTTTTCTTCGGGTTTCTCGCGGGGCGCCGGGCTTTCTCTAGGCTCCGGTCGACCAGGCCTGCAGAGGGCAGGTTGCGAGGCCGTGTATTACGAGTCGCTTTCGATAATCCCCCAGCGTTCGGCAATCGCCTACTGGTGGGGTCGTAACCAGTACAGGACGGGTCGCATCCAGTAAGGGCAATGTCGCATATGGATTTTTCCACCCTCCGCCGGGTGTTTTTGCGTCGCCAGGCCCCCTGAAAACGGCGGTCATGTGACCCGGACAGAGCGGCGTTGGTGGACAAAAGTACGTCGGTTGCAGACGGCGGGTGGTGGGTCAAAAGCCTGATGATGCGTGCATTCGCGGCAACCCGCGTCATTAGCCTAGCAGTTGCTCATCCCGCCATATGCCGCGGGCAGACAAGCCCATCAAGAGGTGATTCGACAATGGCCATCAGCGTGTTCGACCTGTTCAAGATCGGTGTCGGGCCTTCCAGCTCCCATACCGTTGGCCCCATGCGTGCTGGCGCCCTGTTCGTCCAGGGCCTGCGTGAACGAGGCGAGCTGGAGCAGGTGCGGCGAGTGGAAGTGCGGCTGTACGGCTCGCTGTCGGCCACTGGTGTCGGCCACGGTACCGACAACGCCACGGTCATGGGCCTGATGGGCGAATGGCCTGACGCCATCGACCCCACGGTGATCGCCCCACGTATCGCCGAGCTGCGCGAAACCAATACCTTGCAGCTCGATGGCCGCCTGCCGGTCGAGTTCGTCTGGGCGCGCGACATGCTGCTGCTGGATGAGAATCTGCCCTACCACCCCAATGCCATGACCCTGATCGCCGAAGGCGCGCAGGGCGAGTTGCACCGCGACACCTACTATTCGGTCGGTGGCGGCTTCGTCGTCGATGCCGCCCAGGCCGCCAGCGGTGTGCTGGACGCCGACCAGACCGTGCTGCCGTACGATTTCAACAGCGCGGCCGAGCTGCTGCAGCTGTGCAAGCAAAACGACCTGCGCGTGTCGCAATTGATGATGGAGAACGAGAAGGCCTGGCGCAGCGAGGAAGAGATCCGTGCCGGCCTGCTCAAACTCTGGAACGCCATGCAGGAATGCGTGAACAACGGCCTCAAGTACGAAGGCACGCTGCCTGGCGGGCTGAATGTTCGCCGCCGCGCTGCCAAGTTGCATCGCAGCCTGCAGGAGCTGGGCAAGCCCAACGTCATCGGTTCGACCATGAGTGCCATGGAATGGGTGAACCTGTTCGCCCTGGCGGTCAACGAAGAGAACGCCGCTGGCGGGCGTATGGTCACCGCGCCCACCAACGGCGCGGCCGGTATCATCCCGGCGGTGTTGCACTACTACATGCGTTTCTCCGACGTGGTGGACGAATCCAACGTCGTGGACTTCTTCCTCAGTGCGGCTGCGGTCGGCATCCTGTGCAAGAAGAACGCTTCCATTTCGGGTGCCGAGGTCGGCTGCCAGGGTGAGGTCGGTTCGGCCTGCGCCATGGCTGCTGCAGGCCTTGCCGAAGTGCTGGGCGCGACCCCGCCGCAGGTGGAAAACGCCGCCGAGATCGCCCTTGAGCACAACCTGGGCCTGACCTGCGATCCGGTCGGTGGCCTGGTCCAGGTGCCGTGCATCGAGCGCAACGCCATTGCCGCTGTGAAAGCGATCAACGCCGTACAGATGGCCCTGCGTGGCGATGGCGAGCACTTCATCTCCCTGGATCAGGTGATTCGCACCATGCGTGACACCGGCGCCGACATGCACGACAAGTACAAGGAAACGTCCCGTGGCGGCCTTGCGGTCAGTGCCATCGAGTGCTGATGCGCCATTCTGGCCCAAATCTGACCGGTGTGCCGCCTGCTGGCGCACCGGCAGCCTACCGATCGTCGCGTGTCGCTACGCGAAAGGGCTTTGTCGGTGACACTTAAGTCTGTCGCTTCTGGGCAACCTTCCCACAAGTGCTACCGAATTGCTCAAACGTTACAGGTGAAGGCGCTGCCTCGCCTGTTTGCGCTTATTTATCCGACCCGAGAAAAGGCCCGAAAACCGCGCAGCGCGACGTCGTTTTTGGGTTTTTTTGAATAGCCGTTCAATTTAGGCACGGCGTTTGCGTTGAAGTTGGCAAAGCCCCTGCATACGAACTGGGGCCATGACAAGAAACAGTGCCCGCCTGAGGCACGCCCTGCATTGTGCGAGGAGAAATCCGCGATGACGACCTACACCTCCGGGAATCCGACCCAGAACCGCACCGCTCCCCAGTCCATCGGGTTTCTCCTGTTGGACAACTTCACCCTCATTTCCCTCGCTTCCGCCGTCGAGCCGCTGCGCATGGCCAACCAGCTGTCCGGCCGCGAGCTGTACCGCTGGCATACCCTGACCGTCGATGGTGGCCAGGTCTGGGCCAGCGACGGCCTGCAGATCACCCCGGATGCGGCGATGCACAGTGCGCCACCCATGGACACGGTGATCGTCTGCGGCGGTGTGGGTATCCAGCGCACGGTCACCCGTGAGCACGTCACCTGGCTGCAGGCCCAGGCCCGGCAGTCGCGCCGCCTGGGTGCGGTGTGCACCGGCAGCTGGGCGCTGGCCTGTGCCGGCCTGCTCGATGGCTTCGATTGCAGTGTGCACTGGGAATGTCTGGCGGCCATGCAGGAGGCCTTCCCGCGGGTCAACATGAGCACGCGCCTGTTCACCCTCGACCGCAACCGCTTCACCAGCTCCGGCGGCACCGCGCCGCTGGACATGATGCTGCACCTGATCAGCCGCGACCATGGCCGCGAGCTGTCGGCTGCGATCTCCGAGATGTTCGTCTACGAGCGCATCCGCAACGAGCAGGACCATCAGCGCGTGCCGCTCAAGCATATGCTTGGCACCAACCAGCCGAAGCTGCAGGAGATCGTGGCGCTGATGGAGGCCAACCTGGAAGAGCCGATCGACCTGGACGAACTGGCCGTGTACGTGTCGGTGTCGCGTCGTCAGCTCGAGCGGTTGTTCCAGAAATACCTGCACTGCTCGCCGTCGCGCTACTACCTGAAGCTGCGCCTGATCCGCGCGCGTCAGCTGCTCAAGCAGACGCCCATGTCGATCATCGAGGTGGCCTCGGTATGCGGCTTCGTTTCAACGCCGCACTTCTCCAAGTGCTACCGCGAATACTTCGGCATTCCGCCGCGTGACGAGCGTGTGGGCTCCAACACTGCCCAGCAGGTAGCGATGATGCCGATCCCGCAGGCCATGGCCCTGACCCCGCACGCCGGCCCGATGGCTTCGCTGAGCCAGGCGCGCAACGAGTCGACGTTCGCCAGCGTAAGGCTCTGAAGCAAACGCATACCCCCTGTGGGAGCGGGCTTGCCCCGCGATTGCGTCGACAGGAACAACACTGTTGTTGCTACTGACGCCATCGCGGGACAAGCCCGCTCCTAAGGGGGTTTTTGTATGCGATGAAAAGGTAGATCAGGGGCGTTTGTTGAATTGGGCCAATGCCGGCAGCAACTGCTTTTCGATGGCCTGGCGCACCGCCGGCAGGATGGTGGCGCTGCTGGTGTACATTTGTTCGACCATCCCTTTGAGGGCCCGTGCGTTGGGCTCGGTCAAGCCGCGTACCACCGCTTCGCAAGCCTGCTCGGCCGTGGCGCCTGCCGGCATCTCGAAGCCCAGGGCGCGCAGGTGGCCCAGCAGGTCGTCTTGGTCAATCAAATCCGCATGCATCATGGTTTCTTGTCCTTGTTTGCCGCTGTGATTTACGACCGATTCTGTGTTCATGGCGACACACCCGCAAGGGCAGAATATCGCAATGGCCGCTTTGGCTAAGAACAGGTCGTTCCCGGCTAAATCCATTGTCGGGGAAGCCAGCAAACTGGCCTCATTCACGGTACGGAGGGCTTGGTCACCCTCACTCGTTAAAGTGGATGTTTGCTCGCTCTTGGCCCCGGATGCTCACGGCTTTCCGGGGTTATTTTTTTGTGCAAGCCGTGAGTTCTGCCAGTGATGCTTGCCTGGCCTCCTGCGATTCAATCGAGCTGAATTCTTTCGCTCGAGCAGGACTATGAAAAATTTCTGGAATAAAAGTTTATTGCTTTCAGGCGCGTTTGCCCTGGTGGCAAGCGTCTCCTCGTTCAGCCACGCACAATCCTCCAACCCTCGCTTGTTCGAGATTGACGGGCAAGGCGCCCTGCGGACTCTGCAGAGTGAGGCGGGCATTCATGACTATCTGGGTACGTTGATGAACGACCCGTCCACTGTGCAGATTCAGCGGGTTAATGTGAAGGCTGCGCTGATTGCGGCCGACACACAAATGCTTTCCCTACCGTTGCCGGACGGCAGGGAAGTGAACTTCCAGTTGAAGCGTTTCAATACCTCTGTTCCGGGAATGGACGGTTGGGTAGGCGACGTCCCATCGGACCGAACGCAGAGATTCACCTCGGACGCGGAGGTGGATATGGATCCCTTCAACTGGATCTCATTGGTTCGCGATGGTGACCAGCTGGTGGGAAGTATCCATGTCGATGGGCAGGCATACCGGCTGGAATATGTGGGGGCTGGACAACATGTACTGGTCAAGGTTGACGAGTCCAAATTGCCTCCGGAGGCAGAGCCCATGCCAAGCCCCGAAATAGATAATGTCGATCTCACGGTGGGCCATATTCCGCAATCGGCGCACAGTACAATCCGTGTTTTATTTGTATCCACGGAGCTGTCTCGGGCGAAATACCCGAATTATCGAGCGCAATTGGTAAAGGCCCTACAAGATGCCAACCAGTCCATGATCAATAGCCGAGTCAATATTACTTATGAATTGGCTGGATTTCATGATGCTGATTACAACGAAGAGGGGCACTCCTACGGGGCCCAGCTGAGCAGCCTAACAAAACGTGAAACTGATCTGGGTAGGGAGGTATACCGAACCCGTGATGCTTTAAGAGCAGATCTGGTTTCCATGCTATCGACGGGGCGGGAATATTGTGGGTTGGCCTATGTAAACGCAGGCAAGAGTTCAGCCTATTCGGTCATAAGCTGCCTGGGTTCTCTGGCTCATGAGCTTGGCCACAATCTGGGGGCCACGCATAACTGGGAGCCTGGTCAGGCAGAAGGCAACCCACCTTATATGTATGGGTACCGTTACACCGGTACGCCTCGTTTTCGTACTCAGCTGTCATATGACTGCTCTGGTGGCACTTGTCCAAGGGTTCTCTACCACTCGAACCCACGGGTGACCTATCAAGGCATACCCGTTGGGACGGCGAGAAATCATGATGTCGCGCGGCGTTTCAATGAGCGCAGGGAAACGGTTGAGAATTTCTATCCGCCCGTTCTCGACGTGACGCTTTACGAACATAGCCATCACGCTGGGCGCGCTTGTCGCTTTATTCAAGAAGTCGGTTCTGCCATCGACGTACGCCAGCAGTGTGGGGCGGAATGGGGGTCTATTGTAAGTTCTGCCAAAGTTTTAGGGTTGGCGCCAGGTATCACGGTGAGATTCGAAGGTGCGCCAGGCCACTATGAAGAATTTATCAGTAAGGCCTATAGAGGGGCGTTGCCTGTTTATCTGTTTGGCGAATATCCAGATATGAGCTCTGATATTGACTGGGTTAAAACAGGTTTCTCCATAAATGACAAGGTCAGCAGGGTAAGCATTTCTCGATAGCGCATGCGGCGTTGACTGAGCACAGACCGGGACATCTTCATGTCCCGGTCTTGGTCGCTAATGGCCCAGTCGGATCAAGCGCCCCACGAATTGTGGGGGCGAATGGTCCACAGCGCTGTTCATCAGCTGCTGCAGTGACGCTGCGCTTGATTCACTGAACGGTGCCGACTTCGGCCCCGCCAGGTCCACATGCAGCAGCATCTGTTCGCTGGCCGCCAGGGCCTCGTCGAAGCCTACCCGGTGCAGGCTGTGGTACAGGTGCAGGCGCTTCTTGTCGAAGCCGATGATCTGCGTCTGCACCCACACCTCGGTGCCGAGCTTCACTTCGTGCAGGTAGTTGATGTGCGCCTCCAGGGTGAACAGCGAATTGCCGCTCTGCCCACGACTGTCGGCATCCAGGCCGATGCGCTCCATCAGCGCATCGGTGGCGAAGCTGAAGATCAGCAGGTAATAGGCGTCGCGCAGGTGTCCGTTGTAGTCGACCCAGTCCTCCTGGACTGGGGTACGGTAGGTGATCAGTGCTGGCATGGCCGTCTCCTCAGTCGCCGAAGGCCATGCCGTGGCTTGCCTTGCTGTTCTTCACGGCGTCCAGCACCGCCAGCAGGGTGTCGTCGCGGTAGCGCTCAAGGGCCGCGATGCTGCGCTCGCCCAGTTGCTCGGCGGTGCCCTCGACCACATCGTCGATCAGCTTGTCAGTGAGCTCCGGTGCCGGCAGGTAGGTCCAGGGCAGCTTCAGCGCCGGGCCGAACTGGGCCATGAAGTGGCGCATACCAGCATCGCCACCGGCCAGGGTGTAGGTCAGGAAGGTGCCCATGAATGACCAGCGCAGGCCGGCGCCGAAGCGGATCGCGTCGTCGATTTCCCCGGTGCTGGCCACGCCATCGTTGACCAGGTGCAGGGCTTCGCGCCACAGGGCTTCGAGCAGGCGGTCGGCGATGAAGCCGGGGACTTCCTTGCGTACATGCAGGGGGCGCATGCCCAAGGCGGTGTAGATGACCTTGGCGGCTTCGATGGCCTCGGGCGCGGTGTGTTTGCCACCGACGATTTCCACCAGAGGCAGCAGGTACACCGGGTTGAACGGGTGGCCCACCACGCAGCGCTCGGGGTGGGTGGCCGACTCGTAGAATTCGCTGGGCAGCAGGCCCGAGGTGCTGGAGCCGATGATCGCGTTCGGCTTGGCTGCGGCGCTGATCTTGGCGTGCAGGTCGAGCTTCAGGTCCAGGCGCTCCGGGGCGCTTTCCTGGATGAAGTCAGCGTCACGTACGCATTCCTCGATGGTGGCCACGAACCGCAGGCGATCTTGTGAGGCGCCTGGCGCCAGGCCTTGTTTTTCCAAGGCTGGCCAGGCATTGGCGATACGTTTGCGCAAGGCTTGCTCGGCGCCTGGGGCTGGGTCCCAGGCGATCACGTCCAGGCCGTGGGCCAACGCGCGGGCGACCCAGCCGCTGCCGATCACGCCGCTACCGAGGGCGGCGAAGGTCTTGATCTCGGTGATGAAAGACATAGTGATACTCCAGGTGGCTTTAGCGGCGCTTGAGGTTCATTTTTTCGCGGCCTTCGGCCGGGGTCAGTACACGCGCGCCGAGGCGGGTGATGATTTCCACCGCACGCTCGACCAGTTGGCCGTTGCTGGCCAGCACGCCACGGTCCAGGTACAGGTTGTCTTCCAGGCCGACGCGCACGTTGCCGCCCAGCAGCACGGCTTGCGCCGCCATGGGCATTTGCATGCGGCCGATACCGAAGCCGGCCCAGGTGACGCCGGCTGGCAGATTGTCGACCATCGCCTTCATGGTGGTGGTGTCGGCCGGCGCGCCCCACGGGATGCCCAGGCACAGCTGGAACAGCGGGTCGTCCAGCAGGCCTTCCTTCATCATCTGCTTGGCGAACCACAGGTGGCCGGTGTCGAAGATTTCGAGCTCGGCCTTCACGCCCAGCTCAGTGATGCGCTTGGCGCCGGCGCGCAGTTGGCTGGGGGTGGAGACGTAGATGGCATTGCCGTCGCCGAAATTGAGCGTGCCGCAGTCCAGGGTGCAGATCTCCGGCAGCAGCGCCTCGACGTGGGCCAGACGCTCCAGCGGGCCGATCAGGTCGGTGCCTGGGCCGAACTCCATGGGCGTTTCGCCAGCGCCGATTTCGAGGTCGCCGCCCATACCGGCGGTGAGGTTGACGATCACATCGACGTCGGACTCGCGGATGCGCTCCATGACTTCGCGGTACAGCGCCACGTCACGGCTGAAGCGGCCGGTCTGTGGGTCGCGAACATGGCAGTGGACCACGGTGGCGCCGGCCTTGGCGGCTTCGATGGCGGACTCGGCGATCTGTTTGGGGGTGACCGGGACCAGGTGGCTCTTGGCAACGGTGTCGCCGGCCCCGGTCAGGGCGCAGGTGATGATGACGTCATGGTTCATGATGGTTCCTCGAGATGTCGGTGGCGGCCTGGGTGCCGTAGGAGCGGCCTTGTGCCGCGAAAGGGCTGCGTAGCGGCCCCATGTTCTTTCAGTGGGGTGCACGAATCCTTGGGGCTGCTTTGCAGCCCTTTCGCGGCGCAAGGCCGCTCCTACAGGCCGATGTGGCCGTGAAAATCGGTGTCAGTTGGCAGTGAGCTTGAGGTTCTCGGCGGCGGGTTTTCCGTCGAAGGTGGTCACCCCTTCGAGCCAGCGGGCCTTGTCCTCGGGGTGGTCCTTGAGCCACTGGCGGGCAGAATCCAGCGGGTCCTTGTGGTCGAGCAGCGGCTGCATCATGCGGCTCTCGTCCTCGGCGCTGAAGGTCAGGTTGGCCAGCAGCCGGTGGGCGTTGGGGCAACGTTCGGCGTAGTCCGGCGCGGTGACGGTCCATACCGTGGCGCGGCCTTCGTCAGGCCCCAGGGCATCCTGGCTGCCGCCCAGGTAAACCATGTCGAGGTTGACGTTCATCGGGTGCGGCGCCCAGCCGAAGAACACCACGGCCTGCTTGCGCCGCACGGCGCGGTCGACAGCGGCGAGCATGCCCGCTTCGCTGGACTCGACCAGCTGGAACTTGCCCAGGCCGAACTGGTTCTTGGCGATCATCGCCTTGATCTGGGTATTGGCGCCGGAGCCTGGCTCGATGCCGTAGATCTTGCCGCCCAGCTCCTTCTCGAACTTGTGGATATCGGCGAAGCTCTTCAGGCCCTCGTCGGCCAGGTATTTCGGCACCGCCAGGGTGGCCCGAGCGTCTTCCAGGCTGGGTTTATCCAAGACCTTGACCTGCCCCGCCTGGACGAACGGCGTGATGGTCTGGGTCATGATCGGGTTCCAGTAGCCCAGGAACATGTCCAGGCGCTTGTCGCGGATACCAGCGAAGATGATCTGCTGGGACGCGCTGGTCTGCTTGGTCTGGTAACCCAACCCGTCGAGCAGCACCTGGGCCATGGCGCTGGTGGCGATGACGTCGGTCCAGTTGACCACGCCCAGGCGCACGTTCTGGCAGGCGGCGGGCTCGGCGGCGAGGAGGGGCGTGGCGAGGGTGCTGCTCAACGCGAGGGACAACAAGCTGCGGCGGATGAAGCTGTGCATGGTGGCTCTCCAACGGCAGTGCATATTGTTATTGGGTCCGGCCTCTGCGGGCCGTGTGAACACGCTACGCTGGTGACGGGGTGGAAATTCGCACCCTGGCGACCAACAATTGCACGGAGGCGACCACTTTTGCCGTGGAGCATGCGATGCCGGAAACCATTCATTTCCTCTTGTTGCCGGGCTTCTCGGCAATGGGGTTCATCAGCGCCCTGGAACCGCTGCGCGTGGCCAACCGGTTCCGCGGCCCGCTGTACCGCTGGCGTGTACTGAGCCTGGACGGCGGCGCGGTGGAGGCCAGCAATGGCATGTCGGTGAACGCCGATGGGGTGCTGGGGGAGGGGGAATCTGCGCGCATGCTGTTGATCGTGGCAGGCTTTGACCCCTTGGCCTGTTATGGCGTGGCGTTGCATCAGGCGCTGCGGCGTCTGGACCATGAAGGTGTGTTGCTGGGGGGCATCGACACCGGTGCGATGGTATTGGCCGAGGCTGGGCTGCTCGACGGCCATCGGGCGACCGTGCATTGGGAAGCGCTGGAGGCGTTCAAGGAGCGCTATCCACGATTGCAGGCGACCCAAGAGCTGTTCGAGATCGATCGTCGGCGCATCACCTGTGCTGGGGGGACCGCGTCCATCGACCTGATGCTCGACCTCATTGGCCAGGGCCATGGCAGCGAGCTGGCGGTGCAGGTGTCGGAGCAGTTCGTGCTCGGACGTATCCGTCCGCGACAAGACCATCAGCGCATGGAGATCGCCACCCGCTATGGCCTGCGCAACAAGAAGCTGGTGCGGGTGATCGGCGAGATGGAGCGCAATACCGAGCAGCCGCTCAACACCGAGGTGCTGGCCGACGGTGTGCAGATCACCCGGCGCCAGCTGGAGCGGTTGTTTCGCCTGCACCTGAACGACACGCCCAGTGGTTTCTATTTGCGACTGCGCCTGGACAAGGCGCGGCAACTGTTACGCCAGACCGACATGAGCGTGCTGGAGGTGAGCATCGCCTGTGGCTTCGAGTCGGCGTCGTATTTCACCCGTTGCTATCGGGCACGGTTCGAGCGTTGCCCGCGGGAAGATCGGCGGGTCCAGGCCGCGACCTGAATGTGGCCCCCATCGCGGGACAAGCCCGCTCCCACAGGGTTATCGCTGTTCATACGGTTTGCGCGGTACCTGTGGGAGCGGGCTTGTCCCGCGATGGGGCACCGCCGCTGTCACTGCTGGGCGATGGACTGCAGATACTCCGACCGCTCATCGCTACGCTGCGCCAAGCAGGTGTTCCAGGCCGCTTCGAACGCCTTGCCGCCCGGTTTCTCGGCAAAGGTCTCGACCTTGCAGTCGGCGTCGCGCAATTGGGTCCACAGGGCCTGGGCAGCCTGCAGGCGGCTGGTCAACTGCCGCACCTTGTCGTTTTCGTCCGGGTACTGGTCGGTAATGCGCTGGATGAGATCGTCGAACGCCGCCGCGAGCTCCCGTTCGGCGGTCTGCTTGTTGTAGGCCGCACAGGCATAGCTTTGCGTGTCGTTTTCGACAGTGTCGCAAGGCGTGCTTTCGTCCTCGTTGGCCTGGGCGCCCAGGGCCACGGCCACCAGGGCCAGCCATGCCATTGATTTCATCCGTTTTCTCCTC
Organism: Pseudomonas sp. p1(2021b); assembly: GCF_020151015.1. Taxonomy (NCBI): domain Bacteria; kingdom Pseudomonadati; phylum Pseudomonadota; class Gammaproteobacteria; order Pseudomonadales; family Pseudomonadaceae; genus Pseudomonas; species Pseudomonas sp. p1(2021b). The sequence continues at coordinate 280,563 of NZ_CP083746.1, forward strand.
AACAGGCTGACGAATCGCCGGGATTCTCGCTCACTCCGGGGGCGCTTGGTAGCTCTCTGAAGAAAAGTTCATAAAGCCTGAAAACGCCGTTGTCGAGACCGCCTCTCATCGCCGTATGGCGCACCAGAGGGCGCCTTGTCGGCCTTTGACGCTTTCGGCAAACCCCCTGTCGTTTTTGCACCGGGGCGCCTCGGGCCGCAGGCATATGCTGGCCCCCAAAGCGCCGGCACAAGGTTTGGCGCGAGCAAACTCAATAAAAGGGGACAGCCTGATGAGCCCAGCCGAATTGCACGCCGACAGCATCGTCATCGACGGTCTGATCATCGCCAAGTGGAACCGCGAACTGTTCGAGGACATGCGCAAAGGTGGCCTCACTGCGGCCAACTGCACGGTGTCGGTCTGGGAAGGCTTCAAGGCGACCGTCGACAACATCGCTTCCAGCCAGAAACTGATCCGCGAGAACAGCGACCTGGTCATGCCGGTGCGTACCACCGCCGACATCCGCAAGGCCAAGGAGCTGGGCAAGACCGGCATCCTCTTCGGCTTCCAGAACGCCCATGCCTTCGAAGACCAGATCGGCTACGTGGAAGTGTTCAAGCAGCTGGGCGTGGGCATCGTGCAGATGTGCTACAACACCCAGAACCTGGTGGGCACCGGCTGCTACGAGCGCGATGGCGGCCTGTCGGGCTTCGGTCGTGAGATCGTCGCCGAGATGAACCGCGTCGGCATCATGTGCGACCTGTCCCACGTCGGCTCCAAGACCAGCGAGGAAGTCATCCTCGAGTCGAAGAAGCCGGTCTGCTACTCCCACTGCCTGCCTTCGGGCCTGAAGGAACACCCACGCAACAAGTCGGACGAAGAGCTGAAGTTCATCGCCGACCACGGCGGCTTCGTTGGCGTGACCATGTTCGCACCGTTCCTGGCCAAGGGCATCGACTCGACCATCGACGACTACGCCGAGGCCATCGAATACACCATGAACATCGTCGGTGAAGACGCGATCGGTATCGGTACCGACTTCACCCAGGGCCACGGCCAGGACTTCTTCGAGTACCTGACCCACGACAAGGGCTACGCCCGTCGCCTGACCAATTTCGGCAAGATCATCAACCCACTGGGGATCCGCACTGTCGGCGAATTCCCGAACCTCACCGAGACCTTGCTCAAGCGCGGCCACTCCGAGCGTGTGGTGCGCAAGATCATGGGCGAGAACTGGGTAAACGTCCTCAAGGATGTGTGGGGCGAATAAGCCGCACTCCGAGCCTGAAGGCCCCGGCCAGCAACGTCGGGGCAACCAATAAAAATTTTTCTGGAGTTGAGTTTCCATGGCCAAGATCGCCCCGCAATTGCCAATCGAAGTCGATACCGAGACCGGTGTATGGACCACAGACGCCCTGCCGATGCTGTATGTGCCGCGTCACTTCTTCGTCAACAACCACATCGGTATCGAAGAAGTACTGGGCGCTGACGCCTACGCCGAGATCCTCTACAAGGCCGGCTACAAGTCCGCCTGGCACTGGTGCGAAAAAGAAGCCGAATGCCATGGCCTGGAAGGCGTCGCGGTGTTCGAGCACTACATGAAGCGCCTGTCGCAGCGCGGCTGGGGCCTGTTCGAGATCCAGGACATCGATCTGGACAAGGGCACCTGCAGCGTCAAGCTCAAGCACTCTGCATTCGTCTACGTCTATGGCAAGTGCGGCCGCAAGGTCGACTACATGTTCACCGGCTGGTTCGCCGGCGCCATGGACCAGATCCTCGCCGCCCGTGGCAGCTCCATCCGTACCGTGGCCGAGCAGGTCTACGGTGGTTCGGAAGAAGGCCACGACGACGGCCTGTTCATCGTCAAGCCGTTGTAAGTCGGAGTAAGCGACATGGCATTCGAAGCAATGTTCCAGCCGATCCAGATCGGCAAACTGACCATCCGCAACCGCGTGCTCAGCACCGCGCACGCCGAGGTCTACGCCACCGACGGCGGCATGACCACCGAGCGTTACGTCAAGTACTACGAGGAGAAGGCCAAGGGCGGCATCGGCCTGGCCATCTGCGGCGGTTCGTCCGTGGTCGCCATCGACAGCCCGCAGGAGTGGTGGTCGTCGGTGAACCTGTCGACCGACCGGATCATCCCGCACTTCCAGAACCTCGCCGACGCCATGCACAAGCATGGCGCCAAGATCATGATCCAGATTACCCACATGGGCCGTCGCTCGCGTTGGGACGGTTTCAACTGGCCGACCCTGATGTCGCCGTCCGGTATCCGTGAACCCGTTCACCGCGCCACCTGCAAGACCATCGAGGTCGAAGAGATCTGGCGGGTGATCGGCAACTACGCCCAGGCCGCGCGCCGGGCGAAGGAAGGCGGCCTGGACGGCGTCGAGCTGTCGGCCGTGCACCAACACATGATCGACCAGTTCTGGAGCCCACGCGTCAACAAACGTACCGACGAGTGGGGCGGTACCTTCGAAGGCCGCATGAAGTTCGGCCTGGAAGTGCTCAAGGCCGTGCGCGCCGAGGTCGGTGACGACTTCTGCGTGGGCATGCGTATCTGTGGCGACGAATTCCACCCCGATGGCCTGAGCCACGAGGACATGAAGCAGATCGCCGCGTACTACGATGCCACCGGCATGCTCGACTTCATCGGCGTGGTCGGTTCGGGTTGCGACACCCACAACACCCTGGCCAACGTCATTCCGAACATGAGCTACCCGCCGGAGCCGTTCCTGCACCTGGCGGCCGGCATCAAGGAAGTGGTCAAGGTCCCGGTACTGCACGCGCAGAACATCAAGGACCCGAACCAGGCTACCCGTATCCTGGAGGGCGGTTACGTCGACATGGTCGGCATGACCCGTGCGCACATGGCCGACCCGCACCTGATCGCCAAGATCAAGATGGGCCAGGTCGACCAGATCAAGCAGTGCGTCGGCGCCAACTACTGCATCGACCGCCAGTACCAGGGCCTGGATGTACTGTGCATCCAGAACGCCGCGACCTCCCGTGAATACATGGGCGTGCCGCACATCATCGAGAAGACCACCGGGCCCAAGCGCAAGGTGGTGGTGGTCGGTGCCGGCCCTGCCGGCATGGAAGCTGCCCGCGTCGCCGCCGAGCGTGGCCACGACGTGACCCTGTTCGAGAAGAAGGACCAGATCGGTGGCCAGATCACCATCGCGTCCAAGGCACCGCAGCGTGACCAGATCGCCGGTATCACCCGTTGGTACCAGCTGGAGCTGGCCCGCCTGAAGGTAGACCTGCGCCTGGGCACTGCGGCCGACGCCGAGACCATCATGGACCTGCGTCCGGATGTGGTGGTGCTGGCGGTGGGCGGCCATCCGTTCGTCGAGCAGAACGAGCACTGGGGTGCTGCCGAAGGCCTGGTGGTCAGCAGCTGGGACGTGCTGGACGGCAAGGTCGCACCGGGCAAGAACGTGCTGGTGTACGACACCATCTGCGAATTCACCGGCATGTCGACCGCGGACTTCCTGGCCGACAAGGGCGCCCAGGTAGAGATCGTCACCGACGACATCAAGCCGGGCGTAGCGATGGGCGGTACCACCTTCCCGACCTACTACCGCAGCCTGTACCCCAAGGAAGTGATCATGACCGGCGACATGATGCTGGAAAAGGTCTACCGCGAGGGCGACAAGCTGGTGGCGGTGCTCGAGAACGAGTACACCGGCGGCAAGGAAGAGCGCGTGGTCGACCAGGTCGTGATCGAGAACGGCGTGCGTCCTGACGAAGCGCTGTACTACGCACTGAAGGATGGTTCGCGCAACAAGGGCCAGATCGACGTCGAGGCGCTGTTCGCCATCAAGCCGCAGCCGATCCTCAGCCAGCCGGGCGAAGGTTACCTGCTGTATCGCATCGGCGACTGCGTGGCCCAGCGTAACGTCCACGCCGCGATCTACGACGCCCTGCGCCTGTGCAAGGACTTCTGATCGCACCGCCTCGCTAGAGGCGGGATTGGCTCCCCTGTAGGAGCGGCCTTGTGCCGCGAAAGGGCTGCACTGCAGCCCCAGCAAGTTCGCAGCACTGCTGGAATGCTGGGGTCGCTTCGCGACCCTTTCGCGGCACAAGGCCGCTCCTACAGGGGTCCGCGCCACCCTCGAGGGCAGCGCAAGAATCCAGCTGTTGTGGGAGCCTCCCATGTTGAACACCCTTCTACCCATCCTGCTGTTCGCTGCCCTTGGCCTGGCGGTGCTCGGCGCCCTGCGCCGGGTGCGCATGTGGCGGCGCGGCCGGCCGTCCAAGGTCAACCTGATCGGCGGCCTGCTGGCCATGCCGCGTCGCTACCTGGTGGACCTGCACCACGTAGTCGAGCGCGACAAGTACATGTCCAAGACCCACGTGGCCACCGCCGGCGGCTTCGTGCTGTCGGCCGTGCTGGCGATCCTGGTGCATGGCTTCGGCCTGCAGAGCAAGATCCTCGGCTACGCCTTGCTGGTCGCCACCGTGATCATGTTCAGTGGCGCCATCTTCGTCTTCAAGCGTCGCCTGAACCCGCCCGCGCGCCTGTCCAAGGGCCCGTGGATGCGCCTGCCCAAGAGCCTGCTGATATTCGCAGCGAGCTTCTTCATCGCGACCCTGCCGGTCGCCGGCATCCTGCCTGAAGGCACCGGTGGCTGGCTGCTGGTGGCCGTGCTGGGCGTCGGTGTGCTGTGGGGCGTGTCGGAGCTGTTCTTCGGCATGACCTGGGGCGGCCCGATGAAGCACGCCTTCGCCGGTGCCCTGCACCTGGCCTGGCACCGCCGTGCCGAACGTTTCGGTGGTGGCCGCTCCACCGGCCTCAAGCCGCTGGACCTGGAAGACCCGAACGCGCCCCTGGGCGTGGAAAAGCCGGTGGACTTCACCTGGAACCAGCTGCTGGGCTTCGATGCCTGCGTGCAGTGCGGTAAGTGCGAAGCCATGTGCCCGGCCTTCGCCGCTGGCCAGCCGCTGAACCCGAAGAAGCTCATCCAGGACATGGTCATTGGCCTGGCCGGGGGTACCGACGCCAAGTTCGCCGGCAGCCCCTACCCGGGCAAGCCGATCGGCGAGCACGGCGGCCACCCGCACCAGCCGATCGTCAACGGCCTGGTCGATGCCGAGACCCTGTGGTCGTGCACCACCTGCCGCGCGTGCGTGGAAGAGTGCCCGATGATGATCGAGCACGTCGACGCCATCGTCGACATGCGCCGCCACCTCACCCTGGAAAAGGGCGCGACCCCGAACAAGGGCGCCGAGGTGCTGGACAACCTGATCGCCACCGACAACCCCGGCGGTTTCAACCCCGGTGGCCGGATGAACTGGGCGGCCGACCTCAACCTCAAGCTGTTGTCTGACGTGAAGAGCACCGAGGTGCTGTTCTGGGTGGGTGACGGCGCCTTCGACATGCGCAACCAGCGTACCCTGCGTTCGTTCGTCAAAGTGCTCAAGGCCTCGGGCGTCGACTTCGCCGTGCTCGGCCTGGAAGAGCGCGACAGCGGCGACGTGGCGCGCCGCCTGGGCGACGAAGCGACCTTCCAGCAGTTGGCCAAGCGCAACATCCAGACGCTGAACAAATACCGCTTCCAGCGCATCGTCACCTGCGACCCGCACAGCTTCCATGTGCTGAAGAACGAGTACGGCGCCTTGGGTGGCGAGTACCAGGTGCAGCACCACAGCACCTACATCGCCGAACTGATCGCAGCCAACAAGCTCAACCTGGGCCAGCACAAAGGTGGCAGCGTCACCTACCATGATCCGTGCTACCTGGGCCGCTACAACGGCGAATACGAAGCACCGCGCGACGTGCTCAAGGCCTTGGGTATCGAAGTGCGCGAGATGGAGCGTTCGGGCTTCCGTTCCCGCTGCTGCGGCGGTGGAGGCGGCGCGCCGATCACCGATATCCCGGGCAAGCAGCGTATCCCCGACATGCGCATGGACGATATCCGCCAGACCGAAGCCGAGGTGGTGGCCGTGGGTTGCCCACAGTGCACCGCGATGCTCGAAGGTGTGGTCGAGCCACGCCCGCTGATCAAGGATATCGCCGAGCTCGTGGCCGACGTGCTGATCGAAGACGAAGCGCCTGCGGCGGGAAAGTCGCAAGCGGCCAAACGTGAAACTGCGGAGGTGCACTGATGAGCGACATCATCCGCCGCGACCCACGCGCCGAGTGGATCGCCCGTAACCGTCTGCATCCGCTGCACGCAGCGATGCAGACGCAACAGACCAGCTGGATGGGCCCCAACGGCATCATCCGCAAGAACCCCCATGCGATCGCCGCGGGCTTCATTGGCCCCAATGGCCTCAAGCGCATCGACCGCAGTGGTGCCCAGCAGGGTACCACCGGTGGTGCGCGGCGTACGGCTGCGGCCGAGGTGCAACTGCCGTTGCACCAGGTCGCGGACCCGGCGTTCTACATCGCCGTGGTCCCGGACATGGTCGGTGGCCGCCTCGGCAGCCATGACCGCGACCTGCTGGGTCTGGCCCATAGCCTGGCCGGTAAGGACGGTGCGGTATTGGCGATTGTGTTCGGCGAACACAAGGAAAGCAATTTCGCCACCGCCGGTGTCGACCGCCTGTTGGTGATCGAAGGCGAGGCATACGAAGGTTATGCACCGGAGCAGATGGTGCAGGGTTTGCGCGCTGTGGATAACCAGTTCGCGCCGCGCCACTGGCTGCTGCCCGACAGCCGCACCGGTGGCGGCGAACTGGGTCGTCGCCTGGGCGCCGCCCTGGGCGAGCGCCCGGCGACGCGTGTCTGGCAGGTCAAGGATGGCCAGTGCATCGGCCGTGCCGGTGCCGGTCAGCAGGACCTGCAGCGTACTCTGCCGCGCCTGATCCTGGCCGCGGCCGAGTGCTCGGACCCGGTCAGCGAAACCCGTCACGAAGCATTGCCGGTGGAGTTGTCCACAAGCGTGGCACGCAGCCTGTCGCGTATCGAAGACCTGGGCTCGGTGGCCGTGGACCCGGCCGCCATCGCCATGGCCGAGTCGGAGTTCATCGTTTCCGGCGGCAACGGCGTCAAGGACTGGGACCTGTTCCACAAGGCGACCGCGGCCCTCGGTGCGACCGAAGGCGCCTCGCGGGTGGCAGTGGACGATGGCTTCATGCCCCGTAACCGCCAGGTCGGTGCCACCGGTACCTGGGTCACGGCGCGCGTCTACGTGGCCGTGGGCATCTCCGGAGCGATCCAGCACCTGCAGGGCATCGGCGCCTGCGACAAGGTGGTGGCGGTGAACATGGACCCAGGCTGCGACATGATCAAACGGGCCGACCTGTCGGTGATTGGCGACAGTTCGGCGATTCTCCAGGCGTTGATCGAGGCTGTGGACAACTACCGCAGCGCCGGCCAGCGCGACGCGGCATAAGGGCACGAGCATGAGTACGAAAGTCATCAGCCTGGTCTCCATCGGCGCCCACCCAAGCTCTGGCCGCACCCGTCGGGCCGAGCAGGACGCCCGCGCCGTGGAGCTGGGTTTACAGCTGGCTGGGGATAACTTGCAGGTCGTGCACGCGGGCGATCCGCGTGAAGAGGCTTTGCGTGCCTACCTGGGCATGGGCCTGGATCACCTCGATATACTGGAGCAGCCGGCCGGCGCCGATGTCCTGGGTGTGCTGGGCGATTACCTGCGCGATGCTGGGGCGCAACTGGTGCTGACCGGCAGCCAGGCGGAAACCGGCGAGGGCTCTGGCATGTTGCCGTTCCTGCTGGCCGAGCGCCTGGGGTGGCCGCTGGTGGTCGGGTTGGCGGAGGTGGAGTCCATCGACAATGGTACTGCCCAGGTTCTGCAGGCATTGCCTCGGGGCCAGCGTCGTCGGTTGAAGGTTCGCCTGCCGTTGCTGGCCACTGTGGATAACGCTGCACCCAAGCCGCGCCAGAGCGCGTTCGGCCCGGCGCGCCGGGGTGTGCTGGCGGCGCGCAACGTGGCGATCGTCGAGGATGAACTGCTGGCTGAGTCCGAGCTGCAACCGGCTCGCCCACGGCCCAAGCGGTTGAAGGTGATCAAGGCCAAGAGCGGTGCCGACCGTATGAAGGCTGCCACGGCCAAAGCCAGTGGCGGTGGTGGCAAGGTGCTCAAGGACGTTTCGCCGCAAGAGGGCGCCGAGGCGATCCTCAAGCTGCTGGTGGAAGAAGGAGTGCTGCGCTAGGCATTCCTACGCCGGGGCCGCTGCGCGCCCCTTCGCGGCACAAGGCCGCTCCTACAGAGGTTATGCGATCCCTGTAGGAGCGGCCTCGATTTTTTACACACCGAATCTGTTCGCCACCCTGTTGATAAAATGTTCACGCTTCGCTGCAGGTCGCGCTGCTCCTAGCCTCCAGCGCTTTGATCAATAATTGAGCAGGCTCTACGCTTCACTTATCCCCTCACCCCTGAACGTTTCCCACAATCGCTGTTGGCGGATCTGTGGATAATCTGTTTGGCCAATGGTACAGCCCACGGATTCATTGGCTTCCAGCTGTTTGTTCATTTATTGATCAATTCGTCTGAAGCCAGCGTGTAACAGGCTGTCCAGGGTACTATCCACAGGCGCTGGCGTCAGATTGTCCATCTTGCCCACAAAGTCTGTTGGCGGCTCTGTGGACAAGATGTTCGGTAGTCGCTGCAGGCCGCGAAATCAAAGGGATACAGTGGATTGATCAAATAACGATCAGATCGTTAGGCTCGCCTACCCCGATAGCTTTCCACAAATAGTGTGTGCCAGGCTGTGGATAAAATGTTGGTGGGTGGCTGCAAGCCCTGTAGGGATAGGGCTGGGTAGGGTTGATCAAGAAATGATCAGCGCGCCAGAGCAGCAATGCCTGTGGGTTTGCCCGCAAATAGGCAGTGAGCTCGCATCCGTTTTCGCGAGTAACCCGCACAGCACAGAGACATCGCAAAAAAAAGAGCAGCCGTTGGGTTGGGCTGCTCTTTCCTGGGTAGGGAAAGCCTTACTGCGCTTTCACTTCCTTCAGGTACGGTGCCGGCTCTGCGCCCAGGTTGTTGAGCAGGCGCTGGCTGTACCAGTCGATGAAGTTGACCACGCCGAACTCGTAGGTCTTGGAGTATGGGCCGGGCTGGTAGGCGGTGGAGTTGATGCCGCGCTGGTTTTCTTCGGCCAGGCGACGGTCCTGGTCGTTGGTGGCATCCCAGACCTTGCGCATGTTCTCAGGGTCGTAGTCGACACCTTCGACTGCATCCTTGTGCACCAGCCACTTGGTGGTGACCATCGACTCCTGGGCGCTGATCGGCCACACGGTGAAGACGATCATGTGGTCGCCCATGCAGTGGTTCCAGGCGTGCGGCAGGTGCAGGATGCGCATCGAGCCCAGGTCCGGGTTCTTGATACGGCCCATCAGCTTCTTGCACGCCTGCTTGCCGTCCATAGTCATGGACACGGTGCCCTTGAGCAGCGGCATGCGCACGATACGGTTACGCAGGCCATGGCTCTTGTGCTCGTGCGGGATGCCTTCGGCTTCCCAGGCAGCGGCGGAGGCGGCTACGTGGTCCTTGAACGCCTGGTCGGCACGTGGGTCGTTGGTGTCGTCCCACTCCAGCAGGGTTTTCAGCAGTTCAGGGTGCGAACCGTTGCAGTGGTAGCACTCACGGTTGTTTTCCAGCACCAGCTTCCAGTTGGCCTTTTCCATCAAGGTGGTCTGCACCGCCACCTTGGCGTTTTCCATGTCGTACGGTTCCATGTAGTGGTCCAGGGTGGCCAGGAACTCGTCGATGGCAGGCGGGTTCTCCGCCAGGCTGATGAAGATGTAGCCGCCCGCGGTCTTCACGTTGACCGGCTTGAGGCCGTACTTCTTCATGTCGAAGTCATCGCCCATCTCGGTGCCGGCGAACAGCAGGCGGCCATCGATCTCGTAGGTCCACTGGTGGTACGGGCAGACCAGTTTGGCGACCTTGCCTTTTTCACTGGTGCACAGGCGCGAGCCGCGGTGACGGCAGACGTTGTGGAAGGCATGGACCTGGCCTTCGGCGCCGCGGATCACGATGATCGGGTTCTTGCCGATCTGCAGGGTCAGGAAGTTGCCCTTGGTCGGGATCTCGCAGGTCATGCCGGCGATCAGCCATTCCTTGTGGAAGATCTCCTGCATGTCGATCTGGAACAGACGCTCGTCGGTATAGAACGGCTGGGGCAGCGAGTAGGTGCGCTCGCGGGTCTGCAGCATCTCGGCGGTTGCCTTGCGTGCAGCTTCCAGTGGATCGCCCAGGCTCAGGGTTGCGGTGACGTCCATCGTTTGGTCCTCAGGGCCGAATGCGGCCGGCGAAAGTGGCTAATCGTTGTTGTGGTTTGCCGCAAGGCTGCTTGCAAAAAACAGCGGGTTCTTTTGCCGTGGAGTGTGCGTTCGAAGGCGTCGCGAACCATATCCATGGGCGACATGGCCGATTCGAATTCCGACGCGCCAGCCCTTGTAGTGCGGGGCTGGTCGCGATAAGCACGCCGATGTCGCTGATGGGAATGTACTTCGTCGCCGGCTTGCGCATTATCGGAGCCATCAAGGCCGGTAGTCGGCCGCTGGAGATGAACATGTCCGATACCTTCCTTAATCCGGTCACCACCCAGACCTGGGCCAATGGCCGCCACATCGTGCGCTGTGTCAAGGTCATCCAGGAGACCTGGGACGTGCGCACCTTCTGCTTCATGGCCGACCAGCCGATCATGTTCTTCTTCAAGCCTGGGCAATTCGTCACCCTGGAGCTTGAGATCGATGGCAAGCAGGTGATGCGCTCCTACACCATCTCCAGCTCGCCCTCGGTACCCTACAGCTTCTCCATCACCGTCAAGCGCGTGCCGGGCGGGCAGGTTTCCAACTGGCTGCACGACAACATGCACGAAGGCTTCGAGCTGGCCGTGCACGGGCCGGTGGGCCTGTTCAACGCCATCGACTTCCCGGCGCCGAAGGTGCTGTACCTCTCCGGTGGTGTCGGGATCACCCCGGTGATGTCCATGGCACGCTGGTTCTACGATACCAACGGCAACGTCGACATGGTCTTCGTCCACAGCGCCCGCTCGCCGAAGGACATCATCTACCACCGCGAACTGGACCAGATGGCCTCGCGGATTCCCAACTTCAGCCTGCACATCATTTGTGAGAAGCATGGCCTGGGCGAGCCTTGGTCGGGCTACCGTGGTTACCTGAACCAGCGCCTGATGGAACTGATCGCCCCTGACTATATGGAGCGGGTGGTGTTCTGCTGCGGCCCGACCCCTTACATGAACGCGGTCAAGCGCATGCTCGAGGCGGTCGGCTTCGACATGCGCAACTATCACGAGGAGTCGTTCGGCGCGACCCCGCCGGAAGCCAAGGCCGATGCCGTGGAGCATGCCGAGCAGGCTGCCGAGGCCGCCGAGGAAATGGACGCCGCCGACCTCAACCTGGTGGAGTTCGTCGGCAGCGAGAAGAGCATCCGCATCGCCCCGGGCGAGACCGTGCATGCCGCTGCTGCCAAGGTCGGCCTGATGATTCCGAAGGCGTGCGGCATGGGCATCTGCGGTACCTGCAAGGTGCTCAAGCTCGGCGGCGAAGTGGAAATGGACCACAACGGTGGCATCACCGAGGACGACGAGGCCGAAGGGTACATCCTGTCGTGCTGCAGTGTGCCGAAAGGGGATGTGCGGATCGATTACTGATCCCGGACACCTCAAGGGGCCGCTTAGCGGCCCCTTTGTTTTTGGGCGCGCTTTCAGACAGAAGGTTGACCCAGGTCGGAACAACCCTCCAGCACGCCTGTCAATCTAGGCCAAGTCATTGTTTTCCCATATTTAATGGCGAGGCCGCGCGCTTTTCTTTATCGTGTGCGCCCTTTGCAACAACCCGAGATAGACGCATGTTGGAAGCTTCCCTGAATCAACTCGAGCAGCTGGTCAACGACCTGATGCAGAAGAACGCTCAACTCACCGAGCAGAACACCGCCCTCGGCCAGGAACTGGCCCAGGCCAAGGAAGAGAACGAGACCCTGCAGTTGTCGCTGATGGAACAGGAAGAGAAGCACGGCGCCACCGCCGCGCGTATCCAGGCCCTGGTTGAGCGCGCAAGCGCCGGTGTCGTCAACGCATGAGACTGCAAGCGCAGCCGATCAATGTCGTGTCGATCCTTGGCAACGACTATTCGATCAAGGCGCCCCAAGGCCAGGAAGAGACCCTGGCGCAGGCCGTGCGGATGCTCAACGCCTCCCTGGCCGACACCAAGCGTCAATACCCGACCCTGATCGGTGACAAGCTGCTGGTGCTGGCAGCCCTGAACCTGTGTTCCAGGCAGATCGAACTGCAACGCGAGCACCAACAGACCCTCGAGCGCACCCAGGCGCAGATCGACGCCACGGTCGATGCGATCGTGCGGACCATCGCTGAACAGTAAAAGACGCGCCGCTTCCCCGCCCCCATAGAGGGGCGGGGCATTGTCCTGGATCACTGGAATAACTGGATACGTAAGTGTATACACTCTTCCCAAAACAATAATTAACGGGGAGCAGGGCATGCGTATCTGGCGGCGAAGTATCCAATGGCAATTGATTGCGAGCATGGGCGCAGCCCTGCTGGCGAGTATTCTCGTGGTGGTCGCGGTCTATACCGCGGCGGTCAACCGCCTGACCGAACGCTACCTGGTCGACACTGCATTGCCGGCCAGTATCGAGGCCATCCGCAACGACATCGAGCGCATGCTTGGCCAACCCCTGGTGGCGGCGGCGGATATCGCCGGCAACACGCTGCTGCGGGATTGGCTGGCAGGCGGCGAAGACCCCGCCCAGGCGCCGCGCTTCCTCGAGTACCTCGAGGCTGCCCGGCAGCGCAACCAGGCGTTCACCGCGTTGTTCGCGGCTACCGCGACCAACCACTACTACAACGAAAAAGGCCTGGACCGGACCCTCAGTCGCGATAACCCCAAGGACCAGTGGTTCTACGGCTATATCGACAGCGGTGCCGAGCGGCTGATCAACATCGATATCGACGGCTCCACCGGCGAGCTTGCCCTGTTCATCGACTATCGCGTGGAAAAGGACGGCCAACTGGTGGGCATCGCCGGCATGGGCCTGCGCATGACCGAACTCTCCGAGCTCATCCACAATTTCAGCTTCGGCGAACGCGGCCGGGTGTTGCTGGTGCGCAATGACGGCTTGATCCAGGTCCATCCACAAGCTGAATTCAGCGGCAAGCGACAGCTGGCCGAGCAATTCGGCGATGCAGCGAGCCAGGCCGTACTGGGTGGCGGTGAAGGGCTGCGCAGCGTGCGCTTCAACCGCGATGGCGAGGACTACCTGGCGTTGGGGCTGCCCCTGCGTGACCTGAACTGGACCTTGGTGGCCGAGGTGCCGGAAGCAGAAATCTACGCACAGATGCACGAGGCCGTGTGGTTGACCAGCCTGATCGGTGGTGCGGTGGCGCTGGTTTCGTTGTTGCTCGTGGTGCTGTTGGCGCGTGGGCTGGTGCGGCCGATCCGCCAGGTGACCTCGGCGCTGGTGCAGATCGGAAGCGGGGCGGGTGACTTGAGTCACCGCCTGGACGACACACGTGAAGACGAGCTCGGTGACCTGGCGCGTGGTTTCAACCGCTTCCTCGACAGCCAGCGTGCGTTGATAGGTGAGGTGCTGCGCACCACCGAACGTCTGCACCGTTCGGTGGAGCAGGTGACGCAGGTGGTGGACAACACCGCCGACCGCTCCGGCCGGCAGCAGGAAATGACCGAAATGGTCGCCACTGCCGTGCATGAAATGGGGCTGACCGTACAGGACATCGCCCACAATGCCGGCAACGCCGCCCAGGCATCGCAGTCGGCACGCGACGAGGCGCTGCAGGCGCGCGAGGTGGTGCATCGCTCCATCCACAACATCGAGGGCATGTCTGGCGAGATCGGGCGTGCGGCCCAGGCGGTGGGCCAGTTGGCCGACGAGGTCGCCTCCATCGATGAGGTATTGGCGGTGATCCGCAGTATTTCCGAGCAGACTAACCTGCTGGCGCTCAACGCGGCCATCGAGGCAGCCCGGGCCGGTGAGATGGGGCGTGGTTTCGCCGTGGTGGCCGATGAGGTGCGTACCCTGGCGCGGCGTACCCAGGTGTCCACCGACGAGGTGCAGCAGATGATCCAGCGCCTCAAGCAGGGGGCCGGCAGTGCGGTGGCATCGATGCAGGCCGGGCAGCAGGCGACGGGCAGCGGCGTGGAATCCAGCCAGCGTACTGGTGCGTCGTTGGGCGCGATCACCGACCAGGTGGAGCACATCAGCGACATGAACCATCAGGTGGCGACGGCGACCGAGGAGCAGTCGGCGGTGACCGAGGAAATCAACCGGACGGTACAGGGGATTTCCGACCTGGCCCGGGAGACGGCGGCCGAGGTGCAGGTGTGTCGTGAGCAGTGCCAGGCGTTGCGGGGGTTGGCCGATGACCTGGCGCGGCAGATGGGCGGGTTCAAGCTTTAGATGGGCGCTGGCTTCATCGCAGGACACGCCCGCTCCCACAGGTTCCGAGCAGACCTCGATGTCGAGATTTGCAGGGCCTTGTGGGAGCGGGCGTGTCCCGCGATGCGCTCGGTCAGGCGCCGACGATGGCGCGGATGTCCGCCGCCAGTTCGCGTACCCGCGCTTCCTGGGTATCCCACGAGCACATGAACCGCGCGCCACCGCTGCCGATGAAGGTATAGAAGCGCCAGCCCTTGGCCCGCAGTGCCTCCAGCGCGTGTTCCGGCATTTGCAGGAACACGCCGTTGGCCTGCACCGGGAACATCAGTTCCACTCCCGGCAGGTCGCTGACCAGCGAGGCCAGCAGCTGAGCGCACTGGTTGGCGTGGCGGCCATAGCGCAGCCAGGCGCCATCTTCCAGCAGCCCGACCCAGGGCGCGGACAGGAAACGCATCTTCGACGCCAGCTGGCCCGCCTGCTTGCAGCGGTAGTCGAAGTCATCGGCCAGGGCGCGATTGAAGAACAGGATCGCCTCGCCCACCGCCATGCCGTTCTTGGTGCCGCCGAAACACAGCACATCCACACCCGCCTTCCAGGTCAGCTCCGCAGGCGTGCAGCCCAGGGAGGCGCAGGCATTGGAGAAGCGTGCGCCGTCCATGTGCAGGTTCAGGCCCAGCTCCTTGCAGGTGGCGCTGATCGCCTTGAGCTCGTCGGGGGTATACACCGTGCCCACTTCGGTGGCCTGGGTGATGGTCACCACGCGCGGCTTGGGATAGTGGATGTCCTGGCGCTTGAGCGCCACTTCGCGGATCGATTCGGGCGTCAGTTTGCCGTCCACGCTTCGTGCGGTGAGCAATTTGGAGCCGTTGGAGAAGAACTCCGGCGCGCCGCATTCGTCGGTCTCGACGTGGGCGGTCTCGGAACAGATGACGCTGTGGTAGCTCTGGCACAGGGAGGCCAGGGCCAGGGAGTTGGCGGCGGTGCCGTTGAAGGCGAAGAACACTTCGCAATCGGTCTCGAACAGCTCTCGGAAGTATTCGGCGGCGCGCTCGGTCCACTGGTCATCGCCGTAGGCGCGCTCATGGCCCTGGTTGGCCTTTTCCATTGCAGCCCAGGCTTCGGGGCAGATGCCGGAATAGTTGTCGCTGGCGAATTGTTGGCTGTTATCGGTCATCACAGCTGTCCTTTATACGACATGGAAGCGCACTCTAAACCATCGATTCAGCGGTTGCCTATACAGGGGGCGCAGCCGCTACGCCCTGTGCTGTTTTTGCGGATCACTTCGCGGGTAAACCCGCTCCCACGGGGCGGGCGACTCCTTGTGGGAGCGGGTTTACCCGCGAAGAGGGCTGCGCAGAGGCTTCGCTGAAGCGAATGTCGTAAACGCGCCATTGCAAGGCGTGCGCAGGCATCTGAGTCGACCGTGCCGGCCATACCATCGCCACAAAGGGCCACAGTGCCTCGAAGACAAGAAATGGCCGCTGCCAGGAGACAAACGATGTTCAGCAAGCAAGACCAGATCCAGGGTTACGACGACGCACTGCTGGCGGCGATGAATGCCGAAGAGAAGCGCCAGGAAGATCACATCGAGCTGATCGCCTCGGAGAACTACACCAGCAAGCGCGTCATGCAGGCCCAGGGCAGCGGCCTGACCAACAAGTACGCCGAAGGCTACCCGGGCAAGCGCTACTACGGCGGCTGCGAGCACGTCGACAAGGTCGAGGCCCTGGCCATCGAGCGCGCCAAGCAGCTGTTCGGCGCCGACTATGCCAACGTCCAGCCGCACTCCGGCTCCTCCGCCAACAGCGCCGTCTACCTGGCCCTGTTGCAGCCGGGCGACACCATCCTGGGCATGAGCCTGGCCCATGGCGGCCACCTGACCCACGGTGCCAAGGTGTCGTCCTCGGGCAAGCTGTACAACGCTGTCCAGTACGGCATCGACACCAACACCGGCCTGATCGACTACGACGAAGTCGAGCGCCTGGCCGTCGAGCACAAGCCGAAGATGATCGTCGCCGGCTTCTCGGCCTACTCCAAGACCCTGGACTTCCCACGCTTCCGCGCCATCGCCGACAAAGTGGGCGCGCTGCTGTTCGTCGACATGGCCCACGTGGCTGGCCTGGTTGCCGCTGGCCTGTATCCGAACCCGATCCCGTTCGCCGACGTGGTCACCACCACCACCCACAAGACCCTGCGCGGTCCGCGTGGCGGCCTGATCCTGGCCAAGTCCAACGAAGAGATCGAGAAGAAGCTCAACGCTGCCGTGTTCCCGGGCGCCCAGGGCGGTCCGCTGATGCACGTCATCGCTGCCAAGGCCGTGTGCTTCAAGGAAGCGCTGGAGCCTGAATTCAAGGCTTACCAGAAGCAGGTCATCGACAACGCCCAGGCCATGGCCAAGGTGTTCATCGATCGCGGCTACGATGTCGTGTCGGGCGGTACCGACAACCACCTGTTCTTGGTCAGCCTGATTCGCCAGGGCCTGACCGGCAAAGACGCCGACGCCGCCCTGGGCCGCGCCCATATCACCGTCAACAAGAACGCCGTGCCCAACGACCCGCAGTCGCCGTTCGTCACCTCGGGCCTGCGCATCGGCACCCCAGCCGTCACCACCCGTGGCTTCAAGGAAGCCCAGTGCGTGGCCCTGGCTGGCTGGATCTGCGATGTGCTGGACAACCTGGGTGATGCCGACGTCGAAGCTGACGTTGCCAAGAACGTCGCCGCCCTGTGCGCCGATTTCCCGGTCTACCGCTGAGTGGAGTAACCAACCATGCAACGCTATTCAGGCTTCGGCCTTTTCAAACACTCCCTCAGCCACCACGAGAACTGGCAGCGCATGTGGCGCACGCCGACGCCGAAGAAGGTGTACGACGTGGTCATCGTCGGCGGTGGCGGCCACGGCCTGGCCACGGCCTACTACCTGGCCAAGGAACACGGCATCACCAATGTCGCAGTGATCGAGAAGGGTTACCTGGGCGGCGGCAACACCGCCCGTAACACCACCATCGTGCGTTCCAACTACCTGTGGGACGAGTCGGCCAAACTGTACGAACACGCCATGAAGCTGTGGGAAGGCCTGTCCCAGGACATCAACTACAACGTGATGTTCTCCCAGCGCGGCGTCTACAACCTGTGCCACACCCTGCAGGACATCCGTGATTCCGAGCGTCGCGTCAACGCCAACCGCCTCAACGGCGTGGACGGCGAGCTGCTGAACACCGAGCAGGTGGCTGCAGAGATCCCGTACCTGGATTGCTCGAAGAACACCCGCTACCCGATCCTCGGCGCGACCGTCCAGCGCCGTGGCGGCGTGGCCCGTCACGATGCCGTGGCCTGGGGCTACGCTCGCGCTGCCGACGCCCTGGGCGTGGACCTGATCCAGCAGACCGAAGTGATCGGCTTCCGCAAGGAAAACGGCGCAGTGATCGGCGTGGAAACCAACAAGGGTTTCATCGGCGCCAAGCGCGTCGGCGTGGTCACCGCTGGTAACTCCGGCCACATGGCCAAGCTGGCCGGCTTCCGCCTGCCGCTGGAATCGCACCCGCTGCAGGCCCTGGTATCGGAGCCGATCAAGCCGATCATCGACAGCGTGATCATGTCCAACGCCGTGCATGGCTATATCAGCCAGTCCGACAAAGGCGACCTGGTCATCGGCGCCGGTATCGACGGTTGGGTCGGCTATGGCCAGCGCGGTTCGTACCCGATCATCGAGCACACCATGCAGGCGATCGTCGAGATGTTCCCGATCCTCTCGCGCGTTCGCATGAACCGTCAGTGGGGTGGCATCGTCGATACCTGCCCGGACGCGTGCCCGATCATCTCCAAGACCCCTGTCAAGAACCTGTTCTTCAACTGCGGCTGGGGTACCGGCGGCTTCAAGGCGACCCCGGGTTCGGGCAACGTCTTTGCCGCGAGCCTCGCCAAAGGCGAAATGCACCCGCTGGCCAAGCCTTTCTCGATCGATCGCTTCTACACCGGCGCGCTGATCGACGAACACGGCGCTGCGGCCGTCGCCCACTAATCGGAGACAATTCGTCATGTTGCATATTTTCTGTCCCCACTGCGGCGAGCTGCGCTCCGAAGAAGAGTTCCACTCCTCCGGCCAGGCTCATATCGCCCGCCCGCTGGACCCTAGCGCCTGCACCGACGAGGAATGGGGTACCTACATGTTCTTCCGCGACAACCTGCGCGGAATCCACCACGAACTGTGGGACCACGTCGCCGGCTGCCGCCAGTATTTCAACGTCACGCGTAACACCGAGACCTACGAAATTCTGGAAACCTACAAGATCGGCGAGAAGCCTCAGGTCACCGCGAACAAGCTGAACCCCGCGCAGTCGGCCGTCAAAGGCCAGGGAGAAAAAGTATGAGCCAGGTCTATCGCCTCGCCAGCGGCGGTCGCATCGATCGCAGCAAGGTCCTGAACTTCACCTTCAACGGCAAGACCTACCAGGGTTATGCCGGTGACAGCCTGGCTGCTGCCCTGCTGGCCAACGGCGTCGATATCGTCGGCCGCAGCTTCAAGTACTCGCGTCCACGCGGCATCGTCGCGGCCGGCCCGGAAGAGCCGAACGCCATCTTGCAGCTGGGTTCGAGCGAAGCCACCCAGGTGCCGAACGTGCGTGCCACCCAGCAGGCCCTGTACTCGGGCCTGGTCGCCACCAGCACCAACGGCTGGCCGAACGTCAACAATGACGTCATGGGCATCCTGGGCAAGGTCGGCGGCAGCATGATGCCGCCTGGGTTCTACTACAAGACCTTCATGTACCCCAAGTCGTTCTGGATGACCTACGAGAAGTACATCCGTAAGGCGGCAGGCCTCGGCCGTGCACCGCTGCAGAACGACCCGGACAGCTACGACTACATGAACCAGCACTGCGACGTGCTGATCGTCGGTGCAGGCCCTGCCGGCCTGGCCGCAGCCCTGGCTGCCGGCCGTAGCGGCGCCCGTGTGATCGTTGCCGACGAACAGGAAGAGTTCGGCGGCAGCCTGCTCGACACCCGCGAAACCCTCGACGGCAAACCCGCCGCGGACTGGGTTGCTGCCGTCGTCGCCGAGCTGCAATCGCTGCCGGAAGTGACCCTGCTGCCTCGCGCCACGG